>NZ_JBVIQR010000024.1:36337-125192 GCF_055576875.1 Streptomyces sp. NPDC033229 | reverse complement strand
CCGCCGCGATCTGGCACAACCACAAGACCGGCCAGCCCGTCATACGCTCCTTGATCGCTTATGACCACTGATCACATCGGAATGACTCGTCTAGGAGCAACCGCGATGCCCTCCGCCCCCCGACTCCTCTCCGACACCGCGCTGGTCTTCGGGCGCTACGCCCGGCAGACCCTGCGCTCGAAGATGGCCGTCACCTTCGGCATGCTGATGCCGCTGCTCTACCTCGTTCTCTACGGGCCCCTGCTCACCGACGTGCCGCTCGGCTCCTCGGGCAGCTCCTGGCAGATCCTCGTCCCCGGGCTGCTGCTCCAACTCGCGCTGTTCGGCGCGGGCTTCGCCGGGATCGGCCTGCTGATGGAGAAGCAGCACGGCGTGGTCGAGCGCATGCGGGTGACCCCGGTCAGCCGACTGGCCCTGCTGCTGGGACGGGTGCTGCGCGACGCGGTGCTGTTGACCTTCCAGGCCGGGCTGCTCGTCCTCGCGGCCGTCGCCATGGGGCTGCGCGCGCCATTGCCCGGCGTGCTCATCGGCTTCGCCTTCGTCGCCCTGTTGGCGGCCTCGCTGGCGTCGCTGTCCTACGCGCTGGCCATGAAGGCCTCCGCTCCCCAGGCGTTCGCCCCGGTCGTCAACGCCGTCAACCTGCCCGCGATGCTGCTGTCGGGCCTGATGCTGCCGATGTCGCTGGCGCCCGGCTGGCTCGACGCGCTCTCCCACCTGATGCCGCTGCGCTATCCGGTCGACGCGGTACGCGCGGCGTTCGTCGGCCACTACACCGCTCCGGCCATGCTCCACGGCGCTCTCGCGGCACTCGCCCTGGCCGCCGTCTCCGTGACGGCGGGCACACGGCTCTTCCGTGCGGCCGGTGCGTAGCTAGGCTCGGACCCATGGTCAATCTGACGCGCATCTACACCCGCACCGGGGACGACGGCACGACCGCCCTCGGCGACATGAGCCGTACCGTGAAGACCGACACCCGGATCGCGGCGTACGCCGACGCGAACGAGGCGAATGCCGCGATCGGCGTGGCCATCGCGCTGGGGCAGCTGCCGGAGGAGGTCGTCAAGGTACTCGTACGGGTGCAGAACGACCTCTTCGACGTCGGCGCGGACCTGGCGACGCCGGTCGTCGAGGAGCCGAAGTACCCGCCGCTGCGGGTCGAGCAGTCCTACGTCGACAAGCTGGAGGCGGACTGCGACCACTTCCTGGAGGACCTGGAGAAGCTGCGCAGCTTCATCCTCCCCGGCGGCACGCCCGGCGCGGCCCTGCTGCACCAGGCGTGCACGGTGGTCCGGCGCGCCGAGCGCTCCACATGGGCGGCGCTGGAGCTGCACGCCGACATCATGAACCCGCTGACGGCGACCTACCTCAACCGGCTCTCGGACCTGCTGTTCATCCTGGCGAGGACGGCGAACAAGGAGCTGGGGGACGTGCTCTGGGTACCGGGCGGTGACCGCTAGCCTGCCGCCTGCGGCGGCGAGCGCCCTGCGGGCGCGTCCTCGATCTCCCCCAGCTACCGCTGGGGGGACCCCCAGCGCACTCAATTGAGCCCGTCCGGCGATTGAGGTCCGCCGCGCAGCGGTGGTGCGGACGACACGCGCCCGCAGACACCCGCTCACGTAATCCGTTCGGCACGGCTGTCCTTCGGCCGCTTCGGCCAAATCGTGTAGCTCGCCGCGATGGCCAGGTTGATGCCGATCACGAAGAGCATCTTCGTCTGCCAGGCGCGCAGCGAGCTGATGTCGCCCGAGTCGCCGACGTACCAGATCGCGGCCTGGAGCAGGCCCATGGCGACGACCGACGCCAGCACCCAGCGGCCGGCGGTCTTCCACTCGTGGACCGTGCGCGCCATGCCGTACTTCGGTGCCTTGAGCGGCGGGGGGCCGCCCGCGAAGCGGTGGGCGAAGCGCTGGTCGACCCACTTGATCGTGGTGTGGCCCAGACCGACCGAGTAGCCGATGTAGACCGCCGCCAGGCCGTGCTTCCAGTCGGCCTCGGCACCGCCCCGCAGATCTATCGCGGTGGCGACCAGCAGCACCAGCTCCAGCACGGGCTCCAGCAGCAGCACGGCCGCGCCGGTGCGGGGCATCTTCGCCAGGTAGCGCAGGCTCAGGCCACCGGCCAGCAGCACCCAGAAGCCGACCTCACAGACGATGATCAGCGTGACGATCACGGGGTCTCTCCTTCCCTTACCGCCCCCTCGTACGGGACCTCTCCAGCGTCGCCGCCGGCCGGCCGCGTCTCGTCGTCGCGCGTGACGATCCCGCGCTGCATCCTTCGATGTACCGAAGCCCCTCGCGAAGGGCCCCGCAGGGGACGTCCGCACCCTCTCCGACATGCTGTGATGGATCCATGCCGGCCAGCACCCGCAGCCTCCCCAGCCGTCCCCACCGTGACGACGTCCTCATCGCGGCCGTCGGGCTGCTCGGCGGGCTCACCCTGTGGTTCCTCGGGCTGAGCAGCGACCCGGCGGTGCTCGGGCTGCCGAAGTGGCTGTCCCTGGTCGCGCTGGGCATCATGTGCGGCACCGAGTTGCTGCGGCGCAGCGCCCCGCTGACCGGGCTCGTGATCGGCACGGTCACGATCGTGCTCGACATCTGCACGGGTTCGCTCGTCGCGACGATCGCCATGTACACGGACGTCGTGTACGCGGCCACGCTGTACGGGCGGCTCTCCGTCGCCCGGCGCATTCCGCGCGCCTGCGAGCTGGTGACGGGCATCGCGACGCTGCTGGCCCTGGCCGTCATCCGGGAGCCGGAGGCGCTGCTCATCGGCTTCGGCGTCGGGGTGCTGACCATCGCCCCCGCCTGGACCGGCATCGGTATCCGTGAGCACCGGGACGCCGCCCACGCGGCGCGGCTGGAGGCCGAGCGGACCGCGCTGCTGGCCGAGCTGGACCGGCGTGAGGCGGTCGGCGCGGAGCGCGCCCGGATGGCGCGCGAGCTGCACGACATGGTCGCGGGGCATCTGTCGGCCATCGCGATCCACTCCACGGCCGCGCTGTCGATAGGCGATCCCAAGGCGTCCAGTGAGGCGCTGACCGTGATCCGGGAGAACAGCGTGCAGGGGCTCGCCGAGATGCGCCGTCTCATCGGGCTCCTGCGTCACGCGGTCCCCGAGGAGGGGCCCGCCGCCTCGCCCCGGCTCGACGGAGTCGACGCGCTGCTCGCGCGGGCCCGTACGACCGTGCGCGACGACCGCTTCGTCTTCGTCCTGCGGGACGCGCGCGGCCCGGGCACCCTCCCGGCGCCGGTGGAGCTGGCGGCGTACCGCATCGTGCAGGAATCGCTGACCAACGCCGTCAAGCACGCGGCGCCGGGCGAGGTGGTGGTGGAGCTGTCCCGCGACGGGCAGGGCGGCGGGCCGGGTGCCGGGGCGCTGGCCGTGCGGGTGACCAGCTCGCTGGGCGGCGACCGGCACGGCCCCCGGGCCCCGGGCGCGGGGGCCGGGCTGGTCGGTATGCGGGAGCGGGTCGCCCTGCTGGGCGGGGCGTTGGAGGCAGGCCCGGTGGCCGGATCCGACGGAGAGAAGTTCTGGGAGGTACGGGCGGAACTGCCCGTGGAAGAGGAGGGGACGCCATGACGGACCACGAGACGACCGCCGGGCACATCCGCGTCGTGGTCGCCGACGACCAGGCCGCTGTGCGGTCCGGGCTGGTGCTCATCCTGCGTTCGGCGCCCGGAGTCGAGGTCGTCGGCGAGGCCCCGGACGGCGAGGAGGCTGTGCGGCTGGCCCGCGAGCTGCGGCCCGATCTGGTGCTGATGGACGTACAGATGCCGCGTCTGGACGGGGTGTCGGCGACGCGGCTGATCGTCGCCGAGGGGCTGGCGGACGTCCTCGTGCTGACCACGTTCGACCTGGACGAGTACGTCTTCGGGGCGCTGCGCGCGGGGGCGGCCGGGTTCCTGCTCAAGAACAGCGAGGCCGCCGACCTGGTCGCGGCCGTCCGGACCGTCGCGCGCGGCGAGGGGCTGATCTCCCCGGCCGTGACGCGCCGGCTGATCGCGGAGTTCGCCCGCCCCGTGCCCGCGCGGTCGGCGAACGCGCCCGACCCCGCCGTCCTCGACGCCCTGACACGCCGCGAGCGCGAGGTGCTGGCGGCACTCGGGGCGGGGCTGTCGAACGCGCAGATCGCCGAGCGGCTGGGGATGGCGGAAGCGACGGTCAAGACGCACGTCAGCCGGTTGCTGGGGAAGCTGGAGCTGCGCAGCCGGGTACAGGCGGCCGTACTGGCCCAGGAGTTGGGCCTGGTCCAGACCTCTTGACCGTTGGTCCAGACCTTCTTACCCTCCCCTCACAACTGTGGTGAGGGTGTTCATATAACGCACACTCACCGGGCTGCGCACAGGTTCCGACGTTCGTCCCCCACCAGTTAAGGACTCCCCCAGCCCACCGCTGGGAGGTGCCCCCACACTCAAGGAGTTTCCCTTGAGCACAGGAACCTCAGGACATACCAGACACACCAAACGCATCGCTTCCCGAGCCGTCGTGGTGCTCGCCGCACTACTGCTCCCGCTCGCCACGCTGGTCGGCCTGGCTGCCGCACCGGCCCAGGCGGCGGCCTCCGCGACGGCCTCCTTCGCCAAGACCTCCGAGTGGGGCAGCGGCTTCCAGGGCCAGTGGACGGTGAAGAACACCGGCACCACCACCATCAACGGGTGGACCGTCGAGTGGGACTTCCCCGCCACCACCACCGTCGGCGCCTACTGGGACGCCCTGATCACTTCCACCGGCGGGCACCACACCGCGAAGAACCGCGAGTACAACGGCACCATCGCCCCCGGCGCCAGCGTCTCCTTCGGCTTCGTCGCCTCCGGCGACGGCGAGCCGAGCGGCTGCAGGCTGGACGGCGGCCCCTGCGACGGCTCCTCGGGCGACGACCCGCCGAGCGCGCCCGGTCAGGCCACCTCCACCGGCGTCACCGAGAACAGCGTCTCGCTGAGCTGGGCGGCGGCCACGGACGACAAGGGCGTCAAGAACTACGACGTCCTGCGCGACAAGACCGTCGTCGGCACGGTCTCCGGCACCACCTTCACCGACACCGGTCTGACCGCCGACACCGAGTACACCTACACCGTCGTCGCCCGGGACACCTCCGGCCGGACCGGACCCGCCTCCCCGCCCACCACCGTCCGTACGAGCACGGGCGGCGGCACCGACAAACCGCCCTCCGCCCCCGGCACCCCCCAGGCCACCGCCGTTACCGACACCTCCGTCGCACTGAAGTGGACCGCCGCCACCGACGACAAGGGCATCAAGAACTACGACGTCTACCGCGGCACCACCAAGGTCGCGACCGTGGCCAAGCTCGCCTGGAAGGACACCGGGCTCACTCCCGGCACCGACTACGCCTACACCGTCGTCGCCCGCGACACCGCCGACCAGACCGGCAAGTCCAGCCCGCCGCTGACCGTCCGGACCACGGGCGGGGGCGGGCAGCCCGGCGAGTACGCGAAGGTCGGCTACTTCGTGCAGTGGGGCATCTACGGGCGCGGCTACACGGTGAAGTCCCTGGACACCACGGGCGCCGCCGCCAAGCTCACACACCTCAACTACTCGTTCTCCAACATCGACCCGGTGAACCTCACCTGTCTCAACGGCGTCACCAAGGCCACCTCCCCCAACCCCCAGGACCCCAACCAGGGTGACGGCGCGGGCGACGCCTGGGCCGACTACGAGAAGGGCTTCGGGGCGGGCGAGTCCGTCGACGGCGTGGCCGACACCTGGGACCAGCCGCTGGCGGGCAACTACAACCAGCTCAAGAAGCTCAAGGCCAAGTACCCCAAGCTCAAGACCCTGATCTCCGTCGGAGGCTGGACCTACAGCAAGTACTTCTCCGACGTGGCCAGGACGGACGCCTCCCGGCAGAAGTTCGTGAAGTCCTGCGTCGACATGTACATCAAGGGCAACCTGCCGACCACCGGCGGGCGCGGCGGCGCCGGGGCCGCGGCAGGCGTCTTCGACGGCTTCGACCTCGACTGGGAGTGGCCGGGCTCCGACGGCCACGCCGGAAACCACGTCTCGAAGGACGACAAGGCGAACAACACCCTGCTGTTCGCCGAGTTCCGCCGCCAGCTCGACGCCCTGAGCACCACGACCGGCAAGAAGTACCTGCTCACGGCCTTCACCCCGGCCGACCCGGGCAAGATCGAGGCGGGCTGGGACATCACCACCAAGGACGGCACGCCCAGCGTCCTCGACTACATGGACTACGCCAACGTCCAGGGCTACGACTTCCACGGCTCCGGCAGCGACAACAGCTGGGAGCCGAACCGCACGGGCCACCAGGGGAATCTCTACACCGACGCCCAGGACCCGTACCCAACGAAGTTCAGCGTCGAGTCGACCGTCCAGGCATACCTCGACGCCGGCGTCGACCCGCGCAAGGTCGTCCTCGGCCTCGCGTTCTACGGCCGCGGCTGGCAGCAGGTCGCCGACGGCGGCGCGCGCGGCGAGTGGCAGGCGGCGGGCGGCGCGGCCCCCGGCCAGTTCCCGGAGGAGGCCGGCACCCGCGGCTACGACAACCTGCTCGCGTCCGTCCCCAACCTGACCGTGCACCACGACGAGCAGTCGGTCGCGACGTACGGCTACACGGGCGACAAGGGCCAGTGGTGGACCTTCGACGACGTCTGGTCCATCAACAAAAAGACCGCCTGGCTCAGGTCGAAGAGCCTCGGCGGGGTGATGATCTGGGAGATGTCAGGTGACAGTGGGACGCTCATGACCGCCGTCGACAGCGGTTTGCGATAGCCGCCGTACCTGTCCGGCGGATCGCGCGGGCGCACCACCGCTGCGCGGCGGTGTCCTCAAACGCCGGACGGGCTGGTATTGGCTGACCTCAGCCAATACCAGCCCGCTGGGGGGAGACGCGCCCGCAGGGCGCTCGCCGCCGCAGACGGCCCGGGGGCCTACGCCACGTTGACCCTCTGCCCCGGCGGCGCCGCCTCCAGCCACGCCAGGAAGCCGGTCAGGGCGTCCTCGCTCATCGCCAGTTCCAGCCGCGTACCGCGGTGCATGCAGACCAGGACGACGGCGTCGGACAGCAGGGCCAGCTCCTCCTCGCCCTGCGGCGTACGCCGCTCCAGCACCTCGATCGAGGCACGCTCCAGGAACCGGCGGGGCCGGTACGCGTACGAGAAGACCCGGAACCACTCGATCCGGTCACCGTTGTACCGCGCTACGCCGTACACCCACCCCTTGCCCGCCGGCTCGGGGTCGTCCTCGGGGACGTTCCAGCGCAGGCTGCAGTCGAAGGTTCCCCCCGACCGCTGGATGAGCCGTCTGCGCAGCCCGAAGACGAAGAGTCCCACCAAAACCAGCAAGACGACGATGCCGCTCACGAGCAGAGCGAGGACCATCTCCACCGACCTCCTCGCATCATCTAGAGCAACCGCACCTGTATTGCCTCAGCCGCGGACCGCCCTGGAGAACTCCAGTGCGGTCCGCGGCTGAGGGACGAACTCAGTGAGTCGCGGGGTTCAGTGAACGCCCGTGACCGAACGCAGCCGGACATCCGCACGACGCTCGGCGTGCGCGTCGGCCTCGGCCTTCGCGCGCTCCAGCGCCCGCTCCGCGCGCTGGACGTCGATCTCGTCGGCCAGCTCCGCGACCTCGGCGAGCAGCGAGAGCTTGTCGTCCGCGAACGAGATGAATCCACCGTGCACCGCAGCGACGACATTGCCGTCCGCGGTCTTGATCGTCACCGGGCCGGACTCCAGCACACCGAGCAGCGGCTGGTGGCCGGGCATGACGCCGATGTCGCCCGATGTGGTTCGCGCGATGACCAGAGTGGCCTCGCCGGACCAGACGCTTCGGTCCGCCGCGACCAGCTCGACGTGCAGCTCAGCAGCCAACGTGGCTCCTCGGGTCTCCACCTGCCGGGTCTGACAGGTGTTGGGTCAAAGAATAGGGGACGTACGGTCCGGGGGCGGGGGAGCCCCGCCCCCGGACCGCTGATCACAGGGCTCGACGAGCCCGAGGATCAGGAGACGCCCAGCTCCTTGGCGTTGGCCTTGAGGTCCTCGAGGCCACCGCACATGAAGAACGCCTGCTCGGGGAAGTGGTCGTAGTCGCCGTCGCAGATCGCGTTGAACGCGGCGATCGACTCGTCCAGCGGCACGTCCGAACCGTCCACGCCGGTGAACTGCTTCGCCACGTGGGTGTTCTGCGACAGGAAGCGCTCGACGCGACGGGCACGGTGGACAACGAGCTTGTCCTCCTCGCCCAGCTCGTCGATACCGAGGATCGCGATGATGTCCTGGAGGTCCTTGTACTTCTGCAGGATCGTCTTGACGCGCATGGCGGCGTCGTAGTGCTCCTGCGCGATGTAGCGCGGGTCCAGGATGCGGGACGTCGAGTCCAGCGGGTCGACCGCCGGGTAGATGCCCTTCTCCGAGATCGGACGCGACAGCACGGTCGTCGCGTCGAGGTGCGCGAAGGTCGTGGCCGGGGCCGGGTCGGTCAGGTCGTCCGCGGGGACGTAGATCGCCTGCATCGACGTGATCGAGTGACCACGCGTCGAGGTGATGCGCTCCTGCAGCAGACCCATCTCGTCCGCCAGGTTCGGCTGGTAACCCACCGCGGACGGCATACGGCCGAGCAGGGTGGACACCTCGGAACCGGCCTGGGTGTACCGGAAGATGTTGTCGATGAAGAAGAGCACGTCCTGCTTCTGCACATCGCGGAAGTACTCCGCCATGGTCAGACCGGCCAGGGCGACGCGCAGACGGGTGCCCGGGGGCTCGTCCATCTGGCCGAAGACGAGCGCCGTCTTGTCGATGACGCCCGAGTCGGTCATTTCCTCGATGAGGTCGTTGCCCTCACGAGTGCGCTCACCGACACCGGCGAACACCGACACACCGTCGTGGTTGTTGGCCACGCGGTAGATCATTTCCTGGATCAGCACGGTCTTGCCGACACCGGCACCACCGAACAGACCGATCTTGCCGCCCTTGACGTACGGGGTCAGCAGGTCGATGACCTTGACGCCGGTCTCGAACATCTCGGTCTTCGACTCGAGCTGGTCGAAGTTCGGGGCCTTGCGGTGGATCGGCCAGCGCTCGGTGACCTCGACCGTGGACGGGTCCACGTTCAGGATCTCGCCGAGGGTGTTGAACACCTTGCCCTTGGTGACGTCACCGACGGGCACGGTGATGCCCGCGCCGGTGTCGGTCACCGCGGCCTGGCGGACCAGACCGTCGGTGGGCTGCATGGAGATGGCGCGGACCAGGCCGTCACCCAGGTGCTGGGCGACCTCGAGGGTCAGCGTCTTGAGCTTGCCGTTCTCGGCCGGGTCGGCGACCTGGACGTGCAGCGCGTTGTAGATCTCCGGCATCGCGTCGACGGGGAACTCCACGTCGACGACCGGGCCGATGACCCGCGCGACGCGGCCGGTGGCCGTGGCGGTTTCAACAGTCGTGGTCATAGTGGTCAGTCACTCCCCGCGTTCGCGTCGGCCAGGGCACTGGAGCCACCGACGATCTCGCTGATTTCCTGGGTGATTTCGGCCTGGCGGGCCGCGTTCGCAAGCCGCGAGAGCGACTTGATGAGTTCGCCGGCGTTGTCGGTCGCCGACTTCATCGCGCGACGGCGGGCGGCGTGCTCGGAGGCAGCCGACTGCAGCAGCGCGTTGTAGATCCGGCTCTCGACGTACCGCGGCAGCAGCGCGTCGAGGACACCCTCGGCCGACGGCTCGAAGTCGAAGAGCGGAAGGATCTTGCCCTTGCCCGCCTCCTCGGCCTCGTCCGTCACATCGAGGCTGAGCGGCAGCAGCCGCTTCTCCACCGGCGACTGCGTCATCATCGAGACGAACTCGGTGAAGACGATGTGCAGCTCGTCGACGCCGCCCTCGGCGGTGTCCCGCTGGACCGCCTCGATGAGCGGACCCGCGACCTTCTTGGCGTCCGCGTAGGTCGGGCTGTCGGTGAAGCCGGTCCACGACTGGGCCACCGGACGCTCCCGGAAGCCGTAGTACGCCACGCCCTTGCGGCCGATGATGTACGTCACGACCTCCTTGCCCTCCGAGCGCAGGCGCTCGGTGAGCTTGTCCGCGGCCTTGATGGCGTTGGAGGAGTAGCCGCCGGCCAGACCGCGGTCGCTCGTGACGAGCAGCACCGCGGCGCGGACCGGGTTCTCGACCTCGGTGGTGAGGGCGTGCTTGGTGTTCGAGCCGGTGGCAACCGCCGTCACCGCGCGGGTGAGCTCACTCGCGTACGGCGTCGATGCCGCCACCTGGCGCTGCGCCTTGACGATGCGCGAGGCGGCGATCATCTCCATCGCCTTGGTGATCTTCTTGGTCGCGGTGACGGAGCGGATGCGACGCTTGTAGACCCGGAGCTGGGCTCCCATGGATCAGGTCCCTTCCGTCGTCGTCACTTCGCGGAGCCGGCCGTGGCGTCGTCACCGAGAAGCTTGCCGTCCGAGGTCTCGAACTGCTTCTTGAAGGTGGCGATGGCGTCGGCGAGCGCCTGGAGGGTGTCGTCGGACATCTTGCCGCCCTCGACAATGCTGTCCATCAGGCCCTTGTGCTCGCGGCCCAGGTAGTCGAGCATCTCGCGCTCGAAGCGCTGGATGTCCTCGACCGGCACGTCGTCCATCTTGCCGGTGGTGCCGGCCCAGACGGAGACGACCTGGTTCTCGACCGAGTACGGGGCGTACTGGCCCTGCTTCAGCAGCTCGACCATGCGCTTGCCGCGCTCCAGCTGCGACTTCGAGGCCGCGTCCAGGTCGGAACCGAAGGCGGCGAACGCCTCCAGCTCGCGGTACTGGGCGAGGTCGACACGGAGTCGGCCGGAGACCTGCTTCATGGCCTTGTGCTGGGCCGAGCCACCGACGCGGGAGACCGAGATACCGACGTTCAGCGCCGGGCGCTGGCCCGCGTTGAACAGGTCGGACTCCAGGAAGCACTGGCCGTCGGTGATGGAGATGACGTTGGTCGGGATGAACGCCGACACGTCGTTCGCCTTGGTCTCGACGATCGGCAGACCCGTCATCGAACCGGCGCCCATGTCGTCGGAGAGCTTGGCGCAGCGCTCCAGCAGACGCGAGTGCAGGTAGAAGACGTCACCCGGGTAGGCCTCACGGCCCGGCGGGCGGCGCAGCAGCAGGGACACGGCGCGGTAGGCGTCGGCCTGCTTCGACAGGTCGTCGAAGACGATCAGGACGTGCTTGCCCTGGTACATCCAGTGCTGGCCGATGGCCGAGCCGGTGTACGGGGCGAGGTACTTGAAGCCGGCCGGGTCGGACGCCGGAGCCGCGACGATCGTCGTGTACTCCAGGGCGCCGGCCTCCTCCAGCGCACCGCGCACGGACGCGATGGTGGAGCCCTTCTGGCCGATGGCGACGTAGATGCAGCGGACCTGCTTCTTCGGGTCGCCGGAGCGCCAGTTGTCGCGCTGGTTGATGATCGTGTCGACGGCCAGCGCGGTCTTGCCGGTCTGGCGGTCGCCGATGATCAGCTGACGCTGGCCACGGCCGATCGGCACCATCGCGTCGACGGCCTTGAGGCCGGTCTGCATCGGCTCGTGCACCGACTTGCGGACCATGACGCCAGGAGCCTGCAGCTCCAGGGCGCGGCGACCTTCGGTCGCGATCTCGCCGAGGCCGTCGATCGGGTTGCCCAGCGGGTCGACGACGCGGCCGAGGTAACCCTCGCCTACCGCGACGGAGAGCACCTCACCGGTGCGCTGCACCGGCTGGCCCTCCTCGATGCCGCTGAACTCGCCGAGGACGACCGCACCGATCTCGCGCTCCTCGAGGTTGAGGGCGAGACCGAGGGTTCCGTCCTCGAACCGCAGCAGCTCGTTCGCCATGGCCGAGGGAAGACCCTCGACCTTCGCGATGCCGTCGCCGGCAACGCTGACCGTACCGACCTCCTCGCGCGAGGCCGCGTCCGGCTTGTACGCCTGGACAAAGTTCTCCAGCGCGTCCCGGATCTCCTCCGGCCGGATCGTGAGCTCCGCCATCTGGGTTCCCTGCTCTCCTTGTTGGGCCCGAAGTATTTCTTCTCTGGAGGAAGCCCTCCAGAGGTCACCGTCGGCCCAACTCGGGCCGTCAGTCATGCTCTTGAGTTGGTGGCTGTCAGCCGGCCATCCGGCGGCTCGCCTCGGCGAGCCGGTCCGCGATGGTGCCGTTGATGACCTCGTCACCGATCCGCACCTGGACACCACCGAGAACCTCGGGGTCCACGTCCAGGTTGAGGTGGACACGCCGTCCGTACAGCTTGGCCAGCGCCTCACCGAGGCGCTGCTTCTGCTGGTCGTTCAGCGGTACCGCGGACCTGACCTCCGCGACCATCCGGTCCCGGCGGTCGGCGGCCAGCTTGGAGAGGGCGGTGAGCCCCGCTTCCAGGCTACGGCCACGCGGGTGCGTGACGAGTCGGATCACCAGACGCTCGGTGACCGGGTTGGCCCGGCCGCCCAGCAGGCTGTGCAGCAGCTCGGCCTTGGCCGAACGGCTCGCGACCTTGTCGGTCAGCGCCGACCGCAGCTCGGCGTTCGCGGTGACGATCCGGCCGAAGCGGAACAGCTCGTCCTCGACGTCGTCCAGGACATCGGTCCGCTGGGCCGCGATGAAGTCGGCGCTGTCGGCCAGCTCCTCGATCGCGTCCACGAGGTCACGCGAACGCGACCAGCGGGAGCGGACCATGCCGGCCACCAGATCGGCGGTCTCGCCGCCCACCTGGCCGCCCAGCAGCCGCCGGGCAAGCTCGGCCTTGGCCTCGCCGGACTGCGCCGGGTCGGTCAGGACCCGACGCAGCGACACCTCGCGGTCGAGCAGCGCGGTGACGGCGGCAAGCTCCTCGGCGAGCTTCGCCGCGTCCACGGACGTGTTGTCCGCCAGCGCGTCGAGGCTCTCGCGTGCGGAGGCCAGGGCCTCGCGGCTCGCTCCGCTCATCGGGTCACCTCTGCCTTCGCCGCACCGGCCGACTTGTTCTCGAGTTCGTCGAGGAAGCGGTCGATGGTCCGGCTCTGCCGGGTGGCGTCCTTGAGGGACTCACCCACGAGCTTGGCCGCCAGGTCGCCGGCCAGCTGGCCCACGTCCTGTCGCAGCGAAGCCGCTGCGGACTTGCGGTCGGCCTCGATCTGGGCGTGGCCGGCCGCGATGATCTCCTCGCGCTGACGCTGACCCTCGGACCGCATCTCGGCGATCATCGCGACGCCCTGCTCCTGCGCCTCCTGGCGCAGACGCGCGGCCTCGTGGCGGGCGTCGGCGAGCTGTACCCGGTAGTCGTCGAGCACCTGCTGCGCCTCGGCCTGCGCGGCCGCGGCCTTCTCCAGACCGCCTTCGATGGCCTCGCGGCGCTCTTCCAGAACCTTGTTGATCTTCGGAGAGAGCTTCTTGGCCAGGAAGAAGAAGACGATGGCGAAGGCGATCAGACCGATGACGAGCTCTGGGATCGGCGGCAGGAGGGGAGCTTCCACTTCCCCCTCGCTCGCCAAGAGCAGGGCTTTCACATCAATGCCTTCCGTCGAAAACAGTGGTCGTCGGACCGTGATCAGGCAGACGGGTAGACGAACGGCATGACCAGGCCGATCAGGGCGAGCGCCTCACAGAAGGCGAAGCCGAGGATCTGGTTGGCGCGGATCAGGCCGGCGGCCTCGGGCTGACGGGCCAGCGCCTGGGTGCCGTTACCGAAGACGATGCCGACGCCGACGCCGGGGCCGATCGCGGCGAGGCCGTAGCCGATCGAGCCGAGGTTGCCCTTGATCTCGACACCAGCGGCGATGGTCTGGAGAGCAGCAGACATGCTCGTTCTTCCTTCTCTTTCACGGACCGGTGGGGGTTGGCCACCGGACGATTGTTGGACTGGGAGGCGAGGGCACTCAGTGGTGCTCGGCGAGCGCGCCCTGAACGTAGTTGGTGGCCAGCAGCACGAAGACGTACGCCTGGACGGCCTGGATGAACAGCTCGAAGGCGGTCATCACGATGGTCATCACGAACGAGACACCCGCGTAGGCGATGCCGATCCCGTTCAGCAGGTACCAGCTGGCGATGGTGAACATCAGGATCAGCAGGTGACCGGCGAACATGTTGGCGAAGAGTCGCACCGCGTGGGTGAACGGCCTGACCAGCACGTTCGAGAAGAACTCCAGGGTCACCGCGAGCGGGAGGACGCCACCGAGCGACTTGTCGTAGCCGGTGATGTTCTTCAGACCGCCGACGAAGCCGTGCTTCTTGAACGTCAGGTACATCCACAGGACGTAGACGATCAGCGCGAGCGCCGCCGGGAAGGCGATGATCGAGGTCACGGGGAACTGGGCGACCGGAATGATCGACCAGAGGTTCATGATCCAGACGAAGAAGAACAGCGAGACCATGAAGGGGACGTACTTCTCGCCCTCCTTCTTGCCGAGCGCCTCGTAGACGATGCCGCGGCGTACGAAGTCGTAACCCGCCTCACCGACCATCTGCAGCTTGCCCGGGACCACCTTCGCCCGGCCGAACGCCGCCCAGAAGAAACCGATGATCAGGAACGTGCCCAGCACGGCCAGCAGCATCGGCTTGTTGAAGTCGAAGCCACCGATGCTGAAGATCGGTTCAAACAAGAACGAGTGAAGGCCTGGGGCTGGGAAGCCGCACCCATCGAAGATGTGGCAATCGGTCTCGAAGGCGAGCATCTGTTCAGCACTCACCGCGAGCTCCTTCAGCGTGGCGCATAGGTACGGCAACCTCGTTGTGTCGGCGCGGCGCACAGCCGCGGAACGGCACTGGACTGGTCTTGCGGATGGGGGGGCAGGTGACCGGCGCGGGACCGGTCGGCGTAAGCGGCATCAGCTGCATGGACCGCCGATTCCGTCCCGGGATACTCGGGAGTTCAGCTGCCTGCGCCCACTGTGCCTCAGATGGCACCGGACGATAGCAGGTGAGCACCGGCACCTTTATGGCGGCCCTACCGGTCACGACGGAGACCCTGCGGGCGCGGACTTCTTCGCCTCGGAGGATTCCGGTTCCACATAAAGGATCTTGGCCTTCATGTAGGCGCGCGTCTGGGCCGCAGTCCACACGAGGACGGCGGCGAGCAGGGCGAACGCGAAGGCGCGGGTGTTGAAAAGCGAGGTGTCCCGGAAGACCGCCAGCACGACGGCGGAGATCAGGAACTGGGTCACGTACAGCACCAGGCCCATGGCCTGGAACAAGTGCGGGAACGACTTCGCGGTGCGCTGGAGCACATAGAAACCCAGGGCCATGACGCCACCCGCGACGGCCGTGCCGACGGCGGCGCCGATCGCACCCTTGCCACCGGCGAGGACACCGCTGACGGCGACAGCGACCACGCCCGCGAGGGCGGTCGGGACGGCGCAGCGCAGGAGTGTTCGAGCGTCGTTGGACTGCATGAAGGGTTTCTCCGGCGAGAGGTCGGAAGCAACGATTCGTCGTGGACGAGCGTATCCCCGGGAGTGAGACGTGACTCGCGACGAAGGGCCGCCGCACTACGGTCCTTCGGCTCTAGCACCGGGTTTAGTGAACGGTATCACAAACTATTTGATGAGGTCTTTACCTACATCGTGTGCCAGCCCTCACACGCACGGGTGAATGTGCTGGTCGGAGGGCTGACGGGCCACATATTTCTCTGCTAAAAGCCCCCGAAACCTGCGGGACTGCTTGGTCAGCGGTGGCTGCTGATCTTCCTGGTGTGCGGGAAGCGCGAGCGGTCGCCGATGGCCGTCGCCCCGTGCAGCCCCGCCGGGACCGGCTCGCGCTGCTCCCCGATGCCCGCGCCCTCGGCCGTCCCGCCGACGCCCGCGCCTCCTGCCAGAGCGACCACGACCGACTTGCGGCGGCGGTAGCGCGGCGGCACGAAGGCCTCGGCCCAGCGCGGGGCGCGCGGGGTGAAGCGCGGCAGCAGCAGCAGGACCAGACCGACCGCGCTGAGCGCCACGATGACCAGCAGGATCCAGACGCTCGCGGAGTGCACCGAGTAGGCGACGGTGCCGAAGGCGATGAGCGCCGACCAGAAATACATGATCAATACGGCGCGGCTGTGCGAGTGGCCGATCTCCAGCAGCCGGTGGTGCAGATGCCCGCGGTCGGCGGCGAACGGCGACTGGCCGTTCCACGTCCGGCGCACGATGGCCAGCAGCAGGTCCGCGACGGGCACCGCGATCACCGTGAGCGGCAGCAGCAGCGGGATGTAGACCGGCACCGTGGCGTGCACGGCCGCCCGCTCCGAACCGACGAAGAGACTGAGCGCGTCCGGGTCGAGCTGCCCGGTCACCGAGATGGCGCCCGCCGCCAGCACCAGGCCGATCAGCATCGAGCCGGAATCGCCCATGAAGATCCGGGCGGGGTGCATGTTGTGCGGCAGGAAGCCCAGGCACATGCCCATCAGGACCGCCGCGAACAGCGTCGCGGGCGCGGCCGCCTCCAGCCCGTACCCGAACCAGATCCGGTAGGTGTACATGAAGAACGCGGCGGCGGCGATGCAGACCATGCCGGACGCCAGGCCGTCCAGGCCGTCCACGAAGTTCACGGCGTTGATGGTGATGACGACCAGCGCGACGGTCAGCAGCGTGCCCTGCATCGGCGTGAGCGAGACCGGGCCCACACCGGGCACCGGGATCCACAGGATCGTCAGACCCTGGAGCACCATCACACCGGCGGCGATCATCTGCCCGCCGAGCTTGACCAGGGCGTCCACGCCCCACTTGTCGTCCAGCACACCGAGCAGCCAGATCAGCCCGGCCCCGGAGAGCAGCGCCCGGGGCTCGTTGGACAGCTCGAAGACGCTCTTGAGGTTCGACAGGTGCGCGGCCACCAGCAGTCCCGCGCACAGCCCGCCGAACATCGCGATACCGCCGAGCCGCGGCGTCGGTTCGCGGTGCACGTCCCGCGCGCGGATCTCCGGCATCGCCCCGGCCGCGATGGCGAACTTCCGCACCGGACCCGTCAGCAGATAGGTGACCGCTGCGGTGACGCACAGCGTCAGCAGATATTCACGCACGGGCTGCCCCAGAGTTTTCGCTGGACATCACAGCCCCACACCATATTCGCGTCCGCCCCCGATCGGTGAATGTGGCTGGAGACGTTCGCCACGCCCCGGCGGTTGCGGAGGGTCAGAAACGGGCCGGATCGGGCGGGAACTCCGCTGCCAGGCGCAGCACCGCGTCCCGGACGGCGCCGCCCGGGACGTCTCCGCGCAGCGCGGTGCCCATGAGGGCCGCCAGGCGGCCCATCTCGGCCTCGCCCATGCCCTGGGTGGTGATGGCCGCGGTACCCAGCCGCAGGCCGTGACCGGTGCCGTGGGGCAGCCCGCAGGTGTCCAGGACGATGCCCGCCGCCGCGAGCCGGCCGCGGGCCGCGGCGGCGTCCGGCGCGAGCGCCCCGAGGCGGGCGGTGATCAGATGGGTGTCGGTGCCGCCCGTGGTCACGGTGAGTCCCTCCGCGGCCAGCGCGGTGGCCAGCGCGCGGGCGTTGGCCACCACCCGATGGGCGTACGTGGTGAACGCCGGGGTCGCGGCCTCGCCGAAGGCGACGGCCTTCGCCGCCACGGTGTGCATCTGCGGGCCGCCCTGCGTGAGCGGGAACACCGCCCGGTCGATCCGGTCCGCCAGCGCGGCGCCGCACAGCAGCAGCCCGCCGCGGGGGCCGCGCAGCACCTTGTGCGTGGTGGCGCACACCACGTCCGCGTACGGCACGGGGCTGGGCGCCGCTCCCCCGGCGACCAGGCCGATGGGGTGCGCGGCGTCGACGACGAGATAGGCGCCGGTCTCGTCGCAGATGTCGCGGAAGGCGGCGTAGTCGGGGTGCCGGGGGTACGAGATCGAGCCACAGACGATCGCCTTGGGCCGGTGCTCACGGGCCAGGGCCCGGACCCGCTCGTAGTCGATCAGCCCGGTCTCCGCACTGACCCCGTAGCCGACGAAGTCGTACCAGCGGCCCGAGAAGTTCGCCGGTGAGCCGTGGGTGAGGTGCCCGCCGTCGGTGAGGGCCATGGCGAGGACGGTGTCGCCGGGGCGCAGCAGGGCGGCGTAGGCGGCCATGACGGCGGCGGAGCCGGAGTGCGGCTGGACGTTGGCGTGCGCGGCGCCGAAGAGGTCCTTGGCGCGGTCGACGGCGATGCGCTCGGCGGCGTCGGCCAGCTCGCAGCCGCCGTGGTGGCGGGCGCCGGGATAACCCTCGGCGTACTTGTTGGCCAGCGGGGAGCCGAGGGCGGCGAGAACGGCGGGCGAGGTGAAGTTCTCGGCGGCGATGAGCTGGATGCCGGTGGCCTGCCGGTTCGCCTCGCCGAGGAGGATTTCGGCCATCTCGGGGTCCTGCCGCAGCAGCGCGTCGAAGCCGGGGCCCCATGCGGGGTGGCCGGTGGCCCCTTCCGCGCTGGCGCCCCTGGTGGGCGTGGGGGTGACGGGCATCGCTGGCTCCGGGCTGTGCGGGTGCGATGGGCTCTTCACCCCCAATGTAGGCCGGGGCCGGTCCGCCGGCGCGGTGCGCGCGCGGTCCCGCCTTTACCGCCTGCGGCGGTGAGCGCCCTGCGGGCGCGTCCTCAATCGCCGGACGGGCTGGTTTTGGCTGGGCTCAGTCCAGTCAAGCCCAGCCCGTCCGGCGATTGAGGACACAGCACAGCAGCCCGTCCGGCGATTGAGGACACCGCCGCGCAGCGGTGGTGCGGGGACGACACCCCGGGCCTCAGGCCCGGGTCGGTACGCCCGTCAGCGCCGTGACGACCGGGTCGAGGGCCTGGTTGATCTCGTCACCGATGGAGCGGAAGAAGGTGATCGGGGCGCCGTAGGGGTCGTGGACCTCGTCGGCCTCCGCGTTCGGGGCGAGCAGCCAGCCGCGCAGCGCGGCGGCGGCCTGCACCAGGGCGCGGGCGCGGTCGACCACCCCGCCGGCCTGCTCGGGGTCTGGCAGCGTCGCGTGGTCTATGGCCCGTACCAGCCGGGTGAACTCCTTGAGCGTGAACGTCCGCAGCCCCGCGGAGTGGCCCATGGAGATGACCTGGGCGCGGTGATCGCGGGTGGCGGTGAGCACGAGATCGGCGCGGATGACGTGCTCGTCCAGCAGCTCCCGGCCGATGAAGCCGTCCGGGTCGGCGCCGAGGTCGGCCAGGACGGTCGCCGCGTGCGCCTCCATCGGGGCTCCCTCATGTCCCCAGGTGCCGGCGCTCTCCACCACGAGACCGCCCGTGAGGGGGTCGCCGAGGCGGTCGGAGAGGGCATGGCGGGTCAGCCGCTCGGTGATGGGCGAGCGGCAGACGTTGCCGGTGCTGACGTGGAGGATGCGGAAGGTGGGGACCCCGGACCGGCCGGGGTCATGGGTGTCCGGTCCCGCTATGCCACGCCCCTGCGGGGCGATCAATTGGCCACCTCGAGATCGGGGACTACCTCGCGCAGCTGCTCGGCGCTGAGCGCGCCGGCCCGCAGCAGCACGGGCACCTTGCCGGTGACGTCGACGATGGAGGAGGGCACGTTGTCCGGGGTGGAGCCGCCGTCGAGGTAGACCGAGACGGAGTCGCCGAGCATCTCCTGCGCGGAGTCGCAGTCCTGCGGGGCCGGGTGGCCGGTGAGGTTGGCGCTGGAGACGGCCATGGGACCGAACTCGGTGAGCAGCTCGATGGCGACGGGGTGCAGCGGCATCCGCACGGCGACGGTGCCGTGCGTCTCGCCGAGGTCCCAGGTCAGCGACGGCTGGTGGTTGGCGACCAGGGTGAGCGCGCCGGGCCAGAAGGCGTCGACCAGCTCCCAGGCCTGCTCCGAGAAGTCCGTGACCAGCCCGTGCAGGGTGTTCGGAGAGCCGACGAGCACGGGCGTGGGCATGTTCCGGCCGCGCCCCTTGGCCTCCAGGAGGTCGCCGACGGCCTCACGGCTGAAGGCGTCCGCACCGATGCCGTAGACGGTGTCGGTGGGCAGCACGACCAGCTCGCCGCGGCGGACCGCGGCGGCGGCTTCGCGCAGACCGGTCTTGCGGTCGGTCGCGTCGCTGCAGTCGTATCGCCGTGCCATCACATCTCCTTCGCGAAGCGGTTAGGTGCCGTTGCCCCGCTCACGCCGTCGCCCTACGGGCCGTCGCGAAGCGCGGGCGGTTGTTGAGGTCGGGGTGGTCGGCCGCGTCGGCCCAGCCCTTCTCCTCGGTGAAGATCCACGGCACCTGGCCGCCCTGGGTGTCGGCGTGCTCGATGACGACGACGCCGCCCGGGCGCAGCAGCCGGTGGGCGGTGCGCTCGATGCCGCGGATGGTGTCGAGGCCGTCCTCGCCGGAGAACAGCGCGAGCTGCGGGTCGTGGTCGCGGGCCTCGGGCGCCACGAACTCCCACTCGGTGAGCGGGATGTACGGCGGGTTGCTGATGACCAGGTCGACCTGGCCGTCGAGCTCCGGCAGCGCGGTGAGGGCGTTGCCGTGGTGCAGGGACACCCGGGAGCCCTCGACGTTCTTACGGGCCCAGCCGAGGGCGCCCTCGTCCAGCTCCACGGCGTGCACGCGGGAGCGCGGCACCTCCTGCGCGAGGGCCAGGGCGATGGCCCCGGAGCCGGTGCACAGGTCGACGATCAGGGGCTCGACGACGTCCATGGCCCGTACGGCGTCTATGGCCCAGCCGACGACCGACTCGGTCTCGGGGCGGGGCACGAAGACTCCGGGGCCCACCTGGAGTTCGAGGTAGCGGAAGAACGCGCGGCCGGTGATGTGCTGGAGCGGCTCCCGGGCCTCGCGGCGGGCGACGGCCTCCCAGTAGCGGGCGTCGAAGTCGGTGTCGGCCACGTTGTGCAGCTCACCCCGCTTGACGCCGTGCACGAACGCGGCCAGCTCCTCCGCGTCGAAGCGCGGAGAAGGTACGCCGGCGTCGGCCAACCGCTGGGTGGCTTGCGCCACCTCGGCGAGCAGCAGGTTCACGTTGATCCTCTCGCGCTTTCGTCACGGCGGCTGTCCTGGCCGTCGGTACGGGCTCGATGGGTCGAGCCCGCCCGGCGACCGCGGACGCGTCGCACGCCGCATTGGGGCATTGTCTCAGTCGGTCAGCCGGCGTCAGCCAGTTTGGCGGCCGAGTCGGCGTCGACGCACGCCTGGATGACCGGGTCCAGCTCGCCGTCGAGCACCTGGTCCAAGTTGTACGCCTTGAACCCGACCCGGTGGTCGGAGATGCGGTTTTCCGGGAAGTTGTACGTACGGATCTTCTCGGAGCGGTCGACCGTGCGGACCTGGCTGCGACGGGCGTCGGCGGCGTTCTTCTCCGCCTCCTCCTGGGCCGCGGCGAGCAGCCGGGAGCGCAGGATGCGCATGGCCTGCTCCTTGTTCTGGAGCTGGCTCTTCTCGTTCTGACAGGAGGCGACGATGCCGGTCGGCAGGTGCGTGATGCGGACCGCGGAGTCGGTGGTGTTGACGGACTGGCCGCCGGGGCCCGACGAGCGGTAGACGTCGATGCGCAGGTCGTTGGCGTGGATCTCGACGTCGATCTCCTCGGCCTCGGGCGTGACGAGCACGCCGGCGGCGGAGGTGTGGATCCGGCCCTGGGACTCGGTGGCGGGCACGCGCTGCACGCGGTGCACTCCGCCCTCGTACTTCAGCCGCGCCCAGACGCCCTGGCCGGGCTCGGTGGCGCCGTTGCCGCCCTTGGTCTTCACGGCGACCTGGACGTCCTTGTAGCCGCCCAGCTCGGACTCGGTGGCGTCGATGATCTCGGTCTTCCAGCCGACGCGCTCGGCGTAGCGCAGGTACATCCGCAGCAGGTCGCCGGCGAAGAGCGCCGACTCGTCGCCGCCCGCACCCGCCTTGACCTCGAGGATGACGTCCTTGTCGTCGCTGGGGTCGCGCGGGACGAGCAGCAGGCGCAGCTTCTCGGTGAGCGCCTCGCGCTGCTTCTCGATCACCTTGACCTCGGCGGCGAAGTCCGGGTCGTCGGCCGCGAACTCGCGCGCGGTCTCGATGTCCTCGCCGGCCTGCTTCCAGGAGCGGTAGGTCCCGACGATCGGGGTCAGCTCCGCGTAGCGCTTGTTGAGCTTGCGGGCGTTGGCCTGGTCCGCGTGCACGGCGGGGTCGGCGAGCCGCTTCTCGAGGTCGGCGTGCTCACCGATCAGTTCCTCGACTGCCTCGAACATCAAGTTTCCCTAGCTGGAAGGTGACGGGCCTGCTGGACGACAAAGCGCCGGTCCGGTCACCCCTCGCGCGCGAAGGGCGACCGAGAACCGGCGCCTGCGGGTCGCTACTTCTTGGCAGCGGCGGCCTTGCCGAAGCGGGCCTCGAACCGCGCCACGCGGCCACCGGTGTCGAGGATCTTCTGCTTGCCCGTGTAGAACGGGTGGCACTCGGAGCACACGTCGGCACGGATGGTGCCGTCCGCGACGGTGCTACGGGTGGTGAACGAGGCGCCACAGGTGCAGCTGACCTGGGTCTCGACGTAATCCGGGTGGATGTCGCGCTTCAAGGGATCTCCTAGGTTCGGGAGGGCGCCGGGTCGCAGAGGCGGGATTGCCTTACGTGAACCGGGGCCGACGTACCAGTTTGCCAGTACTGGCCGTATCCCCCAAAACGTGGGGTGGCGGCCAAGTATTCCCCCGTTGTCCGGGCCCCGGGCCGATAGCCGCCCCGGGGGAAAAGACGCAGGTGGGGGCCTCGGTGGCGGCCCCCGAGAGGGCTGCCGGGGCGGATCGGCCGATTACCAGCCGGCCGGCCGGCTGCTTGACGGGGCTCTTCCTGGCCTTATCGGGAGGCCTTTTTCCCGTCGGCCTTGCCGGCCGAGCCGGCCGAGACCTGCTTGACGGCGTTGTCCGCGTCGGTCTTCGTGCCCGCGCCGTCCTTGAGCGCGGACTGCGGTATCTCCCGGTCGGCGCGGAGCGCCTTCCACACCTCGGCGGACTCGGCCTCGAGCGGCACCACCCGGTTGGGGTCCCGGGGGTCGTACGTGACCGGCAGCGTGACCATGCGCATGTCCTCCGACTGGATGCCCTTGAGCCCGTTGGCGAAGCTCATCAGCTTGTCGAGCGAGGCCAGCTCCCGGTCGGTGGTGACGGCCTTGGTGGCGGTGTCGGCGAGACCGTAGAGCTTGGTGGGGCTGGTGAACAGGCCCACCGACTTGATCTGGTCCAGCAGCGCCTTGATGAACGTCTGCTGGAGCTTGATCCGGCCGAGGTCGCTGCCGTCGCCGACGCCCTTGCGGGTGCGGACGAGCGCGAGGGACTTCTCGCCGTCGAGGGTGTGGGTGCCCGCGGCGAGGTCGAGGTGGCTCCACTTGTCGTGGATGGGCTTGGCGGTGGTGACCTCCACCCCGCCGAGCTTGTCGATCATCTTCTGGAAGCCGGCGAAGTCGACCTCCAGGAAGTGATCCATCCGGATGCCGGTCATGCTCTCGACGGTCGCGACCGCGCAGGCCGGGCCGCCGATCGAATACGCCTCGTTGAACTGCGCGCGCTTCACGGCCGGGGTGGTTTTGCCCTCGGACGTCCTGCACTCGGGGCGGGAGACGATGGTGTCGCGCGGGATGCTGACGATGCTGGCCTTCTTGTGGCCCTCGTAGACGTGCAGGATCATCGCGGTGTCCGAGCGGGCGCTGCCCTCGTCCGTGCCGTACTTGGCATTGGCACCGGCCCGCGAGTCGGAGCCGAGGACGAGGATGTCCTGCGAGCCGTTGTCGACGTCCTTGGGGCGGTTCTTGCCCAGCGCGGCGTTGATGTCGACGCCGGTCAGATTGCCGTTGAACTTGAAGTAGAGGAACCCGAGGCCGCCGCCTCCGAGCAGAACGAGCCCGGCGAGGGCCCAGGCGGCTATTCGCCAGCCCTTGCGACGGGCCGGGGGCTTGCGGCGCCGGCCACGTGACCCGCCGGCACGCCGACGGCGCGATCCCGCCCTCGTGCCCTTGCTGTCGTCAGCCATACGTCCTCAGTCCTCCGCTGCTCTCCGGCTACCCCCTGCCGCCTTGGTCAGGCATGGTGTCCCGTCATCCGGTCAGACGGGAGAGCCTGCGCCAGGGTTGCACAGCGGGTTCTGAGGACCTTCTTAGAAAGCGCGCGGGGCACCGCCCTCGCGCGCACCGGTCACGACCCCGCCCACCTGCGATTTCAGCCAGAAAGAGGCGAAAGTTCAGGCCAATATCGGACGGCGGCGCTGTGGCGCAAATCTCAGCCGGTCACGAGGCGGACTCGGGATGATCACGACTGCGACACGGCGCGGCCGGAGGGCGCCGACGCCGGACGCACGACCGCCCCGCCACTTGAAGTGGCGGGGCGGTCGTGGTGATGCGTGGCTGACGCGTCGTGCGTCAGAGCGGATCAGTCGTTGCCGTTGCCCGAGGAGGGCGTCGTCTTCGCGATCTGCATCAGGAACTCGGCGTTGGACTTCGTCTGCTTCATCTTGTCGAGAAGCAGCTCGATGGCCTGCTGCGAGTCGAGCGCGTGCAGCACCCGGCGGAGCTTCCAGACGATCGCCAACTCATCGGCACCCAGGAGGATCTCCTCCTTGCGGGTACCGGACGGGTCGACGTCCACGGCCGGGAAGATGCGCTTGTCGGCGAGCTTCCGGTCGAGCTTGAGCTCCATGTTGCCGGTGCCCTTGAACTCCTCGAAGATCACCTCGTCCATGCGCGAGCCGGTCTCGACGAGCGCGGTGGCCAGGATGGTCAGCGAGCCGCCGTCCTCGATGTTGCGCGCGGCACCGAAGAACTTCTTCGGCGGGTAGAGCGCGGTCGAGTCGACACCACCGGACAGGATGCGGCCCGAGGCCGGGGCGGCCAGGTTGTAGGCACGGCCCAGACGGGTGATCGAGTCCAGCAGGACGACCACGTCGTGACCCAGCTCGACGAGGCGCTTGGCGCGCTCGATGGCCAGCTCGGCGACGGTGGTGTGGTCCTCGGCCGGACGGTCGAAGGTCGAGGAGATGACCTCGCCCTTGACCGACCGCTGCATGTCGGTGACCTCTTCCGGACGCTCGTCGACCAGGACGACCATCAGGTGGCACTCGGGGTTGTTCGTGGTGATCGCGTTGGCGATCGCCTGCATGATCATGGTCTTGCCGGTCTTCGGCGGGGCCACGATCAGACCGCGCTGGCCCTTGCCGATCGGCGCGACCAGGTCGATGATCCGGGTCGTCAGCACACCCGGGTCCGTCTCCAACCGCAGGCGGTCCTGCGGGTAGAGCGGGGTGAGCTTGCCGAACTCCGGGCGGCCACGGCCGGTTTCGGGCGCCATGCCGTTCACCGAGTCGAGGCGGACGAGGGCGTTGAACTTCTCGCGCCGCTCGCCGTCCTTCGGCTGCCGCACCGCACCGGTGACATGGTCACCCTTGCGCAGGCCGTTCTTACGGACCTGGGCGAGGGAGACATAGACGTCGTTCGGGCCCGGGAGGTAACCGGAGGTCCGGATGAACGCGTAGTTGTCGAGGATGTCGAGGATGCCCGCGACGGGGATCAGGACGTCGTCGTCGGAGACCTGCGGCTCGTTGCCGAAGCCGGCCTCGTCACGGCCGCGGCGGCCACGGCGGTCGCGGTAGCGGCCGCGACGGCCACGACGGCCGCCCTCGAAGTCGTCGTCGTCCTGCGGGCCGCCCTGGCCGCCCTGGCCGCCGCCCTGCGGGCCGCGGTTGTCGCGCTGCTGCTGACGGTCCTGACGGTCGCCGCCCGCCTGGCCGGCGCCGTCGCGGTTGCCACGGCGGTCACGGTCACGCTCGCCGCGCTCGCCACGGTCACGCTCGCCGCGCTGGCCGCGCTCGGCACGCTCACCGCGCTCGCGGCGGTCGCCCTTGCCGGCGCGCTCGCCGCGCTCCTGACGCTCGCCGCTCTTGGCGGCCTTGCCCTCGGCGGTGTCCACGGCCGTCTCGGCCTTGGCCTCGGCCCGCTCCTCGACCTTGACCTCGGTCTTGGTCTCGGTGGTAGCCGTCTCGGGGCTGCCCGAGGGCGCGGTCGCACGACGGCGACGGCGCTCGCCGGCCGGCTGCTCGTCGCTGCTCGGCTGGCCCGGGATCTCGATCTGCTGCTGGGCAGCGGCCTTCTCGGCCGGCTTCTCGGCGGCCGCCTCACCCGTACGGGCCTTGGAGGTCGCACGGCGCTTCGGCTTGGTCTCGGCGGGGGCCGCCTCGGCGGCCTTGGCGGACGAGCCGGAGCCGGCCTGCTTCTCCTTGATGACCTCGATCAGCTGGCCTTTGCGCATCCGCGCGGTGCCCTTGATGCCGAGGCCGGAGGCAACCTGCTGGAGCTCGGCCAGGACCATGCCGTCGAGGCCGGTGCCCGAGCGGCGCCGCTTGGGCGCGGCAGAGGCACCGGTGGCAGGCGCGGCGGGAGCGTCCGTGGCGGGCGCGGAGGCATTGCCGGCGTCACTGCCTGCAGTGCCGGCGGCGTTCACGCCCATCAGATCGGTGGTGTCGCTCACGAAGGGTCCTTCCCTGGAGCGGGCGTCGGCCTGTCTGGCTCGGCGACCGGTTGTGCTGTCCGGCTGCGGTCCTGGAATGCGGACCGGGCCTGGGCGGTGGTCCGCCGGTACGGCGGAAGAATCAGGTTCATTGGTTTCGGCGTGAAGGAATCAGTGAAGACATGGCGTTTCACTTCACTCATGTCACCCACGCCGATTCCGGAGCGTGCTCGAAGCTGCTCAGGCAGGCTGCTCAGGCAGTTTGGGAGGCTCCCGGAAGAAAAGCGGTCCCTGATCGGGACACAGAGCACCGAGCCGATGTGGCTTCGAGTGCAGACTTGAGGTTAACACTACCGGATCCCACAAACATTCCCCCTCTCAAAGACCGGCAACCGCAATTTTCGGGTGCCCGGGGTCGCCCCCGGACACCGCTGGTCAGGACAGCGGCAGCACGCTCGTCCCCCCGGCGTCGAGAGTCAGCCGATTGGCCGCCCACCCCTCGCCCGCCAGTCGTGCGACCTTGTCGGCCGCACCGTCCTCGACCAGCGCGAGCACCGTGGGGCCCGCGCCGGAAATGACCGCGGGGACGCCGTCCGCGCGCAGTCGGTTGACCAGGGCCACGCTCTCCGGCATTGCCGGAGCGCGGTATTCCTGGTGGAGCCGGTCCTCGGTGGCCGGCAGCAGCAGCTCCGGACGCCTGGTCAGGGCCTCCACGAGCAGCGCCGCGCGCCCGGCGTTGGCCGCCGCGTCCACATGGGGGACGTTGCGCGGCAGCAGCCCGCGCGCGGTCTCGGTCAGTACGGCCTTGGAGGGCACGAAGACCACCGGAACGATGGAATCCGCCGGGTCCATCCGAATGGCCCGCGCGGCCCCCGCCTCGGTCCAGGCCAGGGTGAATCCGCCGAGCAGACAGGCGGCGACGTTGTCCGGGTGGCCCTCGATCTCGGTGGCCAGCTCGAGCAGCGCGGCGTCGTCGAGCCGCTCGGCCCCGCCTATCGTCACGGCGCGGGCGGCGACGATGCCCGCGCAGATGGCGGCGGAGGAGGAGCCGAGGCCCCGCCCGTGCGGAATGCGGTTGGCACAGACGACCTCGAGGCCGCGCGGCTGGCCGCCGAGCAGGTCGAAGGCGGTACGCAGGGACCGTACGAGCAGATGACTCTCGTCACGCGGCAGGGTTTCGGCACCCTCGCCCGCGATGTCGATGTGCAGCCCGGATTCGGCCACCCGGACGACGACGTCGTCGTAGAGCCCCAGGGACAGGCCGAGGGCATCAAAGCCGGGACCGAGATTTGCGCTGGTGGCAGGGGTGCGCACTCGGACGGCGGCGGCGCGGAACGCGGGACCGGCCATCGCTCGAAGACTCTCCTTGGTGTGGCCTCGGTGGGGCGTGCAACGTCCGCAAGGGGCCGCGACGGCGATGTCGCGTGGGGGCGACAGGGGTCTGCGACGGGGCGGAGTGAGTACAGCCTATCGAAGGAAGGTTCTGCGGCGACATAGGGCGCACGGGAGGCGCACGAAGCGTGTCGCCTACGGCGCGCCGGGTATGCCACCAGCTGGGCTGATTTGTTGTCCTCAAGCGCCGGGCGGCTGCTGTGCTCTGCCCTCAATCGCCGGGCAGGCTTGTTTCCGGCCAGTCCGGGCAACTACCAGCCCGTCCGGCGCTTGAGGACACGGGGTCCGGGGCGGAGCCCCGGATACGAGCCGTCAGACGAGACCGAGCCGCTGCGCGGCAACCGTGGCGTCCACCGGCACGGTGATGGGCTGCGGCGCGCCGGCCACCGCCCAGTCGGGGTCCTTGAGGCCGTTGCCCGTGACCGTGCAGACGATGCGCTGGCCCGGATCGACCAGACCCAGCTCGGCGGCCTTGAGCAGACCGGCGACGCTCGCCGCCGAGGCGGGCTCGACGAAGACACCCTCCTGCGAGGCCAACAGGCGGTAGGCGGCCAGGATCTGTCGGTCGGTCACCTCGTCGATGAGACCGCCCGACTCGTCCCGCGCCTCCTCGGCGAACTGCCAGGAGGCGGGGTTGCCGATGCGGATCGCGGTGGCGATGGTGTGCGGGTCCTTGACGGGCTCGCCGCGCACGATCGGCGCGGAACCGGAGGCCTGGAATCCCCACATCCGGGGGTTGCGGGAGGAGATCCCGTCGGCGGCGTACTCGCGGTAGCCGCGCCAGTAGGCGGTGATGTTGCCCGCGTTGCCGACCGGCAGGACGTGGATGTCCGGCGCGTCGCCGAGCATGTCGACGATCTCGAAGGCCGCCGTCTTCTGGCCCTCGATCCGGACCGGGTTGACGGAGTTGACCAGCGCCACCGGGTAGTTGTCGGACAGCTTGCGGGCCAGCGTGAGGCAGTCGTCGAAGTTGCCGTCGACCTGGAGGATGCGGGCGCCGTGGACCAGCGCCTGGCCCATCTTGCCGAGCGCGATCTTGCCTTCCGGCACCAGAACGGCACAGACCATTCCGGCGCGTACGGCGTAGGCGGCGGCCGACGCGGAGGTGTTGCCGGTGGAGGCGCAGATGACGGCCTTCGCGCCCTCCTCCTTGGCCCGCGTGATGGCCATGGTCATGCCGCGGTCCTTGAAGGACCCGGTGGGGTTGGCGCCCTCGACCTTCAGGTGCACCTCGCAGCCCGTGCGCTCGGAGAGCACCTGGGCCGGTACGAGCGGCGTGCCTCCCTCGCGGAGCGTGACGACCGGCGTGTCGGCGGAGACCGGGAGCCGGTCGCGGTACTCCTCGATGATGCCGCGCCACTGGTGGGTGCGGGAGGTCTGGCGACCGTTGTTGGCAGACATTGCTTTCGTAACTCCCCTACTCGCCTTCAACGCGCATGATGCTCGCGACGCCGCGGACCGTGTCCAGCTTGCGCAGCGCCTCGACGGTCGCCGAGAGGGCGGCGTCGGGTGCCCGGTGGGTGACGACGACGAGGGACGCCTCGCCGTCCTTGCCCGTCTGGCGGACGGTGTCGATGGACACGTCGTGCTCGGCGAAGACCGTGGCGACCTGGGCGAGGACACCCGGCTTGTCGGCCACGTCGAGGCTGATGTGATAGCGGGTGACGACCTCGCCCATCGGGCTCACGGGCAGCCGGGTGTAGGCCGATTCGCCGGGGCCGGTGGCCTCGCCGAGTTTGTTGCGGCAGACGGCCACGAGGTCGCCGAGGACCGCGGAGGCGGTCGGCGAGCCGCCCGCGCCCGGCCCGTAGAACATCAGCTGTCCGGCCGCCTCGGCCTCGATGAACACCGCGTTGTAGGCCTCGCGCACGGAGGCGAGGGGGTGGCTCAGCGGGATCATCGCCGGGTGCACGCGGGCGGTGACGGACTGCCCGTCGGCGGCCCGCTCGCAGATGGCGAGCAGCTTGATGGTGCAGCCCATCTGCTTCGCGGACGCGAAGTCGGCGGCGGTGACCTCGGTCATGCCCTCGCGGTGCACGTCGTCCAGCCGGACCCGGGTGTGGAAGGCGATGCCGGCCAGGATCGCGGCCTTGGCGGCGGCGTCGAAGCCCTCGACGTCGGCGGTCGGGTCCGCCTCGGCGTAGCCCAGGGCGGTGGCCTCGTCCAGGGCCTCGGAGTAGCCGGCGCCGCTGGTGTCCATCTTGTCGAGGATGAAGTTGGTCGTGCCGTTGACGATGCCGAGCACCCGGTTGACCTTGTCGCCGGCGAGGGACTCGCGCAGCGGCCGGACGAGCGGGATGGCGCCCGCGACGGCGGCCTCGTAGTAGAGGTCGGCGCCGTGGCTCTCGGCGGCGGCGTGCAGGGCGGCACCGTCCTGGGCGAGCAGCGCCTTGTTCGCGGACACGACGCTGGCGCCGTGCTCGAACGCGGTCGTGATCAGCGCGCGGGCGGGCTCGATGCCGCCGATGACCTCGATGACCACATCGATGTCCTCGCGCTTGACGAGCGCGGTGGCATCGGTGGTGATCAGCTCCGCGGGCACCCCCGCGCGCACCCGGCTCGGGCGGCGGACGGCGATGCCGGCGAGCTCGACGGGCGCGCCGATGCGCGCCGCGAGGTCGTCCGCGTGCGTCGTCATGATGCGCGCCACCTCTGAGCCGACCACTCCACAGCCCAGCAGCGCCACTTTCAGCGGACGCGTACGCATCATCCGACCTCGTTTCTCATACATCTTCGGTAGTTCACCAGTCTCACTCACTGGACGGGGGTTTCCCTCCCCGGGTCCAGTATTCGAGATCTTTGTTTCCGTGGGCCGACATCTGTCTGTCAACGGAATCATCTGTCAGCTAAATGCCAGCCGACGCATTTCGGCCGACACGGGGTTGCCCGGCGCGGTTTACCCGACGTCGAGACGGAGAAGGTCCTCCTCCGTCTCACGTCGCACGATGACCCGCGCGGCACCATCCTTCACCGCTACGACCGGCGGGCGCAGCGCATGGTTGTAATTGCTGGCCATCGAGCGGCAGTACGCGCCGGTCGCGGGCACGGCGAGCAGATCGCCGGGCGCCAGGTCGGCGGGGAGGAAGGCGTCCCGGACGACGATGTCGCCGGACTCGCAGTGCTTGCCGACGACGCGGGAGAGCATCGGCGCGGCGGTGGAGGTGCGGGAGACCAGCGCGACGGAGTACTCGGCGTCGTAGAGCGCGGTGCGGATGTTGTCGGACATGCCGCCGTCGACGCTCACGTACGTCCGCAGTCCGGGCAGCTCCTTGATGGTGCCGACCTCGTACAGCGTGAAGGCCGTGGGCCCGACGATGGCGCGCCCGGGCTCGACGGACAGGCGCGGCACGGCGAGCCCGGCGGCCGCGCACTCGCGGGTGACGATGTCGCCGAGCGCCCGGGCGATCTCGTGCGGCTCGCGCGGGTCGTCCTCGGGGGTGTAGGCGATGCCGAGGCCGCCGCCGAGGTCGATCTCGGGAAGCTCGATGCCGTGCTCGTCACGGATCTCCTTCAGCAGCCCGACGACGCGGTGGGCGGCCACCTCGAAGCCGGAGGTGTCGAAGATCTGCGAGCCGATGTGCGAGTGGATGCCGATGACCTCGAGCCCGTCGAGCTTGAGCGCGCGGCGGACGGCCTCGGCCGCCTGCCCGCCGGCCAGCGCGAGGCCGAACTTCTGGTCCTCGTGGGCGGTGGCGATGAACTCGTGGGTGTGCGCCTCGACGCCGACGGTGACGCGGATCTGGACGCGCTGGCGCTTACCGAGCCGCTCGGCGATGTGGGCGACGCGGACGATCTCCTGGAAGGAGTCGAGGACGATCCGCCCGACGCCGGCCTCGACGGCGCGGGTGATCTCCTCGGTCGACTTGTTGTTGCCGTGCAGTGCGATGCGCTCGGCGGGCATCCCGGCGTCGAGGGCGGTGGCGAGCTCCCCGGCGGAGCAGACGTCGAGGTTGAGGCCCTCCTCGTGCAGCCAGCGCACGACGGCCCGGGAGAGGAACGCCTTGCCGGCGTAGAAGACGTCGGCCTCGTCGCCGAAGGCGTCGCGCCAGGCGCGGCAGCGGGCGCGGAAGTCGTCCTCGTCGAGGAAGTAGGCGGGGGTGCCGAACTCCTCGGCGAGCCGCTTCACGTCGAGCCCGCCGACGGTGGCGACACCTTCGGCGTTCCGCGTGACGGTGCGGGACCACACGCGCGGGTCGAGCTCATTGAGGTCGGTGGGCGGAGCGGTGTAATGCCCCTCGGGAAGGACATCGGCGTAGCGGGGCCCGGCGGGGTGGGCGGAGCGGCTCATGGGCTCTGATCTCCTCAGAGGTGTGCGGGTGCGGTGATGCCGAGCTGGTGGAGGCCGTCGGCGAGCACCTTGCCCGAGGCCTCGGCGACGGCCAGTCGGGCGCGGTGAACGGCCGAGGGTTTCTCGTCGCCGCGGGGCAGCGTGGGACACGCCGCGGTCCAGCGGAGGAAGGCGTCGGCGACCCGTTCGAGATGCCGGGCGAGCCGGTCGGGCGCTCGGGTGGCACTGACGCGGGCGTGATCGGCGAGGACGGCCAGGAGAGCTCCGGCGTCCTCGCTGTGAAGCTCCCCGACCTCGGGTGAGAACCCCAGGTCACGGGCGTTGCGCAGCAGTGCCCGGCTACGGGCGTGGGCGTATCGGACGCGGAAGAGCGGGTTGCTCTCGCGCTGCGCGAGCAGCAGATCGCGGTCGAGGCCGGGCGGGCAGAGCAGGCTCCACCGGGCGGCGTCCGTGCCGAGCCGGCGCAGCAGCGCGGGGTCGGGTTCGGGGAGCGGGAGGGGCCGGGCCGTCTCCCCTGCGCCCAGCAGCCCCCGCACCAGCTCCGCCTGGGTGGCGCCGGCGAGGGTGATATTGAGGAATCCGGGCCCGGCGATGTCGACCGCCGCGATCCCCGGCTCCCGTACGAGCCGCCGTCGCAGCACCTCGGCGACGTCGAGGGCGGGGCGGCCGGTGTCCTGGGCGATCCGCAGGGCGACGTTGGTGGCGTAGTCCCCGCATCCCGGCCGGGGCGGAACCCGCACGGTGACCCGCTCCGGCACGACGGCGCACAGCTCGTCGGCCTCGACGGCGCGACGCACGGTGTGCAGCACGGTGCGGGTGAGATCGGCGGGGGTCACAGGGTCAAGCCTAGGGGAGGTGGGGGGCCACTCCGCGAACAGGTTTCACCAGACGGGACGGAATGAGGGACCACCGCGGGCGCTGCGGCTACCCGGCGGGCCGCGCGACCGGCTCCACCTCCCCGGGGGTGCGGACCCCCGGCAGCCCGTCCTCGCCCTCGACTTGACCGCACCCCATGAGCCGCCGGACGAGCCGCACCATCTCCGTCGGCTCGAACGGCTTCGCCAAAAAGGCGTCCACTCCGGCGGCCCGGCCGCCGTCGACCTCCAGCTGTGTGCAGGCGCTGATGATCGCGATCGGTATGTCCCGCGTGCGGACATCGGCTCGTAGCCGAGCGGCGGCCTGCAGTCCGTCGAGCCGCGGCATGACGACGTCGAGCGTCACGACATCGGGACGCACGCGATGCACGATCTCCAGGCACTCGGCACCATCGGCCGCGGTCACGACCTCGAAGCCTTCGAGCTCGAGGTTGACCCTGATCAACTGCCGGATGACCTTGTTGTCGTCGACAACGAGGACCCGGCCGGACAAGCCAGGCACACCCCGAGGGTAGGCGCGCCCGCCGCGCCGCGTCCGGGTTTTCCCCACTTCCGCCCCGTGCGAGCGAGCCGCCCCCGACCGCGCCACCCCCCACCGCCCCACGCGCTGATCCCCCGCCCCGACCACCCCCGACCACCTGTTACTTCCCACCCGACAAGAGCTGGTAGGGTTCTACCCGTCGCCGCGAAACGCGGAAGACACGCCCCCGTAGCTCAGGGGATAGAGCAACGGCCTCCGGAGCCGTGTGCGCAGGTTCGAATCCTGCCGGGGGCACTTCACTTGAAGTGCCAAAAGACCCCGCCATCAGCAGAGATGCCGATGCCGGGGTCTTCGCGTATGCGCAGCCGGATGCAGCCGTGAGCCACCGCATGTCGGGGTCTGTGGACTATTCGTGGACAGAGGCCGGACCACTCCCCCGCAGGTCACCCCCAGGAACGACGAAGGCCCCCGGACGAATCCAGGGGCCTCGAACCTTGCCGGGCTCACTCGTACTCGCGCAAGAGTCCCTCGATACGGGCGTTGGCGATCTCGAACCGCCCTGCGATGCACTTCGCGTAGCGGGTCAGGAGAACCTCGACGCTGTTGCCCGCCCGCACGGCCACCTCGGTCGGGTCGGTGCCCGAGTTGAGCCAGGTCGAGAGCGCCGAGTGCCGGGCGGCGTACGGACAGTCCGCCAGTAACGAACTCTGCTCGGTCGGCGGGAGGGCCAACTGTCGAGCTTCCTCCCAGACGCGGCTGTACGTCCGCGCCGACAACGGAGCGTGGGAGCCTCCTGGCGGAATCCTGGAACTCGACGAGGCACCCGAGGAGGGCGTCCGTCGCGAGGCCTACGAGGAAGCCGGGATAAAGGTCGAGGTCGGGGAACTCACGGTTATCTACAAGAACATGGCCCGAGGCATCGTCGCCCTGGTCTTCCGGTGCCGCCCTGAGGGGGGTTACGAGCAGCTGTCTGACGAGTCCGTTGCCATGGAGTGGCTGACGCGCGCCGAGGTGTCCGACAGGATGGGCGAGGTCTTCGCTGTGCGGGTGCTTGATGCCCTACGTGATCACGGTCCGTACGTACGAGTGCACGACGGCCGTCGCCTCAGCGACAGGAACTGACTTCAGGCAGCCAGCCACACCTGACGATGGCGAGCGATCTCGTAGAGCTGGTCGACCTGCCGGGCATCCAAGACGCCAGTTACGGGTCCGAGTGCGGCGATCTCCCTATCGCGGTAGACCTTGACGTCAAGCAATGTGGGCGCCTGCTTCAGTTCGGTTATGCCGACGAAGACAAGGACTGGCACCACGGCGACCGCGTAACCGCTGTGGCTCTCCAGTACTCGCTGAACACGCTTGGCCTCGTAGCGACTCTTCCGGGTGTACGGGTGGGGCGTGCCGTAGTTGACCTTGACCGAGTCGTTGCCGACCCACACGGCCTTACCGGGGTGGGTCTTGGTGTTGATGCTGAATACCCCGCCCGGCCCGATCAGTAAGTGGTCGATGTCCACTTGCCTCGGAAGCGCCACGGAGTGCAGCACACGCCAGCCACTTCCCGACAAACGCTGTAACTCCTTGCCCACACGCCGCTCCCCGGCCAACCCTGTGCGCCACGAGTCCCATTTGTTGCTCCGCCGCAGCAGCAGGTCGATGGCACGTTCCACGGGGCCAGGTCCCTCGGTTTTGATCTTCTCCCGTATCGCTGTACCGGGGCGGTTCGACGCGAGGTCGTCATGGGCTGTCAGTGGCGGAAGTACCGGCAGCTTAGGGAGCCGCGGCAGCCGAGGGGCGGGAGGCGTGGGCAGCGGAAGGTACTTAGCAAGGATCTTCATGGCGGCGGAGCGGTATTCCTCGCGAAGAATCGTGACCTTTCCTGTGGCGGTGTCCAGCCAAGCCACCGCCACGCCACTCGGCAGGGTCACATAGAGCCGATCAGGCCCATGATGCTCCGAAATCGTGATCTTCAGTTCGCTCACGCCATCCCCCCGGATTCCGTGTCATCCCCGTAGGTATGGCAGCAGTCCAGGCGCATAGCCGCAAGACGACCTGCCCGGTCAAAGTTTCTCTACTTCATCAAGGCTCGCTCCGCTCGCTGCGCGGCCGTCCGCGCATGCGGGTCACACTCCTCGCCCACTGATGAGCCTGAGAGGCCCCGCGGTCGTTCCCGCCTCGATCCCCGTCCCGGGTACGTGGGCGTGGCCAGGCCCACGACGTGGGTCCGCACCAGTCCCCCTCCACCCACGCCGCAAGCATCCGGATCCTTTAGAGATCCATGCCGCTCAACGCGGCGGCGCCGGCCGACGCCGCCGCCCTGCCCCCTCCTCGTCTCCGCCGCCGGGGGCCGGTCGCCGTCGCCGCCCGCGCCCACAAGTGGGCCAAAAGCCGGGGCGGTGGGGGGTCCGGTCGGCTCCACGGCTTTACCCACCTCCCCGGTTCGGGTCCCGCGTCGAGCAAGACCAGGGGGCCACTCGGACACATTGCGGGCAGGGGTGAAGCCTGCCCGAGTAGCTGGCAAGCGTACGGCCCCCTGATCATGCCCGACCCCAAACCGGGCAGGCCACCGGCCAAAGCCGCTCCGCCGACCTCGCGCAGTCGCTACCTCACCGCAGAGGAGGGGCAATAACAAGCCATTGCGACAGTGACGCACAGTAGAGACAAGCGTGAGAAATGTTAGGCCGCGATGACATTTACCGGCCTAATATGTCGCCAGGATCATATTGGCGATTACACGCTGCAACAGTGTCGAGTGACTCGACATCCGAGAGTTATCGCAGGGCCCTCAGCCCAGCTCCATCGATGGCCGACTTGTTGCTACGTTCGCCCCACGAATTGGAAGGCCCACCCGACCGCACAGGCTTCCCGGCGAGAGCGGCAGGGTGGGCACACCGAACCTTGGAGGCTCAGCCATGAGTTTGTCCCTTGACCTAAGGGGTCTGTCAAACCCGAGGTGGCGACCGTGGGTAATCACCGTGATCGTGCTTGTAGTACTCACGTCGTCCACGCACGCCGAGGTTGTGGGCGCCTACGCCGACGCGGCTGCTCTCTTGGCGCTGCTGCTTGCCAGCCGGGGCGCCGCGGAGAAGAAGTGCAGCGACGGCAGCACTCACTGATGATCCCTAGCCGGACACTGACAGTCCCTGGATCAACGCCGTGGACTATTTGCGGACAGGCGACCACAGTCATACTCGCCGCAAAGCCTTGACCTGCGGCCACGCCTAGGATCAAAACGGCCTCCGGAGCCGTGTGCGCAGGTTCGAATCCTGCCGGGGGCACTCACCGGACATCAGTCGAATCGCTTCGCTGATCTCGGTAAGTGCCAAGTCGAAGGGCCGGACTCAGTTCACTGAGTCCGGCCCTTCTTCGTTGCCCTGCTCCGGTCGCACGGCTCAAGCGCCTGCCCCGCCCCGGCGGTTGCCGATGTGGCGGCGCGTCACGCGCCGCGGAGGAAGCCGTCCCCGTGGGCGGTGATGTGGGCCTCCAGCTCGGACAGGGCGCGTTGCGTCGCCTCGGGGGTGCCCGCGCCGCGCTTTTCCGCGTAGTAGGCGGCGCCGAGTTTCTTCAGCAGGTCTCCCCCGGCGCGCTGGGCCTGGACCTCCTCCAGTTTTTCCTTGCCCTGCGCCATGCTGCGCTGCGCCTGCTCCTTGGCCCGGTCGAGAAAACCTGCCATGTGCGCCTCCTGTGAAGTCGGGATGTGCGGTCGATTCGGACGACGTCGCGATTCGTGGCGAAACAACGAAGCGCGTGATCGGGAGACACGGAGTTGGGGCCGACAGAGGGACCGGCGTGGAACGCGCCCGAGCCCCGCCGTCGGCATGGGTGGTGCCGGACGCGGGGCTCGGGTGCGGGGCAGCCGGGGGGCGCGGGGGTCAGCCGCCCCAGCTGCTGTCGGTGGGCTTGTGGCCGCCGCCGGGGCGGGTGGCGACCGGGGGGAGGACGATCACGCGGGGGGTCTCGCCTGCCGTCGCCCGCGGGGTGGTGGGGGTGGTGTCCGCCTGCGCGGTGTCCGCCTGGGCGGGGGATGCCAGGGCGAAGAGGGCCGCGACGACGGGGGCGGCAACCAGGGCGATGCGCTTCATGAGGTCCTCTTGGAGTCGGGGCGAGCCGGCGTCGGCCGGTGGGATCAATATGCCGAGTCGTCCGGTCCGGCCTCCAGTAGTCACCCATGTCACCAAACTGCCGCGCACCAAAGGGAATGGGGGATAAGACCGGACAGAATTGGCTATAGCCGTTCTTAAGCGGCCTGCGCCCGCGACATCCCCGCCACCCCGGGCCGGTGGAACGAGACCGCCAACACCGCTAGCTGCGTGCGGTTGTTGACGCCCGTCTTGCCGCGGATCCGGCGCAGATAGGTGTCGACCGTGTGGGCGCTGACGCCCATGCGGCGGGCGATGGCCGCGTAGGTGTGGCCGTCGGCGAGGTGGCCGAGCACCTCCCGCTCGCGCTCGGAGAGTACGGCGAGGGCTTGGGGGATCGCCTGGTTCACGCTGACTTCACTGCCTTCCTGGGTGGGGACGACGCGTCACACAACAGCAACGGTATGTACCCCGAAACCGCGGACATTCGTCTTAAAATCCCCACGGTGGCCCGGGGTTCGAACAAACGCGGTGGGGGCTCGACCGGCTTCGACTGACCTTGACCGGCATGGACAAGCCTGGTGGACAACCGGCGCCATCACCACACACGGGACAGATCACCAAGCTGCCTGGCAGCAAGGCGAGCAGGGGATGAGTATGGACATATGCGACGACCGCGCCTCTGATGCCTCGTGCACCGCCCTGAGCGCGGACGAGATGGCCGCGTACGGCTGGGTGCTCGACCATCGGTGCACCGATCCCGCGCGGGCAGCCGCGGAACTGGGGCTGGCGCGGGAGCAGATCGACGCGGCCTTCGCGAAGCTGGCCGCCCTGCGGTTGGTGGTCCCGGACGCGGAAGCCGGACCCGAGGCCCCGGGTCGGGTGCGGGCGGTCGATCCGGACGCCGTCCTCGGCGGGCTGACGGAGTCGCTGCGGGAGTCGATCCAGCAGCGGCAGTCGCAGTTGCAGCGGGTCCAGGAGGACTTCGACCGGCTGCGGGAGAGATTTCTGCGCGGCCGCGGCGAGTCGTCCCCGGCCGGGCTGGAGGTCATCCCGAGCCTGGAGGAGGTCCGGGCCGCGCTCAACCGCGCCTCCGCCGAGTGCCGCACCGAGCTGATGACCAGCCAGCCGGGCGGCAACCGGGTGCCGGCGGCGATGGAGGAGGCCCTCGCCCGGGACACGGCCCTGCTCAACCGCGGGATCCGGATCCGTACGCTCTACCACCACACTGCCCGGTTCAACGGGCCCAGCCAGGCCTATGTGGCCGCTGCCTCGGCGCTCGGGGCCGAGTACCGCACCGCGCACGAGCTGTTCGGGCGGATCATCGTCTTCGACCGCGAGCTGGCGTTCATCCCCGACCACATGGGCACCTGGGGCGCGGTGGCCATCCGCGAGCCCTCGGTCGTCGCCTACCTCTGCGAGATCTTCGAGCAGGCCTGGACCCATGCCACCGTGTTCTCCGAGGCCGGTCAGGACGGGCTGGAGCGGGTGGCCAAGGAGCTCGACCACACCATCGTGCGGCTGCTGGCCGCCGGACTGAAGGACGAGTCGATCGCCCGGCGGCTGGGCATGTCCCTGCGCACGGCCCGGCGGCACATCGCGGACATCATGGAGACCCTCGGCGCCGAGAGCCGCTTCCAGGCGGGCATGCTCGCCGCCCGGGCCGGGATGACCGACGCCGACGCCCCAGCGGGAGCCACGGGACCGTGAATACGTGACTGGCCCTCCGCCCCGCGGCGGGTCAGGATTTCCGGGACAGCAGGCGCGGGCACACGCCGCGCCGTACGCCGGAGGGGCCATGCACAGCGAACCAGCCGACCCCGACGCCTGCGCCCCGCCGGCTCTCGCCGCCTTCGTCGCGGACATCGCCCTGTCCCTCGCCGTCCACCGCGGTCGCGGCGCCGCCGTCGTCTGGCCGGAGCACGAGCCCACCGGCCTGCTCGACACGCTGGCCGCCGCGGCGGAGGAGACCACGGGCACGACCCCAGCCGGCCCCGAGGCGGACGAGCTGGCCGGGCTTCTGCGCACCGCGCTGGGCGGCACCGACCCCGTGCGCGCCTGCTACGCCACCTCGTCCACGGCGACCCCCGGGGAGCTGCTCCTTCTCCCGCTCGCCCGGGGCTGCGACTGCCGCGTCACCTCCCCGGCCCGGCCGCCGCTCCGGCTGCGGCTGCGCAAGGGCGAAGTGCTCTACGTGCCGGAGTCCGCGGTCCTCGACGTCGTCTCCGGGCCGGCCGCCCCCTGTCCCCTTCTCGTCCTCGCCCTCCCGCGCCGGGCAGGTCAGGCCTGCGCCGCCCCCTCGCCCTCCGCGATCGTCCGCGCCACCTCCGCCGTGCGCGCGGCCTCCTCCGCCGCGAACCGCTCGGCGTCGTAGGCCTCGGCGATCTCCTCGTCCTGCGCCATGAGGAGGTCCAGGCTCGTGTCGCCCATCTCGAAGACGCCCATGTCGACGTAGGCGCGCTGGAGCCGCTCGCCCCACAGGCCGATGTCCTTCACACACGGAACGATGCGGCTGAAGAGCAGCTTCCGGAAGAGCCGGAGATATTCGGCCTGTTCGCTCAGTTCCCGGGCGTCCTTCTCCGGAATGCCGAAGTCGACCAGGACCTCGTCGCCGCGCAGCCGGTCACGCATCAGGTAGCAGCCCTCGATGACGAATTCCTCGCGCTCGCGCAGCTCGGCGTCGGTGAGCTCCTTGTAGTAGTCGCGCAGCGCCATCCGGCCGAACGCGACGTGCCGGGCCTCGTCCTGCATGACGTAGGTGAGGATCTGGCGGGGCAGCGGCTTGTCGGTGGTGTCGCGCAGCATGCCGAAGGCGGCGAGGGCGAGGCCCTCGATGAGGACCTGCATGCCGAGGTAGGGCATGTCCCAGCGGGAGTCCCGCAGGGTGTCGCCCAGCAGCGACTGGAGGTTGTCGTTGATCGGGTAGAGCATGCCGATCTTCTCGCGCAGGAACCGGCTGTAGATCTCGGCGTGCCGGGCCTCGTCCATGGTCTGGGTGGCGGAGTAGAACTTCGCGTCCAGGTCGGGCACGGACTCCACGATGCGCGCGGCGCACACCATCGCCCCCTGCTCGCCGTGCAGGAACTGGCTGAACTGCCAGGAGGCGAAGTGGCGGCGCATGTCGCGCCGGTCGGCCTCGCCCATCCTGTCCCAGTAGGGGGAGCCGTAGATGGTCATGTTCTCGTCGGGCACGCCGAGCGGGTCGTACGGGTCGACCTCGAGGTCCCAGTCGATGCGCTTGACGGAGTCCCACTGCTTGTCCTTGCCCTTCTGGTACAGGGCGAGAAGCCGGTCGCGGCCACGGTCGTAGTCCCAGCCGAACCGGGCGGCGCCGCTCGCCGGAACCTCCCAGGCGTCGGCACCGGGGTCGTGTGCGTAGAGCTTTCGCGTCGTCATCGACGCCTCCTGTCCCTCGCGCGCATGGCTGATTGGCAGGCTCACACGCCGCTCACCGCCGGGTCAATGAGGGGGTGTCAGCTCGTTGGGCCCGTCGTGCGACTTGTCGCACCGGAGGGATTGACGTCCTTGCTGACAAGCAGTCTCATAAGGACGGACCGAAGTGGTACCACGGGTAACTCATAGACGAGGTGTCCTCAGCCATGACCACGGTGACCGAAAAGGCCGCGCTCCGGGACGCGCTGGGGCTGCTCAAGGACCGCGAGCAGGTCGCCGAGCGACTCCTGGAGTCCTCCGCCAAGCACTCCTTCGATCCGGACGCCGAGCTGGACTGGACCGCACCGCTCGAAGAGGGCAAGTGGTTCTGGCCACCGGAGCTGGTCTCGCTCTACGACACCCCGCTGTGGCGGCGGATGGCGGAGGAACAGCGGATGGAGCTGGCCCGGCACGAGGCCGCGGCACTCGCGTCCCTCGGCATCTGGTTCGAGATCATCCTGATGCAGCTGCTGGTCCGGCACATCTACGACAGGCCCGTGACCAGCGCACACGTCCGCTACGCGCTGACGGAGATCGCGGACGAGTGCAGACACTCCAAGATGTTCGCCCGCATGATCGAGAGGACGGGGTCACCGGCCTACCCCGTCCGCCGGCTGCACCACAACCTCGGCCGCGTCCTCAAGACCATCTCCACCACGCCCGGTTCGTTCGCCGCCACGCTGCTCGGCGAGGAGATCCTCGACTACATGCAGCGCCTGACCTTCCCCGACGAGCGCGTGCAGACCCTCGTCCGCGGCGTCACCCGCATCCACGTCGTCGAGGAGGCGCGGCATGTGCGGTACGCGCGGGAGGAGCTGCGCCGCCAGATGGTCTCCTGCCCGCGCTGGGAGGCGGAGCTGACCCGGGTCAGCTGCGGAGAGGCGGCCCGCGTCTTCTCCATCGCCTTCGTCAATCCGGCCGTCTACACGAACGTCGGCCTCGACCGCCGCGAGGCCGTCGCCCAGGTGCGGGCGAGCGGCCACCGCCGCGAGGTCATGCAGGCCGGGGCGAAGCGGCTCACCGACTTCCTGGACGACGTCGGGGTCCTGCGGGGCGTCGGCCGGCGGCTGTGGCGGAGCTCCGGACTGCTCGCCTGAGCCCCGCTGTCGAAGGCCGCCGCGCGCACCCACCAGGACCGTTACGCTGCGCACCATGAACGGCAGCGGAACCGCCTCGGCAGCACCGACCCCGGCCGTACCGACTCCCGCGGCGCCCCCGTCCCCCGCCCCCGCTCCCGGGTCGGCCCCCGCTCCCGCCTACCGCAGGCTCAGCGTCGCGGAGCGCCGCGCGCAGCTCATCACGGCCGCGCTCACTCTGTTCGGGCACCGCGCCCCCGAGGACGTCTCGCTCGACGACGTCGCGGCGGCCGCGAAGGTGTCGAGGCCGCTGGTGTACCGCTACTTCCCCGGCGGCAAGCCCCAGCTCTACGAGGCCGCCCTGCGCAGCGCCGCCGACGACCTCGAACAGTGCTTCGCCGAGCCGCAGACGGGCCCCGTGACCGGTCGTCTGGCGGCTGCGCTCGACCGCTATCTGGCCTTCGTCGACGGGCACGCCGCGGGTTTCAGCGCGCTGCTCCAGGGCGGCAGCGTCGTCGAGACCTCCCGTACGGGCGCGATCGTGGACGAGGTGCGGCGCGCGGCCGCCGAGCAGGTGCTGGCGCATCTGGAGGTGGCGGAGCCGGGGCCGCGGCTGCGGATGATGGTCCGCACCTGGATATCGGCCGTCGAGGCCGCGTCGCTGATCTGGCTGGACGAGGACAAGCAACCCCCCGTGGAGGAGCTGCGCGACTGGCTGGTCGACCACTTCATGGCCCTGCTCACCGTGACCGCGGCGAGCGACCCGCAGGCCGCGACGGCCACCCGCGCCGCGCTCGCCCTGGAGCGGGCGGACGGCCCGGTGGGGCAGCTGGGACGCCGGGTGCTGGAGGTCGTCGCGGACGCGGAGCATCTGCTCTGACCGCGCCTGTCCCGCCGCCCGGAGTCGTTGTCGCACCCCACCGGACAGGCCCCGGGCTCGCGAACCGCGCCCCGTCCTCGCGTCGATGCCGGGGCCCGACGCGCGCCGGGTGCGGCTGACGCGCCCGCGACGGCGGAGACTGGAGGGGTGAGAAGCGAAGAGACGCCCTTCGTGGGCGGGCCGCTGGACGGCCGCGTTCTGCCGGTGCTCCTGGGGCCCACCGGTCATCCGCCGAAGAGGTACGAGATCCCCGTGCCGGACGCGGCGGGCGGGGAGCCGACCGTGCTCGTGTACCTCAGGGTCCAGGCGGGCACGACGCGGCGGCTCGGGCTGCACAAGGGCTGGAAGTACGAGTACGACCCCGAGGGCCGACGGAGCACCGGCCCCAAGTGGCCGTGGCGTTCGGGGCGCGGGGAGCGCCAGATGCCACGCCGGGCAGATGACGAACACCCAACCAAGGAGTGACCGGCTTAGGCGGATTCGCCCACCGGACTGCCATTAGTACTACTGACATGGCACGATCCTCCTGGGGCTGCCGACACGCCCCCTTACCGGAGGTGAAGCTGTGTCAGGACGGCCAGGACGCTTCGTGCAAGCGGTCTGCACGGCGGCGCTCGTCGCGAGCGCCACGCTCGTACTGCCCGCGCCGATGGCGGCCGCCGCGCCCGCCGACCCGCCCGACCAGTCGGTCAGCGCCCTGCTCAGCCAGCTTCAGACGCTCTATCAGAAGACCGAAGAGGCCACGGAGACGTACAACGCGACCGAGGAGAAGCTGAAGAAGCAACGCGCCAAGGTCAAAAAGCTCAACGACGACCTGGCCGACGCCCGCGTCGCGCTCGACGGCAGCCGTAACGACGCGGGGCGGCTCGCCCGGGAGCAGTACCGCGGCGTCGACAACCCCCTCTCCCCGTACATGCGGTTCCTGCTCAGCGGCAACGCCCGGCAGGCCCTCGACCAGGGGCACGAGCTGAAGCGGGCCGCGGGCCGCCGCGCCGCCACGATCGAACGCCTCACCGGCGGTGAGAAGCGGGCGGCCGTCCTCGCGACGCAGGCGCGCGACGCGCTCAATGTGCAGGAGGCCCTCGCCGCGAAGCAGAAGCAGCAGCGCGACACCGTGCAGAAGCGGCTGGCCGCCGTCGAGCGGCTGCTGGCCTCGATGACCGGCGAGCAGTTGGAGCGGCTGCGGAAGCTGGAGCAGCAGGGCATCACCGAGGCACAGCGCAAGCTCGTCGACTCGGGCAGGCTCGGCGGCTCGGTCAACCCGTCCGAGGTCGGCGGGAAGGCGGTGGAGTACGCCTTCCAGCAGGTCGGCAAGCCGTATGTGTGGGGTGCGTCGGGGCCGGACTCCTTCGACTGCTCGGGCCTGACCTCCCAGGCGTGGGCGCACGCGGGCGGCGCCATCCCCCGGACCAGCCAGGAGCAGTGGAAGTCGCTGCCGAAGGTGCCGCTGAACGAGCTGCGCCCCGGGGACCTGGTGCTCTACTTCGGCGGTGCGACGCACGTCGCGCTCTACATCGGCAACGGCCAGGTCATACAGGCACCCCGGCCCGGGGCGTATGTGAAGGTCTCCCCGATCGCGGCGAACCCGCTGCTCGGCGCGGTGCGCCCGGACGCGGGCAAGGCCCCGCTGCGCGACTACGCCCCGCCGAAGATGCCCGAGGGCGCCGGAGCCGGTTCGGACGCCGGTTACGGCTCGGCGGGCGCGCCGGGTCGCTAGCCCGCCCCCTCCGCCTCAGCCCCCACGGCTTCCTCAAGCTCCCCCTCCGCCTCGCCCGTGTCGCGCACAAACGCGTCGGCCTTCGCGGAGTCGAAGAAGAAGTGCTCGAAGTCCGCGGGGTCGTCGAAGCCGTTCGCGATGCGGTCGGCGACCGGCTGGAGGCGGCCCGCCGCGCCGATCAGGTTCAGCACGTGCGGGGGCGGGGGCGCCAGCATCGCGTTGGTCCATTTTGTCGCGGGCCGGGCGGTGGCCCAGAAGCGCTCGAACGTGGCCCGCATCCACACCGCGTCGAAGGGCGCCCCGCCGCGCGCGACGATCGCCTCGAGGTAGGAGGCCGCGCACTTGGCGGCCAGGTTCGCCCCCTGGCCGGTGACCGGGTCGTTGGCCACGACGACGTCACCGGCGCCGAGGACCACCCCGCCCGACGGCAGCCGTCCGACGGGGTGCCGGACGGTCGGGGCGTAACGGCCGACCAGGGTGGCGTTGGCGTCGGTCAGCTCGACCTTCGTGGCGCGCGCGTACTCCCAGGGGGTGAAGCGCTCCAGCAGTTCCAGGGTGCGCACCAGATGCTCGCCCGGGTCCCTGACGTCCTGGAAGACATCGATCGGGCCGCCCGGTATGCCCTCCCAGAAGAGGATGTCGGCGTGGCCGGAGGTGGTGAGCGTGGGCATCACGAACAACTCGCCCGCGCCGGGCACGAGGTTGCACCGCATCGCGTCGTACTCCGGGTGCTCGTGACGCGGGCCGAGGCCGTGGACGTAGGCGACGGCCAGCGACCGCTGGGGGGTGGCGTAGGGCGAGCGGGCGGCGTCCCGGCCGAACATCGACGCCAGCTCGCCCTTGCCCGCCGCGACCACCACCAGCTCGTAGCGGCGGGAGAGGAAGTCCAGGTCGGAGACGGCCGCGCCGTGGATGACGAGCCGGCCGCCGCGCTCGGCGAAGATGTCCATCCAGCCGGCCATCTTCACGCGCTGGTCGACGGACTGGGCGTAGCCGTCGAGGGTGCCGGCCCAGTCGACGGTCCGCCGGCAGCCGCCGGGCTCGCGGACGGGCCCGGCCACGGACACACCGAGGCCCTCGATGCGCGGGGCCCGGTTCTCCCAGAAGTTGAGCTTGAGGTCGCGCTCGTGGTCGAGCGCGGTGGCGAACATGACCTGGGTGGACATGACCCGGCCGGAGCGCGTCTCGTCGGCCGTGCGGTGGGACATCAGGGTCACGTCGTACCCCTTGGACTGGAGCCCGAGGGCCAGCTGGAGGCCGCACTGGCCGGCTCCGACGATGAGGATCCGTCGCATGCTCTGTCTCGCTCCCGCTCTGGCTCGGTACGAAAGTCCTTGCCCGGTGGTGCCTCCCTCGGGTCGGGGCCGGCCGGTCCCGCGGGCCCGCGGCTACGCGGGGGCGGCGTCGAGGGCCTGCCGGACCAGGGTCAGCAGCGCGTCGACGACGTTCTCCCGCCGCCGGGCGTCGATGTCGACGACCGCCACGTACGACGGCAGTGACAGCGCCTCCCGCACGTCCTGTGGCGCGTACCGGGCGGTGCCCTCGAAGTGGTTGACCGCGACGATGTACGGCAGCCCGCAGCTCTCGAAGTAGTCGAGCGCGGGGAAGCACTCCGTCAGCCGCCGGGTGTCGGCCATCACCACCGCGCCGATCGCCCCGCGCACCAGGTCGTCCCACATGAACCAGAAGCGCTTCTGGCCCGGTGTACCGAAGAGGAACAGCACCAGGTCGGCGTCGAGGGTGACGCGGCCGAAGTCCATGGCGACCGTGGTCGTGGCCTTCTCCGGGATGGCGACGAGGTCGTCGAGTCCCTCGCTGGCGACCGTCATCACCGCCTCGGTGCGCAACGGGGTGATCTCGGAGACGGACCCGACGAAGGTCGTCTTGCCGACGCCGAAGCCGCCCGCCACGACGATCTTCGTGGCGGCGGGGGCCCGCGACCGGTCGGTCTGCCAGCTCTGCGGCTCCCCTTCGCCACCGGGGGCCGCGGCCTTCGCGGCTATCGTGTCAGAGTCCGGAAAGTCCACTCAGCACCCTTTCGAGCAGCGCGCGGTCGGGGCGGCAGCCGCCGTACCCGATGCCGTACACGCGGATCCTTCCCTGGTCGGCCAGATCGTCGAGGAGTACGCGCACGACGCCCAGCGGCATCTTCAGCAGCGCGGACACCTCCGCGACCGACCGCAGTCGGCGGCAGAGCCCGATGACGGCACGCACCTCGGGCATGAGCAGGGCGGCCAGCCCACCGGTGACCGGCTCGGTCCACTCGCCGGGGTCGTCGAGCGCCGCCACGAACGTCTCCACGCGCAGGACGTGGCCGTAGCGGTGCCGCCCACCGGTGAGCGAGTACGGACGCACCCGCGCCGGTCTCCTGCCCACCGCGGCCCGCTCGGGGACGCGCAGGGGCAGGGGGTGGGTCAGGGTCACGTAACCGCCTCCACCGACCGGCGGAGCTCCCTGCGCAGTTCGGGGGTGAGTACGTGGCCGGCCCGGCCGACGAAGAGGGCCATGTGGTAGGCGACGACGCTCATGTCGCAGTCCGGGGAGGTGTGGACGCCGAGCAGTGAGCCGTCGCTGATGGTCATGACGAAGAGGCTGCCGCCGTCCATGGCGACCATCGTCTGTTTGACGAAGCCGCCGTCCATCAGGGCCGCCGCGCCCGTCGTCAGGCTGCCGAGGCCGGCCACGATGGTGGCGAGGTCGGCGGTGGACCCCCGGGGGCTCTCCGGCAGTTCGGCGCCGGCGGCGGGGGCCGGCGGGTCGGAGGAGAGCAGCATCAGACCGTCGGAGGAGACGACGGCGACGGACTCGACGCCGGGCACCTCCTCGACGAGGTCGGTCAGCAGCCAATGCAGATTGCGGGCCTCGTTGCTCAGCCCGTAGGCCGTGGGACCGGCGGGGGGAACGGGGGTCGCCCCCCGGGAAAATGCAGTCAACCGCGTGCCTCCTCGACAGTGCCACCCTCGTCCCGCGCCCCCGCTTGGTGTTGATCAGTATCCTGGTCCACCAGCTCGGCTTCCACATCGCGCCGCCCCTCGCGCGCGCCCTGTTGGAACCCGGCGAGCTTGCGCCGCAGTGCCTCCGCGTCCACGCCTTGGCGCACTCGCGGTGCGGGGGGCTTGCGCGGCACGGTCTTCGGTGTGCGCTTGGGCAGGCCCGTGCCGGTGAGGTCCGCCGCAGGTCCGGGCGCCGGGGTCACGGGCGGGGCGGGGGCGGCCGGTGAGGGGGGCGGCACAGGCGGCGGGGCCGCGTGGCGGGCGTGCCGGCCGGTGGCCGTGGGCTGACCGGGGATGGTCGGCTGACCGGGGATCACCGTGGGTTGTTGGCCGGGGATCGCGTTGAGCCGGATGGCCCGCTCGGCGGCCTCGATCAGCGGGTCGGTCCACCGAGGGCCGACCGCGTGCGGCGAACGCGGGGGAAGCTCATGGGAGTTGGCCTCGGCGATGGAACCGGGCAGGTGCACCGGCGGCGGCGCCGCGGCGCCCGGCACCGGCGGTGCGGCCGCGAAGTCGGTGACGACCGGCGGGCCGTCCGGCAGGAGCGTCCTGGGCAGCACCACGACCGCCGCGACACCGCCCGGCCGCTGGTCGCGCAGCTGGACGCGCACCCCGTGCCGGGCGGCGAGCCGCGCGACCACGTACAGCCCGAGGCCCAGGGCCGGGCGGTCGTGCTGATCGCCGCCGCCGGGCCGGGGCCCGCGCGGATCCGGGTCGGCCAGCAGGGTGTTGAGCTCTTCGAGGCGCTCGGGGGCCATGCCGATGCCCTCGTCCTGGACGGAGAGCATCAGCTCGCCGTTCTCCAGCAGCCAGCCGGAGACCTGCACCGGGACGTCGGGCGGTGAGAACGCCGTGCCGTTCTCCAGGAGTTCGGCGACCAGGTGGCTCACGTCGTCCGCGGCGAATCCGGCGAGCTGGGCGCCCGGTGGCAGGGAGTGAATACGGACCCGTTCGTACCGCTCGATCTCGCTGATGGACGCCCGCAGGACGTCGAGCAGCGGTACGGGCCCGTGGTGGCCGGAGCTGTGCTCGGCGCCGGCGAGGACGAGCAGGTTCTCGCTGTGGCGGCGCATCCGGGTGGCGAGGTGGTCGAGCTTGAAGAGGACTTCCAGGCGGTCGGGGTCCGCCTCGTTGGCCTCCATGGACTCGATGACGCTCAGCTGGCGCTCGACCAGGCCGAGGGTGCGCAGCGACAGGCTGACGAACGTGCCGTGCACCCGGCCGGAGAGTCCGGCGAGCCGCTCGGTCAGATCCTGGGCCTGGGCGCGCAGCGCGTCCCGTTCCTCGGCGAGGGAGCGGCGGGCGCCGATGAGGCGGGTGCGCTCGGCCTCCAGGGCCGTGATCCGCTCCCGGTCGTCGCCGACGGTCTCGCGGAGCGTGTCGAGGGACCGGGCGATGTCCGCGAATTCGTCGGCGCGGCGGCGGCCGGTGGCGACCGGCTCCTTGGCCGCCGGGTCGGCGGACACCCGCCGGGCGCCCTCCCGCAGCGCGGTGAGCGGCCGGGTCACGGAGCGGACGGAGCCGATGCCGAGGCAGAGGGCCAGCAGCAGGCACCCGGCGGCGACGCCACCGCGCAGCTCCAGGGCCCTGAGGTCGTCGTCGCGCACCTGCCGCGCGGCCGGGACCTGGTCGGCGGCGAGGGAGGTCTCGACGTCGCGCATCCGGTCGAGGCGGGTGGTCAGGGCCGTGCGGACGGCGTCCTTGGGCAGGGCCAGGTCCGCGGCGGTGAGCTGCGGGTGGGCGGCGAGCCGGGCGAGGTAGTCCTCGGCGGTGGTGATCTGCGGGCCGGTGACCGTGTCGCGGAAGGCTTCGCGGACGTCGGCGGGGGCGCGGTCGGTGAAGTCGGCGCGCGCGGCCCGCTCGCGGAGTTCGGCCCGCTGGGCGGCGGCGCCGAGCGCGGGCGGTTTGCCGCCCGTGGCGAGCGCGGCGAGCAGCAGGCCGCGCGTGGCGGCTGCCTCGTCGACGGCGCGGCCGAGCGGTGCCAGGGCCGTAGAGGGTGCCGCCGCCCCGCCCGTGCCGGGCAGCCGCTCGGCGAGGCTGCCCGGGACGGCGTGCAGGGCCCGGATGGCGTCGCTGTAGGCGGTGAAGGCGGCCTCGGCGTCACCGGGGCCGGACAGCGCCCGGCGGCGCACCTCGGGGAGCGCGTCGAGCCGGTCGCGCACGGCGGCGGGGACGGCGGCGCGGACGGCGGGGAGCTGCCGGTCCACGCGGTCGCGCAGCTCGTCGGTGAGGCCGGACCCGGTGGTGTCGGAGCGGCCGCCCGCCACGTAGAGCACCATGGCGTCGCGCTCGTCCGCGAGGGAGTGCGCGAGGGCCACCGCGTCGCCGCCCGCCTCCGCGAGGCCGACGAGCCGCCGGGAGTCGATGAGGTCGCGGGTGGCGTCGACGATCCCCAAGGCGCTCGCCCCGAGGACCGTGAGGGCCACGGCCGCGAGGGAGGCGACCAGCCGGTTACGTACGTGAGCGGTGCCGTCCGGCACCGCCGTGGTCTGCCGTTCGCGCTTCCCGCCCCGAAGCCGCTTCTTCCGCACCGGTGCTCACAATCTTCTCTCGCCGGTCCCACCCCTGGTACTCATTTGACCTTTTCAGCACCTCTGTAGGGCAGGTGCGCTTCGCCTGCCCGGCCACTCGAAGGAGTGAATGTCGGTGGGAAGTTGAACCTCCCGAAAGGCGGCACGCTTGAAGAACGGCCGGACCGGTGGGGAGGATGCGCGCCCACGGCCACCGATTTCGCCCGTCCGGCACACTGGCCGCATGCGCATCGAACTCGCCACCGAGCCGGGCGACCCCCGGCGCCCCAACGAGGACTTCGCGTCCGTGGCCCTGCCCGCCTCCGGCCGGGGCGGCGCGCTGGTGCTGCTGGACGGGGTGACGCCGCCGCCGGCCGGCGGGGACGGCTGCGCGCACGGCGTGCCGTGGTTCACGTCCCGTCTGGGCACGGCCCTGCTGGAACTGGCCGCCGTCCGCCGGGATCTGACGCTCGGTCGGTGTCTGTCGGAGGCGATCGCCCGTACCGCCGACGCCCATCGCGGGACCTGCGACCTGGCCCATCCCCGCACCCCGCAGGCGACCGTCGTCGCGGCCCGCTGGGACGACGAGAGGGTGGAGCATCTGGTGCTGTCGGACTCGGTCCTGCTCATCGAGGACCCGGCCGGGGAGGTGACGGCCGTGCTGGACGACCGCATCGACCGGCTGTGCGCCCTGGGGCCGGTGACGGACGACCTGCGCAACACCGAGGGCGGCTTCTTCACTGCCGCCGCCGACCCGGACGTCGTCGCCCGCGCGGTCACCGGAGTCACCGCGCGGGCGGACGTGCGGGCGCTGGCGGCGCTCAGCGACGGCGCGACGCGCTGGGTGGAGGTCTTCCGGGAGGGCGACTGGGCCGACTGCTTCGCCGTTCTGCGCAAGGAGGGCCCGCAGGGCCTGATCGACCGGGTGCGGCTGGCGGAGCGGGCCGACCCCGAGGGCGTGGCCTTCCGGCGCGGGAAGCGGCACGACGACGCGGCGGTGCTTTACGCGGAGTTGTAACCGGTCCCGCGCGTCGTCGGCTGACGGCCCGTCTTGCCGCCGGCGCCTGGCCGGCGGACCTTCGGCTGACGGCCCGCCTGCGGCGGCGGGCGCCCTGCGGGCGCGTCCTCAATCGCCGGACGGGCTGGATGTCGCGGCCCTACGACTCCGCGCTCACGTTGAGCTGATGGAGCAGCCGGGCCAGCTCCGCGATCTCGGTGCGGTCCCAGTCGGCGAGCTTGTGCACGTACTGGGCGCGCCGGGCGTTGCGCACGCGGGTGAAGCGGGCCCGGCCCTCGTCGGTGAGCTGGACGAGGGAGGCGCGGCCGTCGGCGGGGTCCGGGGTGCGGGTGACGAGGCCGAGGTCGGCGAGGGCGCGCAGCTGGCGGCTCATGGTGGCCTTGCCGACGCCGAAATAGGCGGCGAGGTCCGTGGCGCGCTGGGTACCGGCGTCCTCCAGGCGGACGAGCAGGCCGTAGGCCGCCGCCTCCAGGTCGGGGTGGACCGCGCGGGCCATCTCACCGGAGGAGGCGCGGGCGCGGCGCAGGAAGACGGCCAGCTCACGCTCCAGGGCGAGGTACGCCTGGTCCACACCACTGCCGCCGAGTGTGTTCGAGCCGGCGTCCTCGGGGGGTGGAGTACTGATCTGGTGCACGTCAGTGGCCCTCTCCAGCTTTTCAGCCGCTGAAATTTTCGTGGATCCGCGGTCATCGCCGCAGCTCCGACAGTATTTCGCAGGAATAGACCAACGGAAGCACTCCGGGGGCCTATCCGGAGCGTGGCCGCGGCCGTACTTTTGTTGATGAGTGACCTAATGACATGACCACACCAATGGCACTCCGGCCCCTCTTCTCGCTTCTTCTCGATGTGCCCGCCCCTTCTCTCGCCCCCTCCCTCCCCCCACTGAGCATTCACGGAGGCACGCCGTGCCCACCCCCATGCCCCGCATCCCGAGATCCGGCGGCCATCCCTCCGCCTCCTCGCCGGTCTCCGCCCTGCTCTACGCCCTCTCGCTGCTCTCCGCGCTCGTGCTCCTCGCCGCCTTCCCCGGCACCTCCCTCGCGTCCGCCGGCGACCACGACCGCTCCCCCTGCTCGTGCGCCCGGCTCCACGCGCTCGCGGACGGCTGACGCGGCGCACGGAAGAACGCGGCACGGCGCCTCGCGCCACGCCGCGTCCACGCACGCCGGGCCCCCGGCACATCGGCACCGGGGGCCCGGCTCAATCCGCTGTCGGATCCCCGTCAGCCGCAGGCGCCCGCCGGGCGGGTGCGGGTCACCAGGTCGGAGGTGCCGGTGGTGCCGTCGATCCACACCACCTGCTTGCCCGCCACGGCCGCCGCCGAGGACTGCTCACCGCGGTTGCAGGAGACGCGGCCCTTGCCCGAGCCGTCCGCCTGGAACTGCCACAGCTTGGGCATCGTCTCGTTGCGGTAGGTCGAGTCGGGCTGCTGCGCCGTGACGGTCACCGCCTCCTGGGAGACCGTGAGGTCGTAGGGGAAGAGCGCGTCGGCGCCCTTCTCCTTGCTGAGGTCCACGGCGCCCGTGCCGTCGAGGTTCGCGCGGCGCACCGCCATCTGCCCGGCGTCGTCGCCCACCTCGTCCGCGAGCCAGAAGACGTGGCTGCCGTTGACACCGGTCTGGCCGATGGACTCCGGGCTGCCGATCTGGGCCATCAGGGTCCGGGTGCCGCTCCCCAGGTCCAGCACCTCGGTACCGGCCTTGTACGCGTCACCCTCGGCGTACACCTTGGCGTAGGCGATCCGGCCGCCGGAGAGTGACGGAAGACCCGTCGCCAGCTCGGCCCGGCCGCCGTCCACCCAGGTCGGCTCCTTGTCGCCGGCGCGCAGATAGCCGACGTGGCGGCCCGCGAAGAACTCCATCTTCTCGAAGACGACCACGCCGCCCTCGACCCGCACTCCGGCGAGGTCGGACTGGCTGGAGTACAGCTTCTTGATCGGGCCGCCCGCGAGCGGCCGCGACAGGATGTCCACGCCGGTGGAGCCGTACGCCGTCCAGACCACCGACTTGCCGTCCGTCGCCGGGTTCACGTGGTAGCGCCCGTCGTTGGGGCTGATCAGTTTCGGGCTGCCCTTGCCGTCCGCGCGGCCCGCGTAGACCGAGTACGGCTCGGAGCCGTCGTCGTTGGACTTGGCCGCCGTCCACCAGCCGCCGCCCGCGCCCACGCCCGAGCCCGAGGTGTTGAGCTTGCCCAGCAGCCGGTCGGTGTCGACGCCGAGGGCCAGCTCCCAGTTCGGGACGACGCCGTGGGCGTTGAAGGAGCGCTTGACGACGTTCAGTTCCTTGGTGGAGACCTTGAGCGCCTTGGCGGCGGCGAGCACCGCGTTACGGCCCTCGGTGAAGCCGTCCAGCGGGGTCATGAACTCCGTCAGCGCCTTGTAGACGATCTTGTCGGCGAGGGTCCGGCCGATGTCCTCGCGGATGTCCCACAGGGCGCCCGAGAAGATGGTGGAGTTCAGGTGCACCCCGCCGCTGTCGGTGCCGAAGCCGACGCCGAGGAAGTTCTTCGAGGTCGTGGCGCCGTCGTTGAGGTCGCGGATGGCGCAGTCGCGCGGCGACTTCGTGCGGCACAGGTTCTCGCCGAGCAGCCCGGCGGCCGGGTCGTCCATGGCCATGCCGGAGGCGTCCACGTCGAGGGCGTTGCCGAAGTAGTCGGCGACCGCCTCGTTGAGGGCGCCGGACTGGCCCGCGTAGACGAGGTTGGCGGAGTTCTCGACGACGCCGTGCGTCATCTCGTGGCCGACGACGTCCAGGTCGGCGGAGAGGGTCTTGTATTCGTCGTCGCCCCCGCCGTACACCATCTTGGTGCCGTCCCAGAAGGCGTTGACGTACGCGTCGCCGAAGTAGGTGACGCCGACCAGCGAGTTGATCGTCATGCCGCGGCCGTCGAGGCTGTCGCGGCCGTGCACCTTCTTGTAATAGTCGTAGACCTTGCCCGCCGCCCAGTGCGCGTCGACCGCGCCGGCCTGGGTGGCCTCCTTGCCGAACGTCGGGGTCTCGGAGCCGAACTCCTTGATGCCCGAGGGCCAGCGGCCGGACACCTCACCGACGTCCTTGCCGCGCGCGTCCCAGGTGGAGAGGGTGTTCTTGCTGCCACCCGCCATCCGGAAGGGGTCACGCATGATGTATTGGTTGCGCGCCTTGTCCTGGGTCAGGCCGAGCTCGACGGCCGTGCCGTCGTAGCGGATGCCCGACCCCGTCACCCCCGGCTCGGCGGCGCCGTCGCCGGGACCGGCCTCGGCGCCGGCCGCCCGGCCCGAGGCGCCGCTGCCGCCCGCCGACTTGGGGGCACCGAACGTCTTGATGCCGCTGTAGTCCAGGACCGGGAAGCCGGCCTTGGCGTCGATGTAGACCTCGCGCAGCACCGGTTCGCCCGTGCCGGGATGCGTGCCGCGCACGGTGATGTGGTGGGTGAGCACACCGGGGCCCTTGGGCAGGACAACCAGCCCGCGCGCGGTGCCGGTCAGCGGTGCGGCCGCCGCGGCGCCCTTCTTCGGGGCGTCCTTCGTGGCCAGCTTCTTCCCGCCGAGCCGGGCGGCGGTCGCGGAGACCGCCCGCCGGACGGCCAGCTCCTCGCCGACCTCGGCCTCCGTGGCGACCTTCAGACCGGTGAAGTACTTGCCGGACGTGCCGGTGACGACCCGCTTGCCGTCCTTCTTCTCCATCCGCACGACGTACTGGCCGCCCAGGACGTCGACACCGCGGTGCTTCTGCTGCAGCCGTACGGTCTCCCCCGCGCCGCTGTTCAGCGTCTGTACGGGCTTGAGATCGCGGCGCGGGTCGGCGATGCGGTAGCGGCTCTCCTTGTCGGCGAGGTGTCCGCGCGCGGCGTCCGCGGCGCTGCCCGTCGACTTCACCGCCTCCCGGATACCGTCCACCAGTGCCGGGGTCGCGGTGTCCGTCCCCGGGATCACATCCGCCGGGCTCTGGCCGGGTGCCGCCGCGTGGGCGGGCACCGCGGTGGCGACGAGCGCGGCAGCACCGAGCAGCGCCGCCGCGCCCGATATTCCGCTTTTGATGCTCGATCTTCCTGAACGTGCTCTGGGCTTACGCAAGGATTTCCCTCCGTACGTGCCTGACCGCCGGGACATCTCCGGGCAGCGCCATGCAACTGGGTGGGGCGCGAACTCATCAATGGGGTGTGGGGGTTCAGTAGTGAACATGCACACTTGTGTGTGTTCCAGACCACGGGTAACAATCACTCACATGATCGAGGGGGCGGAACTGCACGCCCTTGGCCTGGGGGAGGCCGAGGAGCGGGTCTATGAGGCGCTGTTGAGCGACCGGGCGCCCGACATGGCGGCACTGGCGGACCAACTCGGCATGGAGTATGGGGAGTTGGAGGCGGCGCTGGTCCTCTTACGGGACCACGGCTTCACCCTGCCCGGTCCGCCGCCCGGCCCGGGGGGCGGGCGGCCGCTGCCCCAGCCGGTGGCGCCGGCCGCCGCCATCCGCACGCTGATCCACCGAAGGCAGGCGGAGCTGCATCTGAAGTCGGCCGAGCTGGAGCGATTACGCCTGTCGGCCGACCACATCGCGGGGCGGCTCAGCGCCGGTGGCACGGCCGTCGGAGGCGGCGTGGAAGCCGTCAGCGGCGCGGAGGCCATCGCCGAGCGCACCGCGTATCTGCTGGCCTCCGCCGAGCGCGAGGTCGTCGTCCTGGACCGCCCGCCCTGCCCGGGCGGCATGGCGACGGACCCACTGTTCGAGACCCTCGTCGAGGCGCTGCCCGCCCGCGGGGTCGGGGTCCGCATGGCCGTCCGGCGCGACGGCCTCGGCCCCGACCGGCTGCGCACCCTCACGGCCCTGGCCGGGCGCGGGGTGCGGGTACGGACCGCCACCGAGGTCCCCACCCGGCTGATCGCCGTCGACGGCCGGGTGACCCTGCTGCCGCCCGCCGACACCGCCGACCCGGCGGCCTCGGCCCTGGTCATCGGGGAGACCCTGCTGCGCGACGCACTGCTGCCCCTCTTCGAGACGGTCTGGGACCGCGCGGTCCCCCTGGGCACCACCGGCGGGGACGGCCGGGTCTCCGAGCACCGCAGGGAGCTCCTCGGGCTCCTCGCCGCGGGCTTGAAGGACGAAGCCATCGCCCGTCGGCTGGGCGTCCACGTCCACACCGCCCGGCGCCGTATCAGCGGGCTGCTGGAGGCGCTGGGCGCGGACACCCGCTTCCAGGCGGGCGCGCAGGCGACCTTGCGGGGGTGGCTGGAGCGCTGACCGCCGCGCGCGGGTCAGCGCATCTTCGCCGCCGCGCTGTGGATGGCCTCGCGGATGCGGAAGTAGGTGCCGCAGCGGCAGACGTTGGCGATCGCGTCGATGTCGGCGTCCGTCGGGTTCTTCGTCCGCTTCAGCAGGGCGACGGCGGCCATGATCTGGCCCGGCTGGCAGTAGCCGCACTGGGCGACGTCCTGCTCCAGCCAGGCCTCCTGGACGGGGTGCAGGGTGTCGCCGTCGGCGAGTCCCTCGATGGTGGTGACGTCACGGCCCGCGGCCTCGGCGACCGGGACGACGCACGGTCTGACGGCCTCGCCGTCCAGATGACTGGTGCAGGCCTTGCAGACGTCGATCCCGCAGCCGTACTTGGGCCCGCGGATGCCCAGCAGGTCGCGCAGCGCCCACAGCAGGGGCAGATCGTCGGGGGCGTCGACGGTGACGGACCGCCCGTTGACGGTGAAGGTGTGGGAGGGCATGGAGGCTCCTGGGTTCTGGCTTTCGGCCCGCGCCGGGCCCGGTGGTCGCTCGTCCCGTGAACTAGCGGGGGAACGGGGTGAAGTCGACGTCGAAGTTGACCGGAAAGCGCCGGGGGCCGGTGCCCGTGGCCCGGGCGTAGGCGTTGGCGATCGCGCCGACGGCGGCCGGCACGCCGAGCTCCCCCGCGCCGCCCGGTTCCCCGGTGGCGGGCATGATGAAGATCCGGACGTCCGGTGGGGAGTCCTGCTGGCGCGCGTAGTGGAACTGCGAGTAACTGCCCTCCAGCGGCAGCCCCTCGTCGATGTGCAGCCCCGCCCGCAGCGTGGTCGAGATGGCGTCCGTCAGTCCGCCGAGCAGTTGGGCCTCCAGCCCGCGCGGGTTGATCGGCCGCCCCACGTCGGCCGCGATCACGGCCTTGGTGACGCGCGGCTTCTTCGGGTCACGCGCGTCGATCTCGACCAGGCAGGCCGTACGGGACTTGTACTCCTCGTGGTAGCCGACCCCCTGCGCGTGCCCGGCCGGCATCGGCCGCCCCCACTCGCCCTCCCGCGCGACCTTGTCGAGCACGGCGCGCTGCGCCGGGTTCTTCAGGCACGCGCGGCGGAAGTCGACGGGGTCCTTCCCCAGCTTCGCGGCCAGTTCGTCGACGAGGATCTCCTCGGCCCCGCGGGTGTTCGCCGAGTACACCGACCGCCAGGAGGCGGTGGGCATCTTCAGCGGCACTTCGGTCAGGTGCTGGGTGGTGACGCCGAAGTGGTACGGGCACTTGACGGTCGTGTGGAAGAGGGTCTGCGCGAAGGCGGCGTTGCCGAGGCCGCCGGGCAGTTTCGTGGCGGTCGCGCTGAGGATCTCGCCGAGGCCATGCCGGAAGTCGGTCTCGACGGCGGCCACCCGGTGGTCGAAACTCAGCACCTTGCCGAGCGCGTAGGTGGCCCGTATCCGGTGGTGGGTGGCGGGCCGCATCCGGCCGTGCCGCATGTCGTCGACGCGGGACCACATCAGCCGCACCGGGCGCCCGCTGCGCCGGGACACCCGGGCGGCCTCCAGTGCCGCGTCGAAGAACAGCCGCCGCCCGAAGGAGCCGCCCGCCTGCACCACATGGACGGTGACCTTGTCGACGGGCAGCCCGAGTTCCTTCGCGATGGTCTGCTGGGCGACGATCGGCCCCTTGAGCCCGGACCAGATCGTCGCCCGGTCGGCCCTGACGTCCGCGACCGCGGAGTTGGTCTCCAGCGGCGCGTGACTGGCGAACGCGAAGTCGAACTCTGCGTCGATGTGCCGGGTCAGCGGCGGCAGGTCCACCAGGGGCGCGGCCGCGGCCTTCAGCCGGGCACGGATGTCGTCGTCGGAGAGGCCGTCGACGGTGCCCGGGCCCCAGGCGACGTCGAGCTTGTTCTTCGCGTCGAGTGCCTGGCCGAAAGTCTCGGCGACGACGGCCACACCGGTGGGGAGGGTGACGACGTCGAGGACCCCGGGCATGGCCCGGACGGCGGCCTCGTTCCGCACGGACCGCACGGTGCCACCCAGGGTCGGCGGTCTGCGCACCATGCAGGGCTTGGCGCCGGGGACGTCGAGGTCCAGGGTGTACCGCTACTTGCCGGTGACCATGGCCCGGGCGTCGATACGGGAGGTGGGGGTGCCGACGAGGGTGTGCGCGGACTCCGGTTTGGGTGCGGCGGTGACCGCGCCGAGGTCACGCGCGGCGGCCTCGACCGCGAGGGACCCGTACGGGGCGCTGCGCCCGTCCGGCGCCACGACGGCGCCGCCCTGGGTGCGCAGCCCGCTCTCCGCGGTCCCCCACCGCTTGGCGGCGGCCCGCACCAGGCGTGCCCGGGCCGCGGCGGCGGTGTGCCGGACCGGGCCGTACAGCGAGCGGATGGAGTTGGAACTCCCGGTGAACTGGCCGAAGAGCAACTCCGGCCGCGCGTCCTCCAGTCGGATGTCGATCCGGTCGACGGCGATGTCCATTTCCTCGGCCACCAGCATCGCCACGGCCGTCGTCAGCCCCTGCCCGACCTCTTCGCGCGGCAGCCGGAAGGAGACGCGGCCGTCCTCGCCGACGGTCAGCACCAGCATGTGGGCGGTGGGGGCACCGGCGAGGATCAGGATGTCCCCGAGGTCGACGAGGTCGGCGGGCGCGGGGAGGCTGGGCACGGGGGCACGGACCGCGGCGTCGGCGACGGCCGGGGCGGCGGCGGCCGCTCCCGCCGTGCCGAGGCCGGTGGCCACGGCGAGGGTGGGCGCCGCGACGAGGTAGGTGAGAAAGCCGCGCCTGCTGGGTTCCGCCATGAGAGCTCCGTCCCGCCCCGGCCCGCCGCCGGTGCCGGACCCTCCGAAGATCATTACTGGCGGGTAGGCCGAGGGCAAGAGGCGTCCCGGCCAGACCTCGCTACCGCTCGGCGGCCACCGTCCGCCGCTGCCGCAGGACGCCCGCGACCCGCAGACACCAGTCGCGGTTCTCCCGCTCGAAGGCGAGGCCGCGCAGGCAGGTCAGATACGGGCCGATCCGCTCGCCGCGGAGGAGGAATTCCGCCTCGTCCGCCGCGCCGCGCATCGTCCGCAGCAGCTCGCCGAACAGCTCGGCCTTGGCGGCGGCGACGGCTGCCCGCTCCTCCAGTTGTTCGATCACCGGCCCGCTGTCGACGTGGTCGGCTGCCCGGACCTTCACCAGCAGGTCGTCGCGGATGAACGAGGGCTTCGAAGCGGCGGCGGCGAACCGCTCCAGCTCGGCGGCGCCGGCGTCGGTGACACGGAACAGCCGCTTGTTGGGCCGGCCTTCCTGGACCACCTCCCGGCCCGTGATCAGCCCTTCCTGCTCCAGCTTCGTCAGCTCGGCGTAGAGCTGCTGGGGCAGGGCGTGCCAGAAGTTCGCGACGCCGACGTCGAACGCCTTGGCCAGCTGGTATCCGCTGTGCTCGCCGTCCAGCAGCGCCGCGAGCACGGCATGTCGCAAAGCCATCGACTCGCCCTCTTCCCCTTCGTGGTCCGGGACCGCAGGATAACTACTCAACAAAGCGACTAGTCAGATTCTTGAGTATCGGAGGAGCCGTCATGCCGATCGCCGAACGTTTCCGTACCGCCGTGGAGAAGCGGGACCTCGCCGGGATGGAGGGCCTGTTCACCGAGGACGTCCGCTTCTACAGCCCGGTGAAGTTCGCCCCCTTCGAGGGCCGGCCCATGGTGCTGGGCCTGCTCGGCGTCCTGCTGCGCACGTTCGAGGACTTCCGCTACGTCGGGCGGTTCGAGGGCACGGCCGAGACCAGCACGGACGGCGCCGACGCCGCGTCGGAGATCCTGCTCTTCCGGGCCACGGTGGACGGCAAGCAGATCCACGGCATCGACATGCTGCAGTTCGACGAGGAGGGCCGGATCAAGGAGTTCACCGTCATGGTCCGCCCGCAGTCCGCGGTGCAGACGCTGGGGCGGGCGGTGTTCGCGGGCCTGGTGGCGGACGGCCTGGTCCCGGCCCCGGCGTCCGCTTCGGCGGAAGGCTAGTCCTGGGGGAGAATGGGGGCCGTACCCAGAGCACAGCGGAGAGTCGCCGTGCTCGTGTCGCCAGTGGAGAACAGAGACCTTGCCGAAGCAGGACGCCCCCTCCCCCGCCCCGGACCGCGCCGACCTGCAGGCGGACTGCGGAAGCTGCTTCGGGCTGTGCTGCGTCGCGCTGCCCTTCGCGGCCTCCGCGGACTTCGCGGTGAACAAGGACGCGGGCAAGCCGTGCTCGAACCTCAAGAAGGACTTCACCTGCGGCATCCACACGCGGCTCCGCGAGCGGGGCTTCTCCGGCTGCACCGTCTTCGACTGCTTCGGCGCGGGGCAGAAGGTCTCCCAGGTCACCTTCCTCGGCCGGAACTGGCGGGAGGCCCCTGACTCGGCCCGGCAGATGTTCGATGTGTTCCCCGTCATGCGGCAGCTCCACGAGCTGCTGTGGTACTTGACGGAGGCCCTGTCGATGCCGGCCGCCCGCTCCCTGCACGGCGACCTCCGCCGCGCCCTGAACGACACCGACCGCCTCACACGCGGCAGCGCGGAGGAGCTCGCGACGGTGGACGTGGCGGAGGTCCGGCACGGCGTGAACACGCTGCTGCTGCGCACCAGCGAACTCGTACGGGCCGACGTCCCCGGCCGCAAGAAGAACCACCGGGGAGCCGACCTCATCGGCGCCAGGCTGGGCGGCGCGAACCTTCGGGGTGCCAATCTCCGGGGCGCCTACCTCATCGCCGCCGACCTCAAGAAGGCCGACCTGCGGTCGGCGGACCTGATCGGCGCGGACTTCCGCGACGCCGACCTGTCCGGCGCGGACCTGACCGGCAGCCTCTTCCTCACCCAGGCCCAGCTCAACGCGGCGAAGGGCTCCGCCGAGACGAAGCTGCCGCCGACGCTGAACCGTCCGGCGCACTGGTAGACACCCGGCCGGATCAGGGAAGCTCGGGTCGCAGAAGCGCTTGCGCGAACGGTTCTCCCGTCGCCCGCGCGTACGCCATCCGCTCCCGCACCTCGGCGAGCGTGCGCGGACGGTAGCCCGGTCCGCCGCCGCAGCAGTTCTTGTGGAAGCGGATGCCCGCGTGCAACAGCACCGCGAGCACCCGCCAGCCCTCGGCGTCCCGCCTCGGCGGCGGCGCGAAGGCCGAGCCGACGTGGACCAGCGGCCGGGCGCAGCGGGGGCAGGGCCGGACGCGGTCGCGGTCGCGCGGGGCAGGGTACTGCTGCTTGTACGAGGCCCGGCAGGGCAGGCAGACGTACGAGGTCTTCGCTGGCGGCATACGGCCACGGTAGGCGCCTCGAAGACCCCGCATCGACGGGTTTTCGCCGCGTGGCCCGGCTCCCGTGAGCGGGAGCCGGGCCATACCCTCACTACCCCTACGCCGCGGCCACGACCTCCGGCGCCGGCTTCGACGCGGCCGTCCCCGTCGCCGGCTCGAGGGCCAGTTCCAGGACCTGGCGGACGTCCGAGACCGGGTGGACGTCGAGCTTCGCGAGCACCTCCGCCGGGACGTCGTCCAGGTCGGCTTCGTTCCGCTTCGGGATGATCACCGTGGTCACCCCGGCCCGGTGCGCGGCCAGCAGCTTCTGCTTGACGCCGCCGATGGGCAGGACGCGGCCCGTCAGCGAGACCTCGCCCGTCATGGCGACATCCGGGCGGACCCGGCGGCCGGAGAGCAGGGAGGCCAGGGCCGTCGTCATCGTGATGCCCGCGCTCGGGCCGTCCTTGGGGACCGCGCCCGCGGGGACGTGGAGGTGGACGCCGCGCTCCTTGAAGTCACCGACGGGGAGTTCCAGTTCGGCGCCGTGGGAGCGGAGGAAGGACAGGGCGATCTGGGCGGACTCCTTCATCACGTCGCCCAGCTGGCCGGTCAGGGTCAGTCCCGCCGCGCCCGTCTCGGGATCGGCCAGGGACGCCTCCACGAACAGCACGTCGCCGCCCGCGCCGGTCACCGCGAGGCCCGTCGCCACGCCGGGTACGGACGTGCGCCGTTCGGCCGGGTCCTGGGCGGACTCGGGCGTGTGGTGCGGCCGGCCGATCAGGGCGCGCAGGTCGTCCGCGCCCAGGGTCAGCGGCAGTTCCCGCTCGCCCAGTTCGTGCTGGGCCGCGATCTTGCGCAGCAGCCGGGCGACCGAGCGCTCCAGGGTGCGCACGCCCGCCTCACGGGTGTACTCGCCCGCGAGCTTGCGCAGGGCGTCGTCCGCCAGCACGACCTCGCCGGGCTCCAGGCCCGCGCGCTCCAGCTGCCTGGGCAGCAGGTGGTCCCGGGCGATGGTGACCTTCTCGTCCTCGGTGTAGCCGTCGAGGCGGACCAGTTCCATGCGGTCGAGCAGCGCCTCGGGGATCGCCTCCAGGACGTTCGCCGTCGCCAGGAACACCACGTCCGACAGGTCCAGCTCGACCTCCAGGTAGTGGTCCCGGAAGGTGTGGTTCTGTGCCGGGTCCAGGACCTCCAGGAGGGCCGCCGCCGGGTCGCCGCGGTAGTCGGAGCCGACCTTGTCGATCTCGTCGAGCAGCACGACCGGGTTCATCGAACCGGCCTCCTTGACCGCCCGCACGATCCGGCCGGGCAGCGCGCCCACGTAGGTGCGGCGGTGGCCGCGGATCTCCGCCTCGTCGCGTACGCCGCCGAGCGCGACGCGCACGAACTTGCGGCCCATGGCCCGGGCGACCGATTCTCCGAGTGAGGTCTTTCCGACCCCCGGCGGGCCTACGAGCGCCAGCACCGCGCCCCCGCGCCGCCCGCCGACCACGCCCAGCCCCCGGTCGGCGCGCCGCTTGCGCACCGCCAGGTATTCGGTGATCCGCTCCTTCACGTCCGCGAGGCCCGCGTGGTCGGCGTCGAGCACGGCCTTGGCGCCGGCGATGTCGTAGGCGTCCTCCGTGCGCTCGTTCCACGGCAGTTCGAGCACCGTGTCGAGCCAGGTGCGGATCCAGCTGCCCTCGGGGCTCTGGTCGGAGGAGCGCTCCAGCTTGTCGACCTCCTTGAGGGCCGCCTCGCGGACCTTGTCCGGCAGGTCGGCGGCCTCGACGCGGTCGCGGTAGTCGTCGGACTCGTTCTCCGGGTCGCCGTTGAGCTCGGCCAGCTCCTTGCGGACGGCTTCCAGCTGGCGGCGGAGCAGGAACTCGCGCTGCTGCTTGTCGACGCCTTCCTGGACGTCCTTGGCGATGGACTCGGCGACGTCCTGCTCGGCGAGGTGGTCGCCGAGCCACTTCACGGCGAGCTTGAGCCGGGCCACCGGGTCGGCGGTCTCCAGCAGCTCGACGCGCTGGGCGACGGTGAGGAAGGGGGAGTAGCCGGAGTTGTCGGCGAGCTGGGCGACGTCGTCGATCTGCTGGACGCGGTCCACTACCTGCCAGGCGCCGCGCTTGCGGAGCCAGCTCGTGGCCAGCGCCTTGTACTCCTTCATCAGCTCGGTGACCGCGCCGGGCAGCGGGTCGGGGGTGATCTCCTCGATCTGGGTGCCCTCGATCCACAGCGCGGCCCCGGGCCCGGTCGTACCGGCCCCGACGCGGACGCGGCGGACACCGCGGATGAGCGCGCCGGGGTCGCCGTCGGAGAGCCGGCCGACCTGCTCGACGGTGCCGAGCGTGCCGACGCCCGCGTACGTCCCCTCGACGCGGGGCACAAGCAGCACCCTCGGCTTGTTGTCGCCGGTGGCGGCGGCCTGGGCGGCCTCCACCGCGGCCCGTACCTCGGTATCGGTCAGATCGAGCGGCACCACCATGCCGGGCAGCACCACCTCGTCGTCGAGCGGCAGCACGGGCAGGGTGAGCGGTGTGGACGTCGAAGCCATGATCTCCCCTTCGGCAGGCAAGTTGAGTTATACCGACTCAATGCTTCTGATGCCGTTGGTGTTCCCCGGGCGTGGCCGGATTCTGTTCGCTCTCAGCGATCACGCGAAGGGCAGGGCGCGGCAGCGGCTCACGCCGCCGTCGGGAAGGCCCGTCGGTAGTCCGTCGGCGTGATGCCGAAGTGCAGGGTGAAGTGGCGGCGCAGATTGGCCCCGGTGCCCAGCCCGCTGAGCTCGCTGATCTTCTCGACCGACAGTCCGGTCGACTCCAGCAGCGACTGGGCCCGGGCGAGCCGCTGGGTGAGCAGCCACTGGAGCGGGGTGGTGCCGGTGGCGGCCTGGAGGCGGCGGAAGAAGGTCCGGGGGCTCATCCCGGCACGCCGGGCCAGGTCGTCGACGGTCAGCGGCCGGTCCAGGTGCCCGGTGGCCCACGTGGAGTACGGGCGCGAGCCCCTCGTCGTCGGCGGCGGGGACGGACGCCTCGACGTACTGCGCCTGGCCGCCGGGCCGGTGCGCGGGGACGACCAGGCGGCGGGCCAACTGGTTGGCGACGTGCGCGCCGAGGTCGCGGCGGACCAGGTGCAGGCACAGGTCGAGCCCGGCGGTGACCCCGGCGCTGGTGAGGACGTCGCCGTCGTCCACGTAGAGGACCGAGTCGTCGACGTCGACCTTGGGGTACCGCCGCCCCAGTTCCTCGGTGTGCATCCAGTGGGCGGTGGCGCGGCGGCCGTCGAGGATCCCGGCGGCGGCGAGCGCGAAGGCGCCGGCGCACAGGGACACCATGCGGGCACCGCCGTCGGCGGCCCGGCGCAGCGCGGTGAGGAGTTCCGGGGGGAGCTCCCGGCCGCCGTCGACGCAGGCTTCCGGCACCGAGGGGACGATCACGGTGTCCGCGCCGGCCAGCGCGTCCAGCCCGTAGGGGGTGCGCAGCGCGAAGCCGCCCGCGCCGGACGCGGCCTGCGCCGAGTTCCCTCCGGCCGAGCAGAGCCGCAGGTCGTACCAGGGGTCGGCCAGGTCGTGGTGCGGGATGCCGAAGACCGTACAGACGACCCCCAGCTCGTACAGGTCCCAGAAGGGGACGTCGTCGTCGATCACTGCCACGGCCACGGAACCAGCGCTCATGCCCGGCAGCCTATGGCAGGAATTTTTCGACAGCCGTCAGTTCTGCCACTGTCCGGGCGCATCGGACGGTGCGAGCGTGGTCCCACTTGATCGACTTCTGCGATACGCGGGGAGAAACACCATGAGTGTGACCGTTCTCGGCCTGGGTTCGATGGGCACGGCGCTGGCCGACGCCTTCCTGAAGGCCGGTCACCCGACCACCGTCTGGAACCGCTCGGCCGCCCGGGCCGACGCGCTCGTCGGGCGAGGGGCCGTCCGCGCGGAGTCGGTGCGCGACGCGGTCACCGCGAGCGGGCTCGTCGTGATCTGCGTGACGACCTACGACGACGTCCACGCCGTCCTCGACCCCGTCGTGGGCGAGCTCGCCGGCCGCACCCTCGTCAACCTCACCTCCGGCACGCCCGAGCAGGCCCGGGCCGGTGCCGCGTGGGCGGCGGAGCACGGCGCCGACTACCTCGACGGGGCCGTCATGACGACCCCGCCGGGCATCGGGAGCGCGGAGTTCATGCTGCTCTACAGCGGCTCGCCGACCGCGTTCGCCGCGCACCGGACGACGCTGGCGAGCCTGGGCGACCCCCTGGACCTCGGCGCGGACCCGGGCCTCGCCTCGCTCTACGACACGGCCCTGCTCGGCCTGATGTGGTCGACGCTCAGCGGCTGGCTGCACGGCGCCGCGCTGACCGGCTCCGAGGGGGTGCCCGCGGGGGACTTCACGCCGGTGGCGATCCGCTGGCTGACGGCCGTCTCCGGGTTCATGGCCACGTACGCGCCCCAGATCGACGCCGGTCACTACCCGGGCGACGACGCCACCCTCGACATCCACCTCGCGTCGATGGACCACCTCGTCCACGCGAGTGAGGCGGGCGGCCTGGACGTCGGGCTGCCGCTGCTGCTCAAGGCGTCCGTCACCCGGGCCGTCGCCGCGGGCCACGGCGGCGACAGCTACGCGCGCCTGATCGAGGTCGTCCGCGACGGGGGCCGGGCATGAGCGCGCCCGAGACCACCGCGGCCTGGGCCTCTCTCGTCGTCGCGGCGGCCGAGGAGTGCACCGCCGCCCTGGAGACGGAGGCGGCGAAGGACTGGTCCGTGCCCGCCGGGGGCCTCGACTGGTCCTGTCACACGACGCTCGACCACCTGGCGCTCGGCCTCGTCGGCTACGCGGGGCTGCTCACCGCCAAGCCGACCGACCGCTACATCACGCTCTTCGCCTCGCTGGACCCCGGGGCGCCGGTCTCAGCCCGCCTGGAGGGCATCCGCATCGCGGCGTCGCTGCTCGCCGGCACCGTCCGGGGTGCGGGGGCGGGGGACCGCGCCTGGCACCCGTGGGGCCACTCCGACGGGCCCGGCTTCGCCGCCATGGGCGTGGTGGAGACCGTCGTGCACACCCATGACGTCGCGCGGGGCCTCGGGCTCGACTGGAGCCCGCCCGACGGGCTCTGCGCGCCCGCCGTCGAGCGGCTCTTCCCCGGCGCCCCGGAAGGCCATGCCCCCGGCCGCACCCTCCTGTGGTGCACCGGTCGGGGCGTACTGCCGGGGCAGCCACGGCGGGAGCAGTGGCAGTGGGACGGCACGGTCCGCTGAGACGGTGGCGGCCCGACCGGCGACGGCGCTCTTGCGCCCGGCCGCGTCGCGGACCAACGGCACACAGGCCAGACCGGTCAGCAGCGCGATGGGGTGGCCCCAACTGGCGAGGGGGTCGACGAGTTCGATCAGGTCCTGGGCGCACATCGCGCCCGCCACACCGAGCAGGGGCCACTTCCCACGGGGCGGCAGCAGCCCGGACAGCGCGCCGATGCACGCCATCAGCCCGAAACTGATGCCGTAGTCGAGGCGGTGCATGGACTCCGCGGGCAGCCGGCCCACGGCGACGGCGCCCGCCACCGGAAGCTCGGTCGCGAGCGTGGCCAGCACATGGCCGAGCAGGAAGACCCCGGCGGCCCGCGCCCCGCCGACCCGCCGCTCCAGCGCGGTGACGACGAGCAGGAAGGCCACGCCGTAGAGCGAATGGATCCCGCCCGCGATCCACAGGGCGCTGGTCACGAGGACGAACAGCGGCTGCTCGGCGAGGTGCGCCGCGTCGGTGCTGGACTCGCGGAGCAGCCGGTCGACCGTCGCCTGGTCGCCGAAGTCCGTGTAGAGGGCGGTGGCGAGCAGGATCAGCCCGTAGCCGAACGTGAACGGCGTGCCGGTGGGGGTGGGCAGGAGACGCCCGGGACGGCGGAGGCGGGACGGCTGCCGGGGTGACGCGCCGCCGCTCGCGGTCCGCGCACCGGTGGCCGAATCATCGGCGGGATCCACCACGGTCACTCGGCCAAGCCCCTTTCCACCGGGCTCTCCTGGGTATGCGCGGCGGCCGTGCGGCGGACCCCTCGGAAAAGGCCGCGCATCGGTCGCCCTATGAACACTAAGGTGCGCCGTGACCCGCCGGATCACGTCCGGCAGTGACCCCTGTCACCCCTGTCAACTGCATACCCGCGCCCTGCGTCCGCCGAGCATCACCGCCCTCCCGGAGGCCCGCATGACCGTCCCGTACGTCCGGTTTGACCACGACACCGAGGCCGCGCCCGTCACCGTCGAGCGCCGCGAGGGACCGTACGGCGAGGTGGTGCTCAGACGGCGCGGAGGCGGAGACGGGGTGACCGGCGCGGTCTACGAGATCATCGCCAACGGCTGCTTCCTGATGGACACCTCCGACGGCCGTTCCGAACGGCTGCTGGTCGACGCCGCGCTCGCCGCCCTGCCCCCCGAGCGCCCGGACCCGGCGGTCCTGATCGGCGGGCTCGGCGTGGGCTTCTCGCTCGCGCACGCGGCCGCCGAGCCGCGCTGGGGGCGCGTCACGGTCGTCGAGCGGGAGGGCGCGGTCATCGACTGGCACCGCACCGGCCCGCTCGCCGCGATCTCCGCCGACGCCCTCGCCGACCCGCGCACGGAGCTCCTCCACACCGACCTCGTCGCCCACCTCCGCACCTCCGGGGATGGGGGCACCTCCCACGCCCTCAAGGCTGTGGGGGACTATGACGCGCTGTGTCTCGACATCGACAACGGCCCCGGCTGGACCGTCACGGAGGACAACGACGGTCTCTACTCCCCCACCGGTCTCGCGGCCTGCCGGGCGCGGCTGACACCCGGCGGGGTGCTCGCCGTCTGGTCCGCCCAGCCCTCCGCGGAGTTCGAGGAGGCCCTCCGGAATGCCGGGTTCGACGGGGTAAGAACCGAAGAGATCACCGTTGCCCGGGGCGTCCCCGACGTGGTTCACCTCGCGGTCAAGGCCGCGTAGCCGTCCGCCGTCACCTGCCCGTACCCTGCTTGCCACAGTGGCACGACGAGGCACGGGAAGACGCTAGGGGCGGGGCGCATGGAGCACACACACATCGGCCCGAGCGGCACCACAGCCTCCGCCGGGGCTCAGCGACGGGTCCTGGTCGTCGAGGACGACCGGACGATCGTCGACGCGATCGCGGCCCGGCTGCGGGCCGAGGGATTTCACGTACGGACCGCCGGCGACGGGCCGGCGGCGGTCGACGCCGCCGAGGCCTGGCAGCCGGATCTGCTGGTGCTGGACGTGATGCTGCCGGGCTTCGACGGCCTGGAGGTCTGCCGCCGGGTGCAGGCACAGCGGCCGGTACCGGTGCTGATGCTCACGGCCCGTGACGACGAGACCGACATGCTGGTCGGGCTGGGCGTGGGCGCCGACGACTACATGACCAAGCCGTTCTCGATGCGCGAGCTGGCGGCGCGGGTGCACGTGCTGCTGCGGCGGGTGGAGCGGGCCGCGCTCGCCGCGCACACCCCGCGCAGCGGCATCCTGCGCCTGGGCGAGCTGGAGATCGACCACGCGCAGCGAAGAGTGCGCGTACGCGGCACGGACGTGCATCTGACGCCCACGGAGTTCGACCTGCTGGTCTGCCTGGCCAACACCCCGCGCGCCGTCCTCTCCCGCGAGCAGTTGCTCGCCGAGGTGTGGGACTGGGCCGACGCCTCCGGCACCCGGACCGTGGACAGTCACATCAAGGCGCTGCGCCGGAAGATCGGGGCGGAGCGGATCCGCACCGTCCACGGCGTCGGGTACGCGCTGGAGACCCCGGCGGCATGACCGGCCCGCGAGTCGGCGACGGCCGTCGGCCGGGCCTGTGGAGCCGCGTCTGGGCGGCGCTGCGCCCGCTGGACCCCTACCGGTCGGTGAAGGCGGCGCTGGGCGCGCTCGTCATCGGCTCGGTGGTCATCACGACCTTCCTGGTCTTCGTCGCGATCCACTCGGCCACCGAGCTGCGGGTCATCACGATCTTCTCGATCATCGCCTCGCTGCTGATAACCCAGTTCGTGGCGCACGGGCTGACCGCGCCGCTGGACGAGATGACCGAGGTCACCCGGTCGATGGCGCACGGTGACTACAGCCGACGGGTCGGCGGCGGGCGGCGGGACGAGTTCGGCGACCTGGCCAAGGCCTTCAACCGGATGGCGGCCGACCTGGAGGCGGTCGACACCCACCGCAAGGAGCTGGTCGCCAACGTCTCGCACGAGCTGCGCACCCCGATCGCGGGGCTGCGGGCGGTGCTGGAGAACGTGGTGGACGGGGTCTCGGCCGCCGATCCGGAGACGATGCGCACCGCGCTGCGCCAGACGGAGCGGCTGGGGCGGCTGGTGGAGCAGTTGCTGGACCTGTCCCGGCTGGACAACGGCGTGGTGCCGCTGCACGCCCGGCGCTTCGAGGTCTGGCCGTATCTGGCGGGGGTGCTGAAGGAGGCCAGCATGGCGGCCGGCTCCGGTGCCTCGCCGCGCGCCCGCAAGGACGTGCATCTGCACCTGGACGTCCAGCCGCCGGAGCTGACCGCGCACGCGGACGCCGAGCGGCTGCACCAGGTGGTGGCCAATCTGGTCGACAACGCCGTCAAGCACAGCCCCCGGCACGGCCGGGTCACGGTCCGCGCCCGCCGGGGCGAGGGGCCGCAGTCGCTGGACCTGGAGGTCGTGGACGAGGGCCCGGGCATCCCCGAGTCCGAGCGGCACCGCGTCTTCGAGCGCTTCAACCGGGGCAGCTCCGGCCAGCAGGGTCCGGACAGCGACGGGGGCACGGGTCTGGGCCTGGCCATCGCCCGCTGGGCGGTCGATCTGCACGGCGGCAGCATCGGCGTGGCCGAATCACCACGCGGTTGCCGCATCCGGGTCACTCTTCCGGGCGGACCTTGAGAAGCGACTTGACGTAGGGTCGGTGGTGGAAGCACACATTCAGCGGGATGTGAGCGGGAATCGGCGAACCCGGAAGCCAGCGGGAGAAGCGGAACCCCGTCTGCTTCCCGCCACGTCATGCCTCGAAACCCGTCGATGAATGTGACTTAGGCGACGACTGGCCGGGGTGGCCTGCATAGAGTGCCCCGACAGGCGTAGCCTTTATTCCCGCTGTCCATCACCTTGTGAAGCGGAAGAGGGCGGTTGCCGCCGTGTCGCCACAGTCCCCCAACACCTCGAGCGTCTCGACCGACCAAGACGGGCAGGGCAAGAGCCCTGCCGACGTCTTCGGTTCCAATGAGTGGCTCGTCGACGAGATCTACCAGCAGTACCTCCAGGACCCGAACTCGGTCGACCGAGCCTGGTGGGACTTCTTCGCCGACTACAAGCCCGGGAAGGACACGGGGTCGGCAGCCGCCGCCCCGCCCGCCCCCCCGGGTGCCGCGCCCGCCACGCCGGCTGCCCAGCAGCCCGCCGCCGCAGCCCCGGCCGCGCCTGCCGCGCCTGCTCCGCAGGCCGCCAAGCCCGCCCAGGCCGCTCCGGCGCCGGCTGCCGCGGCGAAGCCCGCCGCGCAGGCCCCCGCCAAGGCGGCGCCCGCGAAGGCTCCCGCCAAGGCCCCTGCCGCGTCCGAGGCCCCCGCGGCCGAGGCTCCGCAGGGCCCCGAGTACGTGACGCTGCGCGGCCCGTCCGCCGCGGTCGCCAAGAACATGAACGCCTCGCTGGAGCTGCCGACGGCCACGTCCGTCCGCGCCGTGCCGGTGAAGCTGCTGTTCGACAACCGCATCGTCATCAACAACCACCTCAAGCGGGCCCGGGGCGGGAAGGTCTCCTTCACCCACCTCATCGGCTTCGCGATGGTGCAGGCCCTCAAGGCCATGCCGTCGATGAACTACTCCTTCGCGGAGAAGGACGGCAAGCCGACGCTGGTCAAGCCCGAGCACGTCAACCTCGGCCTGGCCATCGACCTGGTCAAGCCGAACGGTGACCGCCAGCTCGTCGTCGCGGCCATCAAGAAGGCCGAGACGCTGAACTTCTTCGAGTTCTGGCAGGCCTACGAGGACATCGTCCGCCGCGCCCGCGTCGGCAAGCTGACAATGGACGACTTCACCGGGGTCACCGCCTCGCTGACGAACCCCGGCGGCATCGGCACCGTGCACTCCGTGCCGCGTCTGATGCCCGGCCAGGGCCTCATCGTCGGCGTCGGCGCGATGGACTACCCGGCCGAGTTCCAGGGCACCTCCCAGGACGCCCTGAACAAGCTGGGCATCTCCAAGGTCATGACCCTGACCTCGACGTACGACCACCGCGTGATCCAGGGCGCCGCCTCCGGCGAGTTCCTGCGCGTCATGAGCCAGCTGCTGCTCGGCGAGGGTGACTTCTACGACGAGATCTTCGAGGCGCTGCGGATCCCCTACGAGCCGATCCGCTGGCTGCGCGACATCGACGTCTCCCACGACGACGACGTCACCAAGGCCGCCCGGGTCTTCGAGCTGATCCACTCCTACCGGGTCCGCGGCCACGTCATGGCCGACACCGACCCGCTGGAGTACCGCCAGCGCAAGCACCCCGACCTCGACATCACCGAGCACGGCCTCACCCTGTGGGACCTGGAGCGCGAGTTCGCGGTCGGCGGCTTCGCCGGCAAGGCGATGATGAAGCTGCGCGACATCCTCGGTGTGCTGCGCGACTCGTACTGCCGCACCACCGGCATCGAGTTCATGCACATCCAGGACCCCAAGCAGCGCAAGTGGATCCAGGACCGGGTCGAGCGCGGCCACTCCAAGCCCGAGCGCGAGGAGCAGCTGCGCATCCTGCGCCGGCTGAACGCGGCGGAGGCCTTCGAGACCTTCCTGCAGACGAAGTACGTCGGCCAGAAGCGCTTCTCGCTGGAGGGCGGCGAGTCCGTCATCCCGCTGCTCGACGCCGTGCTGGACTCGGCCGCCGAGTCGCGCCTGGACGAGGTCGTCATCGGCATGGCCCACCGCGGCCGGCTGAACGTGCTGGCCAACATCGTCGGCAAGTCGTACGCGCAGATCTTCCGCGAGTTCGAGGGCAACCTCGACCCGAAGTCGATGCACGGCTCCGGCGACGTGAAGTACCACCTGGGCGCCGAGGGCACCTTCACGGGTCTCGACGGCGAGCAGATCCAGGTCTCGCTGGCCGCCAACCCGTCCCACCTGGAGACCGTCGACCCGGTCGTCGAGGGCATCGCCCGCGCCAAGCAGGACATCATCAACAAGGGCGGCACGGACTTCACGGTCCTGCCCGTCCAGCTGCACGGCGACGCGGCCTTCGCGGGCCAGGGCGTCGTGGCCGAGACGCTCAACATGTCGCAGCTGCGCGGCTACCGCACCGGCGGCACCGTGCACATCGTGATCAACAACCAGGTCGGCTTCACCGCCGCCCCGGAGTCCTCGCGCTCGTCGATGTACTGCACCGACGTCGCCCGGATGATCGAGGCGCCGATCTTCCATGTGAACGGTGACGACCCGGAGGCCGTGGTCCGCGTCGCGCGGCTCGCCTTCGAGTTCCGTCAGGCGTTCAACAAGGACGTCGTCATCGATCTGATCTGCTACCGCCGCCGGGGTCACAACGAGGCCGACAACCCCTCGTTCACCCAGCCGCTGATGTACGACCTGATCGACAAGAAGCGCTCGGTGCGCAAGCTCTACACCGAGTCCCTCATCGGTCGCGGCGACATCACCCTGGAAGAGGCCGAGCAGGCCCTGCAGGACTACCAGGGTCAGCTGGAGAAGGTCTTCACCGAGGTCCGCGAGGCGACGTCCGCGCCGACCGCGGCCGAGGTCCCGGCCGCGCAGGCCGAGTTCCCGGTCCCGGTGAACACCGCGATCTCCCAGGAGATCGTCAAGCGGATCGCCGAGTCGCAGGTCAACCTGCCCGAGCACGTGACCGTGCACCCGCGACTGCTGCCGCAGCTGCAGCGCCGCGCGGCCAGCGTCGAGGACGGCACGATCGACTGGGCCATGGGCGAGACCCTCGCCTTCGGCTCGCTGCTGATGGAGGGCACCCCGGTCCGGCTCGCCGGCCAGGACTCCCGCCGCGGCACGTTCGGCCAGCGCCACGCGGTGCTCGTCGACCGGGAGACCGGCGAGGACTACACCCCGCTGATGTACCTCTCCGAGGACCAGGCCCGGTACAACGTCTACGACTCGCTGCTCAGCGAGTACGCGGCGATGGGCTTCGAGTACGGCTACTCGCTGGCCCGCCCGGAGTCCCTGGTGCTGTGGGAGGCCCAGTTCGGTGACTTCGTCAACGGCGCCCAGAGCATCGTCGACGAGTTCATCTCCTCCTCCGAGCAGAAGTGGGGCCAGACCTCCGGCGTCACGCTGCTGCTGCCGCACGGCTACGAGGGCCAGGGCCCGGACCACTCCTCGGCCCGTGTCGAGCGCTTCCTCCAGCTCTGCGCGCAGAACAACATGACGGTCGCGATGCCGACCCTGCCGTCGAACTACTTCCACCTGCTGCGCTGGCAGGTCCACAACCCGCACCACAAGCCGCTCATCGTCTTCACCCCGAAGTCGATGCTGCGTCTGAAGGCCGCGGCGTCGTCGGCGGAGGAGTTCACCACCGGCAGCTTCCGCCCGGTCATCGGTGACGACACGGTCGCCACCGCGGACGTCCGCAAGGTCGTCTTCTGCTCCGGCAAGGTCTACTACGACCTCGTCGCCGAGCGGACCAAGCGCGGTGCGAACGACACGGCGATCATCCGCATCGAGCGGCTGTACCCGCTGGCGGGTGCCGAGCTCCAGGCGGAGATCGCCAAGTACGCGGGCGCGGAGAAGTTCGTGTGGGCCCAGGAGGAGCCGGCGAACCAGGGTGCCTGGCCGTTCATCGCGCTCAACCTGATCGACCACCTGGACCTGGCCGTCGGCGCCGACATCCCGGCCCGGGAGCGGCTGCGGCGGGTCTCCCGCTCGCACTCCTCCTCCCCGGCGGTCGGCTCGGCCAAGCGTCACCAGGCGGAGCAGGCGGCCCTGGTCGCCGAGGTCTTCGACATCTGACCTCGACCGCCCCTCGGGTGACGAACACCGGGCCCCCACCGCCGACCGACGGCGGTGGGGGCCCGGTCCTTTTTGTCGCGAGGCCAGGCCGGGCGCGTGTCCTGGCACCCGTGCGTATCGTTGTACTGCGCGGCTGCTGAACACCAGTGGCAGCGGGGAGGAGCGTCACGGTGACCATCGCAATGACCGACAGGACCGAGATGGCCGAGAACGACGAGCCGGGCTCGGACGAGATGTTCGAGCTTCTCTACGAGATCGTCCCCGAGGGGTACAAGGGCGAGGTCGTCGGGGGGGCTGTCTGCATGGCACCGCAGCGAGGGACACACTGGGAAATCATCGGGGAGGTGTTCCTGCAGCTGAAGCAGCATTTCGGGCGCCGAAGCAGGATCATGTCCGATGTTCGCCTCGACCTCCCGGGTGACCGCAACGCCTTCGCTCCCGACCTCTTCAAGCTGTCGGACGACGCCGAGCAGGACGCGAAGGGCCGATGGCGTCATCAGGACGTCGAGTTCGTCCTTGAGGTGATCTCACAGGGGACCGCCGACAACGACTACGGCAAGAAGAAGGCCGCCTACGCCGCCGGTGACGTCCCTGTGTACGTCATCGCGGATCCGTACACCGGCCAGTGCCATGTGCACACGGAGCCGAAGGACGGTGAATACCGCGCCAACCGGACTCTCGACTTCGGCGACCCGGTCGACCTGACGGACACTGTTCTGGGCTTGTCCCTGACAACTCAGTCATTCCCCCGGAACTGACGTGGTCCGGGCCCCCACCGCTACGGCGGTGGGGGCCCGGTTCCGTTCCGGCGGCTCAGGCGGCCGCGGCGCCGAGTGCCGTCGGTCTCGGCACCCTCGGCGTCCACCGGCTGAGGTGGTAGGTCGTTCGCGAGATCAGCAGGGCCGCCGAGCGGTCGGCCCGGGTGCGGGCCTTGTCGGAGGGGGTGCGGATCTGCGGGAGGCCGGGCGGCAGCAGGGCGCCGTAGTCGGTGAAGCGGCGGGTGCCGCAGCGGTCGCAGCGCTGCTCGCCGTGGCCTTGCCGATTCCGGCGGTGGACCAGCCACCGGTGTGCGGGCAGTTGTCCACGAGACGACCGGTGCTCCTCATGCGTTCTCCCTGGTGGTGGCGTGGGTGACGAGCCAGTGCGCACGGGCGTCGGCGGCGGCCTGGGACCGTTCGCCGTCCGGTGCCTTGCGCCAGGCGTCCTCCAGCGCGGCGCAGTCCGCACACCCGCTCAGGTACGGACGCAGCCCGGCGGCGTTGCGCTCGTCGCGGGTCGCGAGCCGTAGGGCGGTGACGGGGACCTCCCACGCCGTGCCGCCGCCGGGCGGCCGGACCCGTACGCGGGTGTCCGTTCCCCCGATGACCTGGGCGATTCTGTTGTCGCGGGTGTCCATCACGTAGGCACCGTTCCGGTACGTCATCCCGTCAGCCCTTCCTGTCCGTTGGCTCACGAGGAAGGTATGGCCGGGCGGGAGCGCGAGCCAGGCACGGAACGTGGTAGTTCGCCTGACGGGCGGGCGGTAACTACCACGTTCCGTGGTAGTTACTGCTTGACGCCCAGGTGGTCGGCCATCTCGCGCATATCCTGGGTAAGGGTGCGCTTGCGGGTGGTGAGAAGGTCGCTCATGACGTACCGGGCCATGGGCTGGTGTTTCAGCCACTCACCGGAGGTGTGCCGTAGTTGTTTGAGCTCGGCCATGGCGTCCTGGTGTGAACCGAGAGTGACGTGGGCTTTGGCGACGTCGAGCCGGTGGCGGCCCCAGCCGTTGGCGCCCGGCTCACCGAAGGAGCGGATGGCCTTCCGGCTCAAGAGGCCCTCATCCGCGCGGTCGAGGACGCCCCGCGCGTCACCGGCGACCGACATGTCCTCCACCACCTTCAGTTCCGCCGTCACAGGTCCGAAGTTTCCCCAGCTCTTACCGAAGTCGTAGAACTGTCTACCAAGCGCGCTCGCCGCTGTGCCCGCCATCCTGCGCGCCTCCGCCACCACGTCAGGGCGGTTGTTGCGGACCGTCGACGACGCCACCCGTAGCCACAGCTCGCCCCAGACGGCCAGGTGGCCCGGGCTGGCCGAGGAGATGCGCGGCTCCATCTCCTCCGCCGTCACCACCGCAAGATGCTCGCTCTCGTCGAAGCGGTCCTGGCGGAGCAACAGCCAGCACATGCCGACCACTCCGGTGGCAGTGGTGAGCCTCTGGTCCGTCTCCCGGGCGAGCCGGATGCCCTCGGAGAGTGCGTAGTAGGCCATGTCGTACTGCCGGACCTGAGTGAGGTACTTGCCTGCCAGCAGCAGCGCGTGCGCCCGCACGATCATCGCGGGCCGTCGTTCCTCACCCTCCGCGAGCGAAACGGTCGCTTCCGTCGACCGCAGGAGCTTCGGCAGTCTCTTGGCCACGGAGCCGTACCGGTCGGCCTGGTAGAGGGCGTCACTGTCAGCGATCTCCCTTCGCAGGAGGGAGAGATCACTGGCCTCGCCCGGATCGGTCAGCGGTGCGACAAGGCCGATAGGCGGCATCAGTGCCTTGCGCAGTTCCACCAGGTACCGACGGTTCGCCTCGTCCCCCACCACCGGCTGTGGAGCCTCCGTCACGAACAGGGCCGACGTCGTCACCCCCAGCCCGCGCGCCAGCGCGTGCAACGTCTCGACGCGCGCGTCACCGCCCTGTTCCAGCTTGCGCACGACGCCCGCCGAGAGGCCCGACTCCTGCGCCAGCCCCTCCTGGCTCAGACCCGCGGCGCGGCGGAACTTGCGGATGTTGTCTGCCAACCCTGATGACATGACCCTCACCATCCCTCCCCAACGAGGCTACGCCGACAGGGCACTTGGCGAATCGTTTCTGCATGGAGGTGGGCCGACCGAAGCCCCCGCAGCCCGGTGAGTGCGGACAGCAAGGCCCTGGTGGCGACGGCACGCTCCACCGGGCCGCCTATCCTGGGCGGGACCGTCCGCCCACCCCTGACCATCACTGACGGAGATCACGTTGTACTTCACGGACCGCGGCATCGAGGAGCTGGAGAACCGGCGGGGCGAGGAGGAGGTCTCCCTCGGCTGGGTGGCCGAGCGCCTGCGCGAGTTCGTCGACCTCAACCCGGACTTCGAGGTGCCGGTGGAGCGCCTGGCGACCTGGCTGGCCCGCCTGGACGACGAGGACGACGACGTCTAGCCTGGCCGGCCCTTGACTCCACCGTCCGCACCACCGCTGCGCGGCGGTGTCCTCAAGCGCCGGACGGGCTGGTTTTGGCTGGGCTTGGTCGCCATAGCCCAGCCACATCAAGCCCGCTGGGGGCACCTCCCAGCGGTAGCTGGGGGAGATTGAGGACGCGCCCGCAGGGCGCCTCGCCGCCGCAGGCGGCACAACCGGCCCGCAGCCGAAGGACCCGCCGGACAGGCGAGCCGCGGATCGCCTACATCCGTCCCCGCCACCGGTCGTACGCGAGCGTGAGCACCCCGTCCGCCGCCAGGGCCCACCCCGCCGCCGCCCAGCCCCGGCGCCCGGTGCGGCGCGCGCACAGCGCCACCGATACACCCGCCGCTATCTCCACCACGCCCCGGGCCCGGGCCTTGGGGCCGCGCGACCACGCGCCCAGCGCACCCCGCTCGGACTCGTCGAGCCCGGTCCGCAGGGCCTCCCGCCAGCCCGGCCATTCGACGGTCTCGGTGGCGGGCAGCGCCTCGGCCGCCTCGCACAGCAGGGGAGCGTCCGTGCCCGGCGCGAGGCCCGCCCCGAGGTGCAGGCCCGCGCGGGCGAGGACCGCCACCAGGCCCAGCGCCCGGGTGGGGGCGTCGACGTCCGCGTCCGGCGCGGTGAGCCGGTCGAGCGCCGCCCCGTCGAGCACGGGGTCGAGGCCGAGCCGGGCGCGCAGGGCCGTCATGGCCTCCTCGGCGCCGGGCGACTGCGTGCCGTCCGCGTGCCAGGTGTGCGAGACCGTGCGGCGGAAGGCCGCCGCCACCACGAAGCCCGCTTCGGCGCCGTCCCACCACAGGCCGACGACCGGCCATGACTCCCCGCCGGTCAGCACGTGCACCCAGTCGGTCGTCAGCATGGACAACTCCTCGCCCTCGTCCCGCCAGGAGGCCGCGCCGGGGACGAGCACGCTCCATCCCTCGCCCGCCGGGGCGAGGAGCACGGGCATGCCGAGGAACTGGGCGGAGGAGCGGACACGGTCGGGTTCGGCCCGGCAGAGCAGCAGGACTCCTGCCGCCGGACGGTGATCGGTAGCTGACATGCGTCAACGCTATGCCACCCGGGTGACACTTGACTTACCGAGACCGCGATATATCGTGTTTGCCAATAGACGCGATATGTTGCGAGGAGGCCCGGGATGCCGGATGGGTCAGACCGAACGGACCAGTCGCACTGGTCACTCTCCGCCCCACGCACACTCACCTTCGACGATCCGGTCACGGCCCTGAACGTGCGGCTCGTGGGCGGCACGGTCAACGTCGTCGGCGCCGCCACCGGCCCCGCCCGGCTGGAGCTGTCCGAGATCGACGGCCGACCGCTCGTCGTCGGCCTCCACGAGGGCACGCTCACCGTCGGCTACAAGGACCTGCCGTGGCAGAACTTCCTCTCGTTGTTCGACTGCCGGGAGTGGAACCGCACGGCCACCGTCACCCTGACCGTCCCCGCCGCCACCCGGGTCGAGGTCGGTGTCGTCACCGCGAGCGCCGTCGTCTCCGGGATCTCCGGCCGGACGGACGTCCGCGGCGTGGGCGGCGACACCACGCTCGTCGGACTGACCGGAAACGTACGGGCCGACACCGTCACCGGGCGGCTGGAGGCCCAGTCGCTCGGTGGCGACCTGCGCTTCCACTCCGTCTCCGGCGATCTCACGCTCGTCGACGGGTCCGGCGGCACCGTCAAGGCCGAGTCGGTCAGCGGTGACGTGGTCGTCGACCTCTCCCCCACCGCGACCTGCCCGGACCTCGACATCACCAGCGTCTCCGGCGAGGTCGCCGTCCGGCTGCCGCACCCCGTGGACGCGGAGGTGGACGCGGGCACCGCGAGCGGCAAGGTCTCCTGCGCCTTCGAGGACCTGCGGATCAGCGGCCAGTGGGGCGCCCGGAAGATCACCGGCCGGCTCGGCAGCGGGCACGGCAAGCTCAAGGTCACCACCGTCTCGGGCGCGGTCACGCTGCTGCGCAGGCCCGCCGAGCCGGACCCGGGCGGCGGCCCCGCCGACGCCGCCGCGCACGGAAAGGTCCTCTGATGCCCCCCGTCTTCGCCCACGGCCGACTGCGCCTGTACCTCCTCAAGCTGCTCGACGAGGCGCCCCGCCACGGCTACGAGGTCATCCGGCAGTTGGAGGAGCGCTTCCAGGGCCTGTACGCGCCGTCCGCCGGCACGGTCTACCCCCGGCTGGCCAAGCTGGAGGCCGAGGGCCTGGTCACCCACACCACCGAGGGCGGCCGCAAGGTCTACTCCCTCACCGACGCCGGCCGCGCCGAACTCGCCGACCGCCGGGGCGAGCTCGCCGAGCTGGAGCTGGAGATCCGCGAGTCCGTCTCCGCGCTCGCCGCCGACATCCGCGAGGACGTCCGCGGCGCCGCCGGTGATCTGCGGCGCGAGATGCGCGAGGCCGCGCTCCGGGCCCGTACGGACGCCCCCGGGGCGGCCGACGGCCACACCACCGACTACTTCGCGGGGGCGAAGGAGGAGTTCCGGCGCGCCAAGGAGGAGTGGCGGGAGCAGGCCCGCCGGGCGAAGGAGGAGGCCCGCCGCGCCCGCCAGGACGCCCAACAGGCCCGCCACCAGGCCCAGCAGGCCCAGGACCGCACCCGCGAGGAGGTGCGGCGCGTCAAGGAGCGCGTGGAGGAGCAGGTCCGCGAGCACCTGCGGCACGGCGACTGGCCGACGGGCCTGGTCGAGGGCGTCAATGCCCTCACCAAGGAGCTCGGTGCCCTCGCCGGCCAGGGCCGTGACCACCGCCGGCCGGACGACGCGCCCGACGTCACGGTGGAACGGGAGGACGAGGCCGGCCTGCGGAAGCCGCCCGCGTGGGCCTCGGCCGACGACGCCCTCTCCAAGGACCCCGCCCGCGACCTCGACCGGCTGCTCAACCGCTTCCGTGACGACGTCCGCGACGCGGCCCGCGACCACGGCGTGACCCCCGGGCAACTCGCCGAGGCCCGCCGGCACCTGGCAGCGGCGGCCGCCCGCATCGACGCGCTGCTGAAGCCGGAGCCCCGGCCCGGGGAATGAGCCGCGCGCCGGCCCGTACGCTTACGGGCCGGCGCCGGTGTCCTACTCGTCCCGCACGCAGGGGAACGCGCCGTCCGGCCCCCAGGACGTCCGCTCGTCCTGGCTGGCCCGGAAGCCGCACTCCAGCGCCACTTCGGGGCCCGACTCGGTGTCGTGCAGCATCAACAGCCGCTTGTTCACCGGGACTTTGCCGTTGCGGTCGAAGGCCAGCACCCCCGTGGCGCCGCGCTTGCCGTCCGGGCCGCCGACGCCCCGCACCAGGGACTGCTGCACCGTGCCCAGCCCGAACGGCGCCGAACCCGCGTCCTGACGGGCCGAGTTGACGGCGGAGCCCAGCAGCCGCAGCGCGTCCCAGGCGAGCGGGGCATGGCCGTCGTTGCCCCACAGGTCGTCCGCGCCGTAGGCCTTGCGGTACTGATCGCGGAAGCGGTCTCCCATGACATTGGGCGAATGGCTCCTGGGCAGCGCGTGCGCCGCGTAGTACAGCCGCACCCGTGGGTGCAGGGCGCTGGGGTGCTGCGCGTCGACGACCGCGTTGGTGATGTCGTTGCCGCCGACCACCGTCAGCCGTCCGTCGCACCGCGTGCCACCGGCGAACTCCTCCAGGAACGCGCTGAATTCGGTCGGCCGTGCCGCCCAGTACACCACCGTGCGCGGATCCTCCTGGATGCGCTCGCAGACCCTGATCGCCACCTCGGCCAGCGTGCTCGCCGACTCGACCCGGTCGCCCGAGGCGGGCGGAACGGGCTCCCGGCCGGGCTCCGCGGTGTACCGGATCGTCCGCGCACCCGCGAACTCCGCCATGAACAGCTCGCTCAGATTGGCGCTGTAGCTGTCCGTGGGGTCCGCGACCACGACCGCCGCGCGGGCCGGAGCGCACGTCCCGGCCGAGGTCTCCACGATATTGCCGTGGCGGGCGAGGTCCGCGGCGATCCGGGCCTCGCGCCGGTTGTCGGGCGCCACCTGCCGGTACATGCCGTGCTGCTGCATCTCCAGCGCGGTCGCCGTGGTGCCGATCACGGGCAGTCCCGCGTCGCCGAGGATGTCCCGGGCGGCCATGGTGTCGGCGCGGCTCTGCCCGAGGCCGACCACGCCCATGATCTCCTGATCGCCCTTCCGCTCGGCCATCTCCCGCACGAGCTCCCCGGCCACCTTGGGGGCGTTCGTAAAGCGCGGGCCCGCGTCGAGGACCCGCACCCGGAGCCACACCTTGCTGTGCACGTCCTTGGCCGCCTCGCTGTTGAGCTCTTCCTGTGCGAGGGCGATGCCGCGCAGTTCGGGGATGGCGCCGCTGTACAGGCCGTCGTTCCAGTTGTCGACGGCCACCGCGACGCCGAGGTAGGCGACCGTCCGTACGACCGTGTCGGCTCGCTTGGCGGCCTTCTCGGCCTGTTTGTTCTGCCCGTCGATGGACGCGCGTGCCCGCGCGTACAGCTCCTTGGGGCTCTCCCCGGGGATCCGGCCCGGCGCGGCCGACTCCGGCATGCTCACCGAGGCGCCGAGACACCGGTCGCTGGCCGGGTCGACCACGTGCACCACCACCAGGTAGGCCAGCAGGGACAGTGCCGCGACCCCGGCCACCGCCATGACGAACGCCTCCGCCCGCGGCGCCAGATCGGAGTGGACCCGGCCGGGCTGGATCTCCGGATAGCCGCGCAGCCGGCCCTCGGCCTCCTGGTCGGGCTCCCCGGCCAGCGGTTCCACGCCCACGGCGACCGCCCGCCCGCGCCCCCGGCCGGGGCTTCGCGCCCAGGAGTCGATCGTGGTTGTCGCCATGGCGAGGCTCTGCGGGGTGTCCGGACCGGCGGAGCCCACCGCCAGCAGGACGACAGCGGTACTGCCGGTCTGCTCGACCGCCTGCGGGAAGCCGCGCACCACGCTCTCGGTGACCGAGCCGGGTGCGCCCTCGCGCGGGAAGACGAGAACGAAGCGGCTGCGCCGGCGCCTGGTCCAGGGGGAGAGCCTGGGGCCGCGCGCCGCCGCCTCCAGATCGTCGAGCAGCGCGCACAGCAGTGCGTCCTCGCGCTCCGCGACGACCGCTTCGTGGTGGCGGAAGAAGTCGCCGCGGCCCGAGGGGACCCGGGCCCAGCGGCGGAACCAGCCACCCTTGCGCATCATGCGGCGCCCCGCGCGGAAGCCGTACAGCCAGCGCGGCAGCACCCCGAACAGCGGGTGGCGGGCCCAGTGCCAGATCCAGGCCGCGATGTTTTCCGGCGTCTGGTCGCGGCCGCCGATCGCGTGCAGCGCCTTGAGGATGTGGGAGTCCTTGCGACGCTCCGCGTAGCACTGGTCGCGCAGGTCCCGGGCCCGCACCGGCGCTTGGTCCTCCAGGGAGGAGGCGGCCGCGAAGGCGCGCATGAGCCGGTAGCGCGGCAGCCGCAGCCGGCCGAAACCGCCGGGCCGGTTGTCGCGCAGGCCGTCCTCGATCTGCTCGAAGACATCCCGGGTCCGCTGCCGGTCGCCGCGCGGCCGGGACTCCTGGATCCGGGCGTACGGGACGAGCGCCCGGCCGCGGACCCGCAGCCGCAGGCACTCGCCCTCCGCGATCTGTTCGGCTTCGTCGCCCCGGCCCTGCTGGACGAGGACGATCCTGGCGGAGGGGCCGCGGCGCCCCGGTGGCACGAGTACGAGTTCTTCGAGCGCGGTGACGAAGTCCCCTACGGAAGGGACAGGTGGAATCGATGAGGACATGGCTTCACCCCCGAACGGCCCGTCGCCGGGCCGCCACAGCCTTGAGCACCGATGTACGACTACGCTTGTATGACTACGTCGATTGGCGGGGCGCTCGCCCCGAGCCCTCCATCATCCTCAGCGCCCGCGCGCAGCGCCACCGCACCGGCTCACTCCGCTTCGCGTCCTGCCGTGACCACCACGGAGACCGGCGCACCGTCGCGCGGCGCGCCGTGCACGCGGACCGTGCCGCGCTCCCCCGGCGGGATGTCCCGGGTCCTGGTCCGGGCCGGGCCGGTCACGGCGATGTGCCAGCCGCGCGGGGCGGGCGGCAGGGACAGTTCGGTGGTGCCCGGCCGGTGCGGCACGTACGTCAGGCGGTAGGCGGGGGCGTTCGGTTCGTAGGACTCGGTGGTGACGGTGCCGGCGATGGAGGGGGCGTACGGGCGTGCGGTGCGCTCCTTGTTCGTCCGGAAGCGGCCTTCGGCGTCCAGGGCGCAGTACCCGCCGCCGTAGCACCAGGTGTAGCCGGCCCAGCCGGAGGTGTAGCGGGCGAGGGAGGCGAGGGCGTCGTCGTAGAAACGGCCCATGTTCGGCAGGGAGTTGTTGAGCGGGCCCCATTCGCCGACGACGACGGGGACGCGCCGCTCGCGGGGGTAGCGGGTCACGGCCGCCTCGTAGTTCTCGATCCACTTCGCGGCCGGGTCGTAGTCCCGCCCGGCCTCCATGGCGGCGTTGTAGAAGTGCGGGGCGTAGACGACCTTGGGGTCGGCCACGCGGCCGAGGCCGGTCGGTACGCCCTCGCCGACGATGGGGGTCGGCTCGACGAACAGCCAGTGCCGGCGGTCGACCTGCCGGATGGCGGCGGCGATCCGGTTGTACATGGGGGTGATCTGCTCGGCCTCGATCCGGCGGGCGGCGGCCGCCAGGTCCTCGCCGGGGCGGAGCCTGCCCATCGGCTCGTTGATGAGGTCGTAGCCGAGCACGGCCGGGTGGTGGGCGAGGCGCCCGGCGAGCACCCGCCACATCCGGGCCTGGGCGCGGCGCAGGTCCGCGTCCTCGTAGAGGTGCTCGAAGGCGGCTTGCACGGCGGGTTCGAAGTACTCGGCGAACCAGTCGTCGGGGTGGGGCTTGTAGGGCAGGCCGTCGGTGCGGGTGGCCCACTCGGGGATGCCGCGGTGGCTGCCGAAGGCGGGGCCGAAGACGTCCTGGTGGGCGTCGATCACGACCCGGACCCGATGGGTGTGCGCCCAGTCCAGGACCCGCTCGATCTTGGCGAGATAGCGCTCGCTGTAGTGGTCGCGGCGGGGTTCGAGGTCGTCCCAGAAGACCAGCAGCCGCGCGGTGTTGAAGCCCCGCGCGGCCAGGTCGCGGAAGTGCCGCTCGGTGATGTCGGACAGGGCCGAGGCGCCGCGGTGGTTCTTGTCCTCGACGTTCCAGCCGCGCAGGGTGAGCACCCGACCGCGCTCGTCGGTCAGCTTCGGGACAGCGGCCTGGCGGGCCACGGCGGGCACGGGGGCCGTCGTGGTGAGAATCGCGGTGAGAGCGGCGAGAGCGGCGAGTCGAACCCCGAGCCTGCGCATGACCCTCCGGAGGATTCCGGACGGCCCGGGCAGCCCTAGACCGTCAGCACGATCTTTCCGAACACGTCTCCGTCGGACATCTTCTCGAACCCTTCCCGTGCCCGGTCAAGGGGCAGGACGGAGTCGATGACGGGCCGCAGACCCGTCGCGGCGCAGAAGGACAGCAGGTCGGCCAGCTCGTCCTTGGTGCCCATCGTCGAGCCGACGACCTTCAGCTCCAGGAAGAAGATCCGGTTGAGCTCGGCGGCCTTGGGGTTCGGTCCGCTGGTCGCGCCGGAGATGACGAGCGTCCCGCCGGGCCTCAGGGACTTGACCGAGTGCGACCAGGTGGCGGCGCCGACGGTCTCGATGACGGCGTCCACCCGCCGCGGCAGCCGCGCCCCCGGCTCGAAGGCGTCCTCGGCGCCCAGCTCCACGGCCCGCTCGCGCTTGGCCGCGTCGCGGCTGGTGGCGAAGACCCGCAGCCCGGCCGCCGCCCCCAACGCGATGGCGGCGGTGGCGACACCGCCCCCGGCGCCCTGCACCAGCACGCTCTGGCCGGGGCGCACCCCGGCGTTGGTGAACAGCATCCGGTACGCGGTCAGCCAGGCGGTGGGCAGACAGGCGGCCTCCTCGAAGGACAGCTCCTTCGGCTTGGGCAGCACGTTCCACGTGGGCACGGCGACCCGCTCGGCGAAGGTGCCCTGATAGCGCTCGGTGAGGATGGAGCGCTGCTCGTCCGGCCCCACGCCGTGGCCGCTCTGGCCGATGACGGAGTGGACGACGACCTCGTTGCCGTCCTCGTCGGTCCCGGCGGCGTCGCAGCCGAGGATCATCGGCAGCGTCTCCTCGCCGAGCCCCACGCCGCGCAGCGACCACAGGTCGTGGTGGTTGAGCGAGGCGGCCTTGACGTTGACGGTCGTCCAGCCCGGCCGCGGCCCGGGCTCGGGGCGCTCCCCCAACTCCAGGCCGCTGAGCGGCTGGTCACGGTCGATGCGGGCGGCATAGGCGGCGAACATGATCCGAACCTAGCCCGGGGGTGCCCCGGGCGGAACCACGCGGCGGTGTGACACGCGCCGCGTCCGTCCCGCACCGTCCACGGCTCCCTCACGCAACGACCGTATCCGCGGCCGAGTGCGGCCGTTCCGCGTTGACCCCGGGGCGGGTGGGGGGATTGGCTTCGCAGGTCCGTACATATGCCGTACGGGCTTTCGCGAGGGGGGAATCATGCGTCATCTCAGACGTACCGCCGTACTGGCGGCGATATTAGGCACCTGCACCACGGCTCTGCCCGTGGCGCAGGCCGCGGCCGCCGGGGAGGGGCGGCGGGCGCCGGGTGTCGAACGGGTGAGCCTGACCGCGGCCGGCGGCCAGGCGGACGGCGAGTCGAACAGGCCCGTGATCAGCGGCGACGGGCGCTCGGTCGCCTTCGAGTCCTCGGCGACCAACCTGGCGCCCGGCGGCAAGGCCGAGTCCCAGGTCTATGTGCGGAACCGGTGGACCGGCAGGCTCCAGCAGGTCAGCGTGGCCACGGACGGCACCCCGGCCGACGGCGCGTCGATCGCCCCGTCGATCAGCGCCGCCGGGCGGTACGTCGCCTTCCAGTCGTTCGCGAAGAACCTGGTCCCCGGCGGGAATCCGGAGCCGGGGTCCGATGTCTACGTCCGGGACCTGTGGACCGGACGCACCGAGCTGGTGATCAGCGACAAGCCGTCGCCGCGCGGGTCGTCCGGCGCGCCGGCCATCAGCGCCGACGGCCGCTACGTCGCCTTCACCTCGACCCGTGACGACCTGGTCCCCGGTGACACCAATCGGCGCTCGGACGTCTACGTCCGGGACCGCTGGAAGGGCACCACCAAGCGGGTCAGTGTCAGGGCCGACGGCACCCAGGTGGGCCTCGCCTCCGTCCAGCCGGTGATCAGTGCCGACGGCAGCAAGGTCGGCTTCCGCAGCAGGGGCCTGACGGACGTCCCCGAGCCGCCGACCGAGCCGCCGGGGACCGGCATCCGGCCGCCGTCGTCCACCGAGTTCTACGTCCACGACCTGCGCACCGGGCGGATCGAACTGGCGGCCCACGACCGCGACGGCCGGCCCGTGCCGGTCGGCGGCGGCTACAGCCTCAGCCCCGACGGGCGGTACGCGCTCTTCACCAGCCGCTCGGCCACGGTCGTGGAGGGTGACACCAACCACCGCGCCGATGCCTTCGCCAAGGATCTGCGCACCGGCGTCACCCGGCGCGTCAGCCTGGCCCACGACGGCGCGCAGGCCGACGGCCACATCTACGACCCGGTCATGAGCGCCGACGGCCGACGGGTGTTCTTCGTCTCCGGCGCCGGCAACCTGGTCCCCGGCGACACCAACGACGGGCCCAGCGACGTCTTCGTCCGCGATCTGCGCACCGGTGCCGTCGAGCGGCTCAACGTGGCGTCCGACGGCTCCCAGGACAACGGCGGCGCGGGCGGCGTCGCCATCGACCTCCTGGGCCGGACCGCCGTCTTCGACAGCTCGGGCGACAACCTCGTCCCCGGCGACACCAACAAGGTGACCGACGTCTTCCTGCGGCGCGTGCGGTGACGCCGCGCGTAGCGCCCCGGAAGGAGCCGCTCATGTCCTCTCTCGGACGCGCCACCGTGATGGCGGCGATCCTGGGAACCTGCGTCACGGCCCTGCCGGACGCCTCGGCGGCGGCCGCGGGCGAGGCGCACCGGCCGCACACCGAGCGGGTGAGCGTCGCCGCCGACGGCACCCAGGCGGACGAGGAGTCGCTGACCGGCGGCGTCAGCGCCGACGGCCGCTTCGCCGTCTTCGAGTCCCGGGCGAGCACATTGGTGCCGGGCACGACGCCGGGCAGCCGCCATCTGTACGTCAAGGGCCTGCGCAAGGGCGGCATCGAGCTGGTGGACGTCGCGAGCGACGGCACTCCGGCCACCGCCCCGTCCCACAACGCCTCGATCAGCGGGAACGGTCGGTACGTCGTCTTCTCGTCGGAGGCCGCGAACCTCGCCCCGGGGCAGAACCCCCCGGGCGGGCTCGATGTCTTCGTCCGTGACCGCAGGACCGGCCGCACCGAGGTTCTGGTCAGGAACGACGCGCAGGTGCGCGCCACCAACCACGACCCGTCCATCAGCGCCGACGGCCGCTACGTCGCCTTCGCCTCCAGCCGCGACGACCTCGTCCCCGGCGACACCAACGGGGTGACGGACATCTTCGTCAAGGACCGCCGGAAGGGCACCGTCAAACGGGTCAGCGTCGCCACCGACGGCACCCAGGCGAACGCCTTCTCCGCCCAGCCGGTGATCAGCGCGGACGGCAGCCGCGTCGGCTTCAAGAGCGCCGCCCACAACCTGTACCCCGCGCCGGACTCCCCCGAGCTGCGCCGACCGCATCCTCGGGCCCGCGCGTTCTACACACACGACCTGCGGACCGGGCGCACCCAGCTGGCCGCCCACGCGGCGGACGGCGGAGCGGTGGCGGTCCTCGGCGGCATCGGGCTCAGCCCCGACGGGCGATACGCGCTGTACTCGTCGCTCTCCCCGTCCATCGTGCCGGACGACACCAACAGGGCCACGGACGTGTTCGTCAAGGACCTGCGTACGGGCACCACGCGGCGGGTCTCCCTCGCCCCCGGCGGAGTACAGGCCGACGGCGGCTCCAACGACGGCGCGGTCATGAGCGCCGACAACCGGAGGGTGTACTTCACCTCTGCGGCGAGCAATCTGGTCCCCGGTGACACGGGTGGCCTGGAGGACCTGTTCGTCCGCGACCTGCTCACCGGCACCGTCGAACGGCTCAACGTGGCCCCCGACGGCGCCGAGGACACCGGGGGCGCGAGCGGCGTCTCGGTCGACCGCGCCGGCCGGACGGTGGTCTTCGGCAGCCTCGGCGACAATCTCGTGGCGGGCGACACGAATCGTCTGCACGACGTGTTCGTACGCCGGCTGAAGTGACCCGTCTGCGGGTCGTCCGTGCCGCCTGCGGCGGCGGTCGCCCTGCGGGCGCGTCCTCAAGCGCCGGACGGGCTGATTGCAGCCCGTCCGGCGCTTGAGGACACAGCACAGCAGCCCGTCCGGCGCTTGAGGAC
>NZ_JBVIQR010000024.1:0-36327 GCF_055576875.1 Streptomyces sp. NPDC033229 | reverse complement strand
GCGGGCTTTTCTTCCCTTCTCCTCTCCGTCAACGCCCCCCCCACCTCTCCCTCCCCCCCCCCTCCCCCCACCGCCGCGCAGCGGAGGTGCACCCCCGCCAAGCCGCCGGCCAGGCGCTAGCGGCGCGCCACACCCTCCGCACGCGCGGCGGCCGCGACGGCGGCCGTCACCGCGGGGGCGACCCGCTCGTCGAACGGCGACGGGATGACGCAGTCCGCGCTCAGCTCGTCGGCGACCACCGCGGCCAGCGCCTCGGCGGCCGCGAGCTTCATGCCCTCGGTGATCCGCGAGGCGCGGACCTGGAGGGCGCCCGCGAAGATGCCGGGGAAGGCGAGCACGTTGTTGATCTGGTTCGGGTAGTCGCTGCGGCCGGTCGCGACGACGGCCGCGTACTTGTGCGCGACGTCCGGGTGGATCTCCGGGGTCGGGTTGGCCATGGCGAAGATCAGCGCGTTCGGCGCCATCTTCGCGACCGCCTCCTCGGGGACCGTGCCGCCCGAGACACCGATGAAGACGTCCGCGCCGTCCAGCGCGGACGCGAGCGTCCCGGACCGGGCCGCCTTGTTGGTGAAGCCCGCGAGCTCCCGCTTGACGTCCGTGAGGTCGTCGCGCTCCTGCGAGACGATGCCCTTGCGGTCGCAGACGACGACGTCGCCGATGCCCGCCTCCACCAGGATCCTGGCGATGGCGACCCCGGCCGCACCCGCGCCGGAGATGACGGCGCGCAGCTGGCCGAGCGTACGGTCGGTGACCCGCGCGGCGTTGCGCAGGGCGGCGAGCGTGACGACGGCGGTGCCGTGCTGGTCGTCGTGGAAGATCGGGATGTCCAGCCGCTCCTGGAGCTTGCGCTCGACCTCGAAGCAGCGCGGCGCGGAGATGTCCTCCAGGTTGACGCCGCCGAAGGAGGGCGCGAGCCGGACCACGGTCTCGACGATGTCGTCGACCTCCCGGCAGTCGAGCGCGATCGGCACCGCGTCCACGCCGCCGAACTGCTTGAAGAGGATCGCCTTGCCCTCCATCACGGGCAGGGACGCCTCCGGCCCGATGTCGCCCAGTCCGAGCACCGCGCTGCCGTCGGTGACGACGGCCACGACCTGGGACTTCCAGGTGTAGTCGTGGACGAGCTCGGGGTGCTCCGCGATCGCGCTGCACACCTTGGCGACGCCCGGCGTGTAGGCCAGGGACAGATCGTCCTTGTCACGCACCGGGACGGTCGACACGACCGCCATTTTGCCGCCTCGGTGCAGCGCGAAGGCCGGATCGAAGAACTCGTCCCGAGTCTCGTCCGTGCTCTTGTCGCTGGGAGGATTCACGATCTCCGCTGCCACTTTCTTGACCCCTTTGTCGAATTGCAGTCGAGGGTAGCCGCCCCTGGTTTTGAGGGCGGGTCGGGCATCACGTCCGTACCGGTCCGGCGGATGGGCCGCACGGGCGGTGTCGCGCGGGGGGTGGTGCCGCGCGAGGGATACGGACGCCGGGCACGCGCACCGCGCACGCGCCCTGAGCCCCGGGTGAGGGGTGTAACTGGCTTTTCTATCAAATGAGCGCTACGGCCGACGAGTGAGATCCGCCGCTGTGTGCCACGGCACGCACATCTGTCGGCGAAAACCGTGTCAACTGGTGCCGGAAGTCCACGGAGTGAGACAAGCAGTACGTGATGTGCGTCTCACGCCCCTCTCGGACCAAAGGGGAACACGGTCGTCCACTAGTAGGAACACCCCGATACCGCACGCCGATCACCCGTTATCCGATTTTGACCTGGCTAGCCCCCCGAACGGTGCAGTCCAGATGGCAAGATGCCCCAACCGCACGAGGTCGCGACACCCGCTGTCGTGTGCTTGTCGATCTCGGCGCCGATCCCATGTGACCAGCGAGAACATTCGGCTATCCCCTCACCCGCAGGAGGAACCAGCAATGACCGCAAGCTCCATCCATCGCCCGGCTGCCGCCAGGAGTCGTTTGGCCGCCGCCGGCGCGATCGCGGTCGCCGGCGCTCTCCTGCTGACCGGTTGTGGCGATCAGCGGAACAAGACGACCGCCGGCGGCGACCAGACCGTCAAGGGCTCCTCGGCCCCCCTCTTCGCCAAGCTGCCGAAGAACATCCAGGACGCCGGGGTCGTGAAGGTCGGCTCCGACATCGCCTACCCGCCGGTGGAATTCAAGAAGGACGGCAAGGTCGTCGGCCTCGACCCCGACATCGCCGCCGCACTGGGCAAGGAACTCGGGGTGAAGTTCGAGTTCAACAACGGCACCTTCGACTCGCTGCTGATCGGTATGCGCTCCAAGCGCTACGACATCGCGATGTCCGCGATGACCGACTCCAAGGACCGGCAGAACGGCATCGACTCCAAGACCGGCAAGAAGATCAGTGAGGGCGTCGACTTCGTCGACTACTTCACCGCCGGCGTCTCGATCTACACCAAGAAGGGCGACACCAAGGGCATCGACTCCTGGGACGACCTCTGCGGCAAGAAGATCGCGGTCCAGCGCGGCACCGTCTCGAACGACCTGGCCAAGTCCGAGTCCGAGAAGTGCGAGAAGGACGACAAGGACGCCATCTCGATCGAGGCCTTCGACACCGACCTGGAGGCCCAGACCCGCCTCAAGGCCGGTGGCGTCGACGCCGTCTCCAGCGACTTCCCCGTCGCCGCCTACGCGGTGAAGACCTCCGGCGGCGGCAAGGACTTCGAGACGGTCGGCGAGCAGGTCGAGGCCGCCCCTTACGGCATCGCCGTCTCCAAGGAAAACGCGCAGCTGCGGGACGCCCTCAAGGCGGCCCTCGAAGCGATCATCAAGAACGGTGCGTACGAGAAGGTCATCAAGACCTGGGGCGTCGACGCCGGCGCCGTCAAGGAAGCCAAGATCAACGGCGGTTCCTGACCCTTGCCCTCCCCTCGTACGGCACGCTGAAAGGCCATACCCGTGACTGCTTCTTCCGATAAGCCAGAGCCCGACAAGCCGGGTCCGGACTCCCCCGAGCCGGAGAACAAGGACGCCGCGAACCCCGCTGCGGACAAGCCCGCCGACGAGTCGGGTGACGCGAAGGCGGCTGAGAAGGCCGCCGACAAGCCCGCCGACGCGGCTGGCGAAACGCCCGCCGACGAGACGCCCGCCGATAAGAAGCCTGCCGACGCGGCTTCCGACGACAAGGCTTCCGCCGACGAGGCCGGCGACAAGAAGGCCGCCGACGACAAGGCAGCCGAGGCGAAGGCCGCCGACAAGCCGTCGCTCGACAAGAAGAGCGGAGACGACTCGAAGGCCTCCGCCGGCAAGCGGACCGTCGCCGACACCCCGCCGCCCGGCAAGGGCACGGGCAAGGCCAAGACGGCCGCCGCCGCGATGCCCGAGGCCATCAAGGCCATCCCCGTCCGGCACTACGGCCGCTGGGTCTCCGCCGTCGTCGTCCTCGGCCTGCTGGCGCTGCTGGTGAACGCCTTCGCCACGGCGAACGTGAACTACAACGCGATCCCCGACTACCTCTTCAATTCGACGGTCGTCGAGGGCCTCGGCAAGACGGTCCTGATCTCGGTGCTCGCGATGGTGCTGGGCCTCGTGCTCGGCATCCTGCTGGCCGTGATGCGGCTGTCGAAGAACCCGGTGACCTCGTCCGTCTCCTGGGCCTATATCTGGTTCTTCCGGGGCACCCCGGTCTACGTCCAGCTGCTGCTGTGGTTCAACCTCGCGCTGATCTTCCCGTACATCAACCTCGGTTTCATCTACCGGGACGAGATGAGCGACTTCATGACCCCGTTCATGGCCGCGCTGCTCGGCCTGGGGCTCAATGAGGCCGCGTACATGTCGGAGATCGTCCGTGCGGGCATCCAGTCGGTCGACGAGGGCCAGACCGAGGCCTCGCACGCGCTGGGCATGAACCAGGGCAAGACGCTGCGCCGGATCGTGCTGCCGCAGGCGATGCGCGTGATCGTGCCGCCGACCGGCAACGAGTTCATCAACATGCTGAAGACCTCGTCGCTGGCGGCGAGCGCGGCCCAGTACCTGGAGCTGCTGCGGTCCACCTCGGACATCGGCCAGACCACCGGCGCCACGGTGGAGATGCTGTTCCTCGCGGCCACCTGGTACCTGATCCTGACCAGCGTCTTCAGCGTCGGCCAGTACTACCTTGAGCGGCACTACGCCCGTGGCTCGCTGCGCAGCCTGCCGCTCACCCCGTGGCAGAAGGTCAAGAAGAACCTGGCGACCGTCGGTCACCGTTCCCCCGGAGGTATGAGCGCATGAACGCGATGGTGAAGGCCGAGGGCGTCCACAAGTCCTTCGGCGCCGCGCACATCCTCAAGGGCATCGACCTCGAGGTCGCCCCGCGTGAGGTGTTCTGCCTGATCGGCCCGTCCGGCTCCGGCAAGTCGACCTTCCTGCGGTGCATCAACCACCTGGAGAAGATCAACGCCGGTCGGCTGTCCGTCGACGGCGAGCTGGTCGGCTACCGCCAGAAGGGCGACAAGCTCTACGAGCTCAAGGACAGCGAGGTCGCTCTGAAGCGGCGGGACATCGGCATGGTGTTCCAGCGCTTCAATCTCTTCCCGCACATGACCGCGCTGGCCAACGTCATGGAAGCCCCCATGCAGGTCAAGGGCGTCAGCAAGTCGGTGGCGCGCGAGCGGGCGATGAAGCTGCTGGACCGGGTGGGCCTCGCCGACAAGGCGGGCAATTACCCCTCCCAGCTCTCCGGCGGCCAGCAGCAGCGCGTGGCGATCGCCCGCGCGCTGGCCATGGAGCCGAAGCTGATGCTCTTCGACGAGCCGACCTCCGCGCTCGACCCGGAGCTGGTCGGCGACGTCCTCGACGTCATGCGGGGCCTGGCCGAGGACGGCATGACGATGATCGTCGTGACGCACGAGATGGGCTTCGCCCGCGAGGTCGGCGACGCGCTGGTCTTCATGGACAACGGCGTGGTGGTCGAGTCCGGCCACCCGCGTGACGTCCTGACCAACCCGCAGCACGACCGGACGAAGTCGTTCCTGTCGAAGGTGCTCTGACGGATCACCGCGAACGCACAGCGCGGGGGTACGGGCCGTGACGGCTCGTACCCCCGCGCTGTTCCGCGGTGGGGGCGGGCGGATCTCAGTCGGTGTGGAGGTGGACGATCGTGCCGCGCAGGGTGATGCCCTCGCCCTTCGCGAACGACGACGTGGTGCCGTCCGCGAAGACCACATGGCCGGAACGGTCGCCGGCCCTGCCGAATATCGCCGACGTGATGTTGACGTCGACGTCACCGGAGCCCGTGTAACAGGGGTCCGTCAGCGACGACCCCATGAAGAGGCGGAACTGCAACTGGGTCGTGTCGCCGGGGTTGCACCGGACCCTGTGCAGCGGGGTCGTGGCCGCGTTCGCCGGAGCGATGGCGAGGGCCGCACCCGAAGCCGCGGCAAGCGCGACGGCCGCGAGCTTGGCCGACCTGACGAAACGCATGGGTCCCCCTTCTCTCAGCGGGTGGGGCGGGTCAGTCGGTGTGGATGTGCACCACGGTCTTGGCGGAACCGAAGGTCGTCCCCTTGGTGAAGTTCACCTTGGTGCCGTCCTCGTAGATCACATAGCCGGAGTGGTCACCGGCCCTGCCGAATATCGAAGACGTCACGTTGACGTCCAGGTCCCCGGAGCCCTTGAAGCAGGCCCGCGGCCACAGCGACACAAAAGCCTGGAACTGCAGCTGGCCGGCGCCCGAGGCGCACTCGACCGCCGTGAGCGGCGTGGTGGCGGCGTTCGCCGGAGCGGACGCGAGCGCTGCACCCGAAGCCGCGGCGAGCGCCACGGCGGCGAGCTTGGCCGACTTGACGAAACGCATGGATATCTCCTTCTCTCAGTGGTGGGCGGGCTCAGTCGGTGTGGATGTGCACCGCGTTCTTCGAGCCGGCCTCGGTGGGCCTGAAGGCGGCGCCCTTGGTGAACGACACCTTGCTGCCGTCCGCGAAGACCACGTAGCCGGAGTGGTCACCGGCCCGCATGTAGAAGATGTAGTTCACGTTGATGTCCAGGTCCCCGGAACCCTTGAAACAGCCCATGGGCCACGGCTGGACGAAGCCTTCGAACTGAAACTGGGTGGTGTTCTCGCGGTCACACGTGACCGGCGCCAGCGGCGTCGTGGCGGCGTTCGCCGGAGCGGACGCGAGGGCCGCGCCCGAAGCCGCGGCGAGCGCCACGGCGGCGAGCTTGGCGGACTTGATGAAACGCATGGTTGCTCCTTCTGACAGTCGTGGGCCGGGCTCAGTCGGTGTGAATGCGCACCACGGTCTCCGAGTTGCTGGGGACGTTGATGTGGCCCCCCTTGGTGAACGACACCTTGGTGCCGTTCGCGAAGACCACGTAGCCGGAGTGGTCACCGGGCCGCCCGTACATCACGTTCTTCACGTTGACGTCCAGGTCCCCGGAGCCCTTGAAACAGCCCAGGGGGAAGAACGAGACGAAGCCTTCGAACTGAAGCTGCGTGGCATCGGAACGGTCGCACTCGACCGCCTTGAGCGGCGTGGTGGCGGCGTTCGCCGGAGCGATCGCAAGGGCCACACCCGAAGCCGCGGCAAGCGCCACGGCGGCGAGCTTGGCCGACTTGACGAAACGCATGGGTATCTCCTTTTCACAAAGGTGAGGAACCCGTTCATCGTCCGTACCGCGTGATCGCGCCACCACCCGGATTGCAGCTAACTGCCATGCGAAAAAAGGAGGTTGACCTTTTCAGGCGCCGGACTACTTGAGCGCGAGCACCATGGCATCGGAGGGCGAGCGCCACACCGTGCGGGCCTCCGCGAACCCGGCTTCGCGCAGGGTCGCCGCGTGCCAGTCGGCGGAGGGCGTCTCGCCCTCGGCGTGCTCGCCGTAGATCGCGAACCGCTCGGCGGTGGGCCCGGCCAGCACCGGGTCGGCGGCGGCCAGCTCCCACCAGGCACGCCAGTCGAGGGCACCCTCGGCCTTGGCGCGGTCCATGCGGGCGTGCCGCTGGGCGCGGTCGGCGGCGTTGATCCGGGGCGTCGTGGCGTCCGGCATGTGGTCGGCGTTGAGGAGGACGCCGCCCTCGCGGACGAGCCCGGCGAGCTGTCCGTACAGCGCGCGCAGCGGTTCGAGGTGGAGCCAGTGCAGGGCGGTGGCGGTCAGGACGGCGTCGTAGGAGTCGTACGGCAGCTTCGCGGTCCAGGCGGGATCGGTGAGGTCGGCGGTCACGAACTCCACGCGCGGCTCGTCGGCGAAGGTGCCGCGGGCGATGGCGAGCAGGGCGGGGTCGAGGTCGACACCGACGGAGACGGCCTTGGGGAAGCGCTCCAGCAGCCGGCCGGAGATCGAGCCCGTGCCACAGGCGAGGTCCAGCACCCGCGCCTCGGCCCCGGCGAAGGCCTCGACCATGTCGAGCATGACGCGGAAGCGCTCCTCACGGTCGGGGAGGTACCACTCCTGCTGGCGGTCCCAGCTGGCCTGCCAGGCGTTCCAGTCGGTGTTCGGGGTCCCGGTCATGGTGGTGCCTCCCACGCGCGCAGTCCTGTAATACCCTCGGTACTGAACCGACCATTACTGATCGACAGCAGCGACCCTAGACCGCCTCCGTAAGGACCACAAGTGGAACTGGCCTATTACTCGGACTATGCCGTGCGGCTGGTCAACAGCGAGGAGCCCACGCGCGGCACGGACGCGCTCACCTCCGTCGAGGCCGTTCGGGACCTGTTCGGCGCGGGCGCCCAGGGCGCGCGGCGCGCGACCGACAGCGACGTCACCCGGCTGCGCGCGGTGCGGGCCCGGCTGCGCGCGGTCTTCGAGGCGGCGTCCGAGGGCGACGAGGTACGGGCCGTGGACCTGCTCAACGCGCTGCTGATGGAGTTCCCGGTCAGCCCGCAGGTCTCGGGGCACGAGTTCCGCGACGAGGACGGCCGCCCCAAGTGGCACATGCACATCGCCGACCACGCGGTGAACGCCGGCGCGTCCTACACCGCGACCGCCTGCATGGGCCTCGCCGTGCACCTCACGGAGTACGGGGTCGACCGCCTCGGCATCTGCGAGGCGAGCCCCTGCCGCAACGCCTACCTCGACACCTCCACCAACCGCTCCCGCCGCTACTGCTCCGACCGCTGCGCCACCCGCGCCAACGTCGCCGCCTACCGCGCCCGCAAGCGCCGCGAGAACCAGGAAGCCACGCGCCCGGAGGACGGCTCGGGCGACAACGGCCGCACGGCCGAGGCGATCCAGGACAGCAGCGCGACCGCCGACCGCTGACCCGCCCCGGGTGGCCGCCGCAGCCGCAGCCGGGCGCGGGCCACCACGAACTCGTCCGGCACGGTGCCGAACTCCCGGCTGTCGTTCTCCACCAGCGGGTTGTCCCCCACCACCCACCACCCGCCGGCCCGCCGCTCGACGGCTCGCTTGACGATCAGCAGATCCTGCCGGAAGGGGTGCCGCAGCACCACCACGTCACCCGGCCGGACGGTCGCCCCGTACTGGACGACGATCTGATCCCCGGGGTTCAGGGTCGGCACCATCGACGGGTTGTAGACCTCGGCGAGCCCGATCCGCAGCAGTCCGCGACGCTCGCGCTCCAGCTCCTGACCGCGCTCGTCCACCTGCTCCTGCACCACGGCACCTCCCGGTCCGTTCCGCCACCGGTCCCAGACTGTCACCGGTCTTTTGTCCTAAGCCCCCCGGGGCACCCGAGAAAAGCCTTCCCACACCGAGTAATCTCGCACCTGAGAAGACGATCACGAGGAAGGACAGCACATGCTTTCCCGCCTGTTCGCCCCCAAGGTGAAGGTCAGCGCCCACTGCGACCTCCCCTGCGGCGTGTACGACCCTGCCCAGGCCCGCATCGAGGCCGAGTCGGTCAAGGCAGTCCAGGAGAAGTACCTGGCCAACGAGGACGCGCACTTCCGCGCCCGCGCCACGGTCATCAAGGAGCAGCGCGCGGAGCTGGCCAAGCACCACGTCTCGGTGCTCTGGAGCGACTACTTCAAGCCGCCGCACTTCGAGAAGTACCCCCAGCTCCACCAGCTGGTCAACGACACCCTGAAGGCCCTGAGCACCGCCAAGGCCTCGACGGACCCGAAGACCGGTGAGAAGGCGCTGGAGCTCATCGCGGAGATCGACAAGATCTTCTGGGAGACGAAGAAGGCGTGACGTGGGCCTAGGCCCACCGTATTTGTCCGCACCCGGCCCGTAGGGCTCCTGACAGGGAGCCCATGACGGACCGGGTGCGGTCGTTCTCCCGGGCTGCCCGACCGTCACACCATGGCGAGCAGCGCGGCGAATCGGGCGTTGCTCGACCGCGCGGCGGCGGGGCCGACGACGGTCTCCCACTGGCGGCAGTTCGCCGAGACGAACGCCGCCACGGCTTGGGGGTCCGCCGATGCCCAGCAGGGAAGCCGGGCGGTCCACGTCCGGACGTCATCGGCAGTGCAGTCGGCTTCGAGCAGCCGTACGGCCGTGTAGGCGATGTCCACCCAGGCGGGGCCGAGGGCCGGCGTCGCCCAGTCGACGAGGTACGCCCGGCCGTCGGTGACCATGAGGTTGTGCGGGTTGGTGTCCGTGTGCAGGAGCGTCTCACCGTCCAGGAGGCGGAGCTCCGCGGGGCCGAGGAACCGCGTCCAGCGGTCCGCGAACCTGGGCAGGGTGGTGTGTCGCGGGGCGCGGAGGTTCTGGGCCGTACGGAGTACCTCCGCGACCAGTGGCAGGTCGGCCGACCCGGGCGACAGATCCGCGTGGCGTCCCTCGATGTGCTCGAACCCGAGTAATTCCCAGCCGTCGGCCGCGATCCGCCAGCGGAGCCGAGGGCCGACGTCGAGGACGTAGGGATTCACCATCGCTTCCCACCGCTGCGCGGCGCACGCCTCGGCGTCGTGCAGGGGCACGCCCTTCACGAACGTCGAGCCCCCGGCCGTCGTCAGGGTGGTGGCCGTGGCGCAGTTGAGGCCGTGCGGGACGGCACCCACGGCGATGACGGGCCCGGTGCGGGCTTCGACGGCGGCGCGGAGGGAATGGGGTAGGTCGTTCCAGTGGGTGCGGGGTGTCATGGGGTTCTTCCCTGGTGGGGCGGGAGCTGTCAGCCCCGCCCCACTATTGGCCGAACTACTGCGTGGTTCCGCACTTACGGCATCGCGTCGCGCCACTCCATTGGGCCCAGTCGTGGTCGCAATCGTCGCTCATGGTGCCCTCCTCGCATTCCGGTGATCGAGTGAAGGATCATCCGACATCCTCGCTCCGGGGGAAGCGGCTCGCTTGCGCCGCGTCCGCAGCCAAGAGATTCAGCCGTTCGACCGAATTGGCGGCCCGGACGGCACAGGTCTTCCAGGTGTGGCCGTTCGGGTGCTCGACGCTGATCATTCCATTGGGGGCCACGGTGGCCCGAGGCCGGACAGTGGCCGCTTTGCCTTGGCTGCTCACCACTTGTCTGCCCGAGCAGCGTACGACAGCCCGCTGCCCCATCAGCCTCTGAACGCCTACCCGCTCCCCGCACTGACTTCAATGGCGACGATCGGACCCTCGGGTGGGTGATCAACGTATTGGGGGTACATGTCTGCGTGGCGGCCGGGTACGCCACGGTCACGAAGGTCCGCGGCAGTTCCTGCCCCCACGCCTGGCTCGCCCTCACCGGCGTGGGTCGCCAGGCCCTCGCAGGGCACATCGCCGAACCCCGACGCATTGTCGAAATGGCGGAGACGGACCTGTGAACGTAGGGCGTGGCGCCCAGCGGCGAGACCGGAACGGCCCGCGAATCAACCTGAATTGATCTTCAGGAAGCGGTCTCCGCCAGGCAATGCTGAGCGCATGCGCAAACCCCTGGAGGACGAAGGCCGACAGCCGGCGGAACGGCGGCGGGGGCCCGTCTCGGTGCGGAGTCGTCTGACGTTGGTCGCCGCGATCGCGGCCTTTCTGCCCCTGAGTGTCGGGGCGGTGGTCGCCGCCGTCTCGGCACGCGGCTATCTCCTTGAGGAGGCCCACGTCTACGCGAGGACGAGCGCGAGCCACGCCGAGCCCGTCCCCGACTCTCTCCGTGGGGATCCCCGGGTGGAGATCCAGGTGCACCGGATCAGGGAACTGTCGTCACTGCGCGACGGGAGAATTTTGCAGTCGACGTACGTCACCGTCCTGCACGAGGACGAACCGGCGCCGCTGTCCCTGCTTCCCTGGACCGACCCCGCCGACCGGCAGCCCTTCCTGGAGGACGTGTTGCCCCGGGGCACCGAGCCCGACGACCCCTTGCTGTATGTCTACAGTCCGCTGCGGTACGAACAAGCCCGGTTGAACACCCTTGTCTGGGGGCTGGCCGTCGCCGTGACCCTGACGACCGGGCTGGTGGCGGCCGCCACCTGGTTCGCAGCCAAGCGCGTACTGCGGGCGGCGGCACCTAATGATTCGCCATGAAAGGGGCCTCCCGGTTGGATGTGGTCATACATCCGCACAACTGGGGGACTTATGTTCGATGTCTTCGCCCTGGCGCTGCCCAGTCTGTTGGCCGTCGGTGGTATCGCGGCGATGATCTGGGCGGTTGTCCGGTTACGCCGGCTCAGATCCGCCTGGCGCAGCGGGCTCACCGCCCACGCCGTCTGTCTGCGTTCGTACGCGACCACGCGGACCCGGCTGAGCGGCTCTCACCGCAGCAGCTCGACCACGCTGACCCACCTCTACGAATTCACCACTCCCGAGGGGCGGACGCTGCGCTTCGAGGAGTCGGGCGGTCCGTCGTCGGTCGTCCCCGGGGACACGGTCCCCGTGCGCTACCCGGCCGGACGTCCCGACCGAGCGACCGCGATTCCGCCCGGCGACACGAAGACCCTGGTGGGCATGAGGGTGCTGCTCGTCTTCCTCACCGTCTTCATCACCGCTTGCGTCGGGTTCGGCATCTTCTACCTGACCGTCTTCAGCGGTCTCAAGGACAAGGCGAAGGACGTCATCGAGCGGTCGGAGGACGGAGTGAACGCCCCCGCCCACAGCCCCAGCGCCCCCGCCCCGCCCACCGGGCCGCCGGACGGCTTCCCCACCGGGCCGCCCGAAGGCTTCCCGACCGGCCCGCCCAAGGGCTTCCCCAGCGACCTGCCCTCCGGATTCCCGAGCGGGTTCCCCGACGGGCGATAGTCAGTCAGCCGTCACAGCGCCTCCGCGGCAGCGGCCACCGCGGCCGCGAAGGCCCGTAGCCGGGCCGTGTCGGTGTCGCGGCGGCGGACCAGGCCGAGGGCCGAGTCCGGCAGGCCGGTGACGGGCACGAAGGTGATGTCGCCCCGGCCGTGATAATCCGCTGTCGGCCGGCACAGCAGCATCCCGCCGCGGTTCGCGGCGACCTGCGTCAGGCCCTCCTGGAGCGTGGTCACCAGCGGGCCCCGGGGTATGGACCGCCCGCCGGGCGTCACGGCCGGGGCCTGGGCCTCGCGCCAGTAGGCGGGCGCGGTGCCGGCGGGGGCGACGAGGGGGCAGTCGGCGAGGTCCTCGGCGGACAGCGAGGAGCGGTCGGCGAAGGGGTGGCGCAGCGACACCGCGAGGGTCTGGCGCTGCCGGGAGAAGACCGGGCCGAGCGCGAGGCCCGGCTCCCGTACGGGCAGCAGCACGATGGCGGTGTCGACCTCGCCCCGGTGGACCGCGCCGAACGGATCGGACAGCGGGATCTCCGTGATGTCGACCGCGCACCCGGGATGGTCCCGCTGGAAGGCGTCGATGGCTTCCATGACCCGGCCGTCGGCCGTGCCCTGGAAGCCGACCCGCAGCCGGCCCGCCACCCCCCGGGCGGCTTCGCGGGCCTCCTCGACCGTGCCCTTGAGCGCGTCGTAGGCGGGCCGCAGCCCGGCGAGGAAGCTCTCGCCGAGCGGGGTCAGGGCGACCCGGCGGCTGGTGCGTTCGACGAGGCGGGCGCCGATACGGGTCTCCAGCGCGCGCAGCAGTTGGCTGACCCGGCTCTGCGTCAGATACAGCCGCTCGCCGGTGCGTCCGAAGTGCAACTCCTCGGCGAGCACCAAGAAGCACTCCAACTCCCGCAATTCCACGCGTCCCACTCCCCGGTGATCGACAAGCCGTGATCGATAAGCCTCGCTCATGGAAGGATGAGACATCCGGCGTTGTTCCCGGGCGCACGGCTGCCGAGGCTGGGCGCATGTCGAAGATCAACGAATCCGCGGGCGGCTGGCCCGCCGTCGCGGCGGTCGCCGCCGCCACGTTCTCGGTCGTCACGACCGAGATGCTGCCGGTCGGACTGCTCACCCCGATCGGGTCCGACCTCGGCGTCTCGGCCGGTACGGCCGGGCTCACGATGACGGTTCCCGGGCTGGTGGCCGCGGTGGCCGCGCCCCTGGTCACGGCGGCGGCGGGACGCTGGGACCGGCGGTGGGTGCTGGTCGCCCTGATGGGGCTGCTGGCGGCGGCCAATCTGCTGTCGGCGTGCGCGACGGACATCACGGTGCTGGTGGCGCTGCGGGTCCTGGTGGGGGTGTGCATCGGCGGCGTCTGGGCCGTCGCGGCGGGGCTGGCGGTGCGGCTCGTACCGGAGAGGTCCGTCGGGCCCGCCACCTCACTGATCTTCAGCGGGATCGCGGTGGCGTCGGTGCTGGGCGTACCGGCCGGCACACTCACCGGCGAACTGGGCGGCTGGCGGGCCTCCTTCGCCGTCATGGGAGCTGTGTCCCTGACCGTCGCGGCCGCCCTGGCCGTGACGCTGCCGCCGCTGCCCGCCGAGCGGGCGGCCCGGCTCGGGGACGTCCCGGAACTGCTGAAGCACGCGCGCGTACGGGTCGGGCTGCTCGTCATCCTGCTGCTGGTGACCGGTCACTTCGCCGGATACACCTTCGTACGGCCCGTGCTGGAGCGGGTGCCGGGGACCGACGCCGGGCTGATCACCGCGTTGCTGCTGGCCTACGGAGTCGCCGGCGTGGCCGGGAACTTCCTCGCCGGGGCGGCGGTCGTGCGCGGCCCCCGCACGGTCCTGGTGGTGATCTCCGCGGTGCTGGGTCTGGTGATGCCCGCGGTGACGGTCGCCGGAGGCGGCACGGTGGGAGCGGCCGTGCTGATGGTCGTGTGGGGGCTGGCCTACGGAGGGGTGTCCGTCAGCACGCAGAGCTGGCTGCTGGCGGCCGCGCCCGGGGCGCGGGAGACGGCCTCGGCGCTGTTCGTGGCGGTGTTCAACGTGGCGATCTCGCTGGGGGCGCTGCTGGGCGGGCGGGCCGTGGACACGGTCTCGCTGTCCGGCGCGCTGTGGCTGGGCGGCCTGCTGGCGGCTGGGGCGCTGGTGACGACGGCCGCCGCGAGGGCGGCGCGGCCGGCCGTACGGGTGTGAGGTGGCCGTCACACGTATGGCCGGTGGACGGCCCGTACCGATGCGCGGTAATGAGCCGCTGATCGCTGGGTAAGCGTCCGGGTGGACCGAGAAGGAGCCGCCAGATGGTTGTCATCGAATCCCCCGAGGGGGACGCCGCCGGGGCCCGCCACGCGACGGCGGAGTTCCTGGCCCGGCACTGCCCGTGGGCCGACCTCGAGGCCGTCGTGCTCGTTGTCTCCGAGCTGGTCGCCAACGCCATCCGGCACACGGACGGCTGGTGGCGGCTGTGCGTACGGGCCGCCAGAGGCCTCCTCGTAGTGGAGATCGCCGACGCCAGCCCCCGGCCGCCGGAGCCGCGCGCGCCGAGCCTCACCGGCGGCGGCGGGTTCGGCTGGCACATGGTGGAGCGGCTGGCCACCCGGGTGGAGGTGGACCAGCGCCCGGAGGGCAAGACGGTGCGGGCCACATGGCTGCAGCCCGCACCGTCCGTGCCGACACCGACAGGGCCGTCGGCCACGGCACTGTCGGCGGGCTCGGTGGGCTGACCTTGGTCGTCGGCTGACCTTGGTCGGCTGACAGGCGGCTGACGGGACGCTGGTACGACCGGGACGCTGGTACGACCGGCACGAGCGAGAAGGGCGGGTGGCACGAGGGGGTGGCCGACGGAGCGGACCGGCCGTTCAAGCCGGTTCCTGCCCCGTCAGCCGAAGTCAGACGAACCCGTCCCCTCCCCCAGTCGCTACACCCGCTCCAGCAGTCCCGCCCGCAGCTTCGTCAGAATGCGGGCCAGCAGCCGCGACACATGCATCTGCGAGATGCCCAGCTCGGCACCGATCTCCGACTGCGTCATCTCGCCGCCGAAGCGCATGCGCAGGATCTCCCGGTCGCGTTCGCCCAGATTGGCGATCAGCGGCTTGAGCGCGTGCACGTTCTCCACGCCCTCCAGGGCGGGGTCCAGCTCGCCGAGCCGGTCGGCGTAGGTGGCGCCGGACTGTTCGGAGCCCTCGTCCACGGGGGCGTCGATCGACCCGGCGGTGTAGCCGTTGCTGGCGACTATCCCCTCGACGACCTCTTCCTGGCTCAGCCCGAGGTACTCGGCCAGCTCGGCGGCGGTCGGTGCGTGATCGAGGGTCTGGGAGAGCTCACCGGTGGCCTTGGCGAGGTCGACGCGCAGTTCCTGAAGTCGGCGGGGCACGTGGACGGACCAGCTCGTGTCCCGGAAGTGGCGCTTGATCTCGCCCACGATGTAGGGGACGGCGAAGGTGGTGAACTCCACCTCACGTGCCAGGTCGAACCGGTCGATCGCCTTGATCAGACCTATGGTGCCGACCTGGACGATGTCCTCCATCTGGTCACCACGGCTGCGGAAGCGCGACGCCGCGAAGCGCACGAGCGACAGATTGATTTCGATCAGGGTGTTCCGCGCGTACTGGTATTCGTGCGTACCCTCTTCGAGCTCCTGGAGCCGGTCGAAGAAGATTTTTGACAGATCCCGGGCGTCGCGCGGGGCCACAGCGGTCGCGTCCTCGATATACGGCAGCCCCCCGACCGCTTCTTCGGACCGCTGCGTAGCAGCCGCAGAAAGCTCTGTCGCAGATGCCGTGATGGTCACGTCGTCCTCCCCAGGTCCGTGTATTGGCTGAGGTCCGCCTACCCGACCCCAACGCAGGCATGCCTATCAGTTTCGCCGGAGGCAGAATTAACGGAATGGGAGGATTCGCGAAGTAAGTTGAGGGGCCGTCGAGAGTCTCGGGGCGGACAGGATGAACGGGTCGGGTGAGACGAGAGAGACGGGCAGACGAAGGAAGAGGCCAGAGGGACAGGACAGGGAAGCCAACCGTTACCCGCCGGTCGGTTCACCTTTCCCTTCCGGCCACCGCCGAACGTGAACATGCCACGCATGACCGCATCGATCCGGGCCCGCCGCGCCGCCGTCACCACGGCCGTCACCTCCCTGGCCCTGGGCGCGACCCTCGCCTCCGCCCCCGCCCAGGCCGCCCCCGCCCAGGCCACTACTGGGAACGCCACCACGAGCACCACCGGGAACGCCGCCACCGCACGGACCTCCGGCACCGCCGGGCTCAAGGGCGTCGACTACGACACCTGGCAGCGCGACGTGAAGGCCGTCATCGACGAGGCGCGCCCCTACGTCACCGAGCGCACCCGCGACCCGCGCGGCCGGAAGCAGGCCATCGTCCTCGACATCGACAACAGCTCGCTGGAGACCGACTTCCACTGGACGACGTTCCCGACCCCGGCCATCACGTCGGTCCTGGAGCTGACCCGTTACGCCCACGAGCGCGGCGCCGCCGTCTTCTTCGTCACCGCGCGGCCCGGCATCGTCGAGTCCGTCACCGCCTACAACCTCCGCGCGGTCGGCTACCCGGTCAGCGGGGTGTACGTGCGCCACCTCCCGGACCTCTTCCAGGGCGTGAGCACGTACAAGACCGCGAAGCGGGCGGAGATCGAGGCGAAGGGGTACACGATCATCGCCAACATCGGGAACAACACCACCGATCTGGTGGGCGGTCACGCGGAGCGGACCTTCAAGCTGCCGGACTACGACGGCAAGCTGCCCTGAGCCCCGCCGGAGCCGGCCGTGGCGGGCGCGGCGGAGGGCAGAGCTCAGGGCAGCACGGGGAGCGCCGATCCGTAGAGGTCAGGAGCGGTCAGGCACGGGACTTGCTGCGGTCCAGGGCGTACACGCCCAGCGCGGCCAGCGCGATCTGGATGAGCCACTTGATCCAGTCCACGCCCTTGGTGTCGCCCACGCCCAGCAGATGGGCGAGGTAGGCACCGACGAAGGCGGCGACGATGCCGACGGCGATCGTCCACAGCACACCGATGTGCTGTCGCCCCGGGACCACCAGCCGGCCCAGGACGCCGATGATGATGCCGATCACAATCGCACTGATAACGCCGGAGATTTCCACGACTTCCCCTTTACAGCCGGTTTCCTCGTGTTAGGTCTGCCCAGTCGCGACGGGCGCATGTCAGCCCATTGCCCCCGGTCGGGGTGCCTAGACTGGTCCTTCCCGGGCGCGATGCCCGAGAGGGACGGGAGATCAGACAGTGGCCGCAGGCGCCGGGAGCTTCGAGAGCTTCGAAGGGGGCTTCGACGACCCGTCGGTCGATCCGTCGGGCGATCCGTCGCCGGAGGTGCTGGCCGAGGCCGCCGCCGCGTTCGGGCTGCTCGCGTCCTCCGCCCGGCTGCACCTGGTCTGGGCGCTGGCCCAGGGCGAGAGCGATGTGAGCGGGCTCGCCGAGCGGGTGGGCGGCGCGCTGCCCGCCATCAGCCAGCACCTGGCGAAGCTCAAGCTCGCGGGGCTGGTGCGGTCCCGGCGCGAGGGGCGCCGCGTGGTGTATCTCGTGGACGACCCGGATGTGGTGACGATCGTCCGGCTCATGGTCGGCCAGCTCGCCGACCGCAGGGCCGAGAGCGCCGGTTCGCACACCGGTGCCCGGGCCGGACGCCTTCGTGGCCTGGGCGCCTGAGGCCCGTACGGCGGCCGTGCGCGGTGCGGACGGCACAACGCTGGAAGTGCTGCGCGCGCTGGAGAGCGGGCCGCGCGGGCTGGTGGAGGAACAGGCCGAGGAGCGGCTCGTCCGGCACGGTGAGAACACCTTCCCCGGGCGGCGCCCGGACTCCTGGCCGCTCCGTTTCGCCCGCAGCCCGCGTGATCCCTTCACCGCCGTGCTCCTCGTCCTCGGTCTGGTCTCGGCGGCCGTGGCCGCGTGGGGGACGGCCTGCGTCATCGCCGTCCTGGTCCTGGTCAGCTGCGTTCTGCGCACCACGGGCGAGCACCGCGCCGACCGCAGTGCGGCCGCGCTCCGCGATCTGCTCGCCACCACGGCGACCGTCCGCCGCCGGGCCACGGCTGCCGCGCCGCCACTGACCCGCGAGCTGCCGGTCGACCAGCTCGTGCCGGGCGATGTGGTCCTCCTCGCCCCGGGCGACGTGGTCCCCGCCGACCTGCGCCTGCTGCGCACCACGGCCCTCACCGTGCACGAGGCGCCCCTGACGGGCGAGTCGGCGCCGGTGGGGAAGTCCGTGGACGCCGACCGCCCGGCCGACGGGTCGGGGGACGGCGGACCCCGCGCGTTCACCCTCGGCCACCCCCATCTCTGTTTCCAGGGCAGCAGCGTCGTCTCCGGCAGTGGCAGCGGTGTGGTCGTCGCCACCGGGGCCGACACCGTGCTGTCCGGTGCCCTGCCCCGCACCGGCGGGCGCGGGCAGGGGCGGACCCGGCCGCCGAGCCCGTTCGACCGCTCGGTGAACCGCATCGCGTGGACGCTCATCCGGTTCACGCTGCTCACCGCGCCGCTCGTGCTGATCGTGAGCGCCCTGATGCGCGGCCGGGGGCTGGAGACGCTGCCGTTCGCCGTGGCGGTGGCGGTGGGCCTGACGCCGGAGATGCTGCCGGTCGTCGTGACGACCGCGCTGGCACGCGGCGCCGCGCTGCTCGCGCGCGACGGGGAGGTGATCGTCAGACGGCTGCCCGCGCTGCACGACCTCGGCGCCGTCGACGTGCTGTGCGTCGACAAGACCGGGACCCTCACCGAGGACCGGCCCGTCCTCGCGCTCTGCGAGGGCCCGGACGGGAGTGCGGACCCCGAGGTGCTGCGCTGGGCCGCCGTCAACGCCCTGTGGACCCTGCACCTCTCCGAGCTGCCCGTGCCCGATGCCCTGGACGAGGCGATCCTCGACGCGGCCGAGGAGGGCACGCCGGACGGCGGCCGGGGTGAGGAACTCGAGGAATTCGAGGGGATCGACGCTGTGCCCTGCGGGCCCGGCCGACGGCTGTCGACCGCCGTGGTGCGCCCGTCGGGCGATTCCCGGTTCGCTCTGGCGGCCCGCCACATCCTCGTCGTCAAGGGCGCGCCCGAGGACGTCCTGGACCGCTGTGCCCGGGCGGCCGGTGCGGAACTCGGCGCCGACGGGCGGGAGCGGCTCGCCCGCCGCGCCGGGGAGCTGGCCGCCGAGGGCCTGCGCGTGCTCGCCGTCGCCCGCGCCACGCGCCCGGCCCGTAGCCGCCCGTACACCCCGGCCGACGAACGGGATCTGGACTTCGTCGGCTTCGTCGCGCTGAGCGACGCGCTCGCGCCCTCCGCCGCCGAGGCGCTCGGCGTCCTCGCCCGCCACGGGGTGGACGTGAAGGTCCTCACCGGCGATCACCCGGGCACCGCCGCCCGCGTCTGCCGTGAGCTGGGGCTGGCCCCGGGCGAGGTGGTCACCGGCGAGCGGATCGACGCCCTGGCCGATGCGGAGCTGGCCCGCCTCGCCGCGCGCACCACCGTCTTCGCGCGGTGCGTGCCCGAGCACAAGGCCCGGGTCGTCCGGGCGCTGCGGGCCGCCGGCCACACCACCGGGTTCCTCGGCGACGGGGTCAACGACCTGGCCGCGACGGTCGCCGCCGATGTGGGGATCTGTCCGCGCGACGGGGTGGACGTGGTGCGGGACGCGGCCGATGTGGTGCTGGCGTCGAAGGACCTCACGGCCCTCGACCGGGCGATCGTCGCCGGGCGGCGCAGCACCGGCAATATCGCCGCCTATCTGCGGATCGCCCTGTCGTCCAACGTCGGCAATGTCATCGCGATGCTGGTGGCCGGGCTGCTGCTGCCGTTCCTGCCGATGCTCCCGGCGCAGGTGCTGGTGCAGAACCTGTGCTTCGACGCCGCGCAGCTGGCGCTCGCCTTCGACCGCCCCGGACCGGGCGCCGAGCTGCGCCCGGCGCTGCTGCGGCCGCGCGCGCTGCTGCGCTTCGTGTCGGGTTTCGGGCTGCTCAACGCCGTCGCGGACCTGGCCACGTTCGGGGTGCTGGCGCTGGCCCTGCGGTCGGTGGGGGAAGGGGAGGCGCAGTCCGCCTTCCACGCGGGCTGGTTCACGGAGAACCTGCTGACGCAGGCACTGGTGATGCTGCTGTTGCGGTCGGGCTGGCACGCGGCCGAGGGCCGGGTACCGGGGCCGATCCGGCTGGCGACGACGGCGCTGGCGGTGGTCGGTCTGCTGCTGCCGCTGTCCCCGCTGGGCCCGCCGCTGTCCATGACACCGCTGCCGCCGCTGTATTACGGGCTGTTGGCGCTCGTGCTGGTGGTGTACGGGTTGCTGTTGGCGGCTGCGAGGGCGCGCCGACCAAGCCCGTCCGGCGTTTGAGGACGCGCCCGCAGGACGCCCGCCGCCGCAGGCGGCCGGACGGCTCCGCAGCCGACTCTCGGGCAGGTGTGCCGACCCCTGCGGGCCGTAGCTGGCGCACCACCGCTGCGCGGCGGTGTCCTCAAACGCCGGACGGGCTGGAATCTGCTGAGCTCAGCGACATCGGCGCCCACCGCCGCAGGCGGCCAGTCGGCTCGCAGCCGGCCCTCGGGCAGGTGTGCCGGCCCCTGCGGCCGTAGCTGGCGCACCACCGCTGCGCGGCGGTGTCCTCAATCGCCGGACGGGCTTGTTGTGGCGGAGCTCAGCCACATCCAGCCCGTCCGGCGTTTGAGGACGCGCCCGCAGGGCGCTCGCTGCCGCCGGCGGCCGGACGGCCCGCGGCCGAGGACCGCCCGGACGGACCAGGCCCCGACCGGAGGTCAGAAGTCGCCGCCTCCGAACCCTCCCCCGTCCCCGAAGCCGCCGCCGCCGTCCCCGAAGCCGCCGCTGAAGTCGTCCGGGTTGTAGTCCGAGCCGGTGTAGTCGCCGCCTTCCGGTCCCCCGCCGCCGTCGCCCGAGGACGCGTAGGCGGGGCCGCTCATCATGCTGCCGAGCATCGTGCCCATGAGCAGGCCCGGCAGCAGTCCGCCGCCGAAGTACCCGCCCGCCCAGGGGGCGTAGGCAGGGCCCGCGTTCCAGTACGGCTGGGGACCGTTCGCGGTCTGGACGGTGCGGGACATCGGCTCCTCGCCGTCGGCGAGCCGGGCCGCGTCGGCGGCGCAGGCCGGTACGGTCCGGGACGCGCTGCCCGGGGGCGCCCACTCGACGTCGGAGACGGACGGGCCGTGGCGCGGGTCGAAGAAGCAGGGCATGCGACGCTCGGGCAGCGGGGCGCCGGTGCGGCGCGCGGCGAGGGTGGCCAGGGCGAACCGGCCGTTGTCCAGGGACTCGGTGACGCCCTTGACGTCCTCCGGCTTGCCCGCCGCCGCCATCTTGGACTTGGCGTCCTCGTACGCGTCGAGGGCCCGCTCGTAGTCGGCGCGCATCGCGTCGTCGGCACCGGCCTCGCCAGGGGAGAAGTCGAGCCGGTCCAGCTCCTCGCCGAAGGCGGTGATGTCCTCGTCGACCACGACCCGCAGGGCGTCGAGCTCCGCGCGCTCGCGGGCCTCCCTCCTCTTCTTGTTACGCCGGTAGAGGGCGTACGCGCCCGCGCCGCCGGCGACGACGACCGCGCCGCCCGTGATCAGCCCGGCCGTGCCGACGCCGTCGGATCCGGCGCCCCAGGCGTCGGGCGCGTGGCCCCTGGCGACCCGGTCGGCCTGGTCGACGAAGCCGTTCAGCATGGTCGTGGTGTCACCGCCGGACCGCTGGACGGAGCCGACGAGGTTGGTGACGGCGTTGCGGGACATCACCGAACGGTCGGCCTTGGCGCTGAACGCCTTGTCACCGAGGTGGACGGCGTAGACGCCGGCGATGCCGACCTTGGTCCGCAGGTCCTGGATGACGGTTGCTCGGGGGAAGTCCGCGTTGTCCGGCAGGACCGCGACGAAGACCGGCCTGTCCGCGTCCTTGATCTTCTTCGCCAGCGCCTCGGCGTCGGCCGCCGGGAGCTGCGCGGACACCCGGGGGTCGACATAGACCGGGCTCTTCTTCAGGGCCTCCGCCACGGTGTCCACCCCCGTGGCGGCGTGCGCCGCCGGGGCGAAGAGTCCCGCACCGGCCAACGCGAAGAGGGCGACGAGCAGGGCCAGCAGCGGCCTGGGCAGCGCCCGTGGGGTGGCGGACATGGCGGTTCTCCTCGGACAAGAGAGCGGGGCACGGGAGAGACGGGCTGTACGGCAATGACTCACTGGCACTCATCACATACGGATCGGGCACATGCCGGCACACTTCGCACACTTCGCATAGGCGTCGGCTCACTCAGCGTCTACCACGAAAACGGATCAATCAGGCACTCTGTTCCCCCGTATCCCCCGGCCTCGTGTGCCCCCGCGGCCGTCAGCCATACGAGAGGTTGGCGCACGGATCGTCGTCGGCCGACCGCGCGGTACCGGCGACGTCGGAGGGCACCGGGCCGGGCGTCGCGTCGGCGGGGGGTGCCGGGGCGGCGGGCGGCCCGGTGGGCGCTTCGGCGAAGTCGTGGCCGACGGTGACCGCGAGGCCCTTGACGGCTGTTCCCCGGACGAAGGCGCCGGGGAAGAGCCGGGCCAGGTTCCGCGCGTGCCCGGCCTCGCCGGGGCCGAACTCGATCACGGTGAGGCGCTGGTCCCGGGCGCGGGCGGTGGAGGTGTCCGCGACGGTGAACCCGTGCTCCTTGAGCGTGGCGGCCGCGCGGGCGGCGAGGCCGCCCACGGTGGTGCCGTTGGCGACGGAGACGCTGACACCCCCGCCCGAGACCGGCTGCGAGGGGGACGGGCCGGGCGTTGCGGCCTTCTCACCCACCTGCTTGTTCTCCGCGTTCCTGCCGTCGAGCGTGCGGTCGGCCCGCAGCGAGGCCCACAGCGCGTCGGCCTCGGGCTGGACGAGGGCGACGCGGTTGCCCGCGTAGCGCCAGGGCACGGTGATGAACTTGATGTCGTGCAGGTCGATCTTCTTCAGCGACATCGCGAAGGAGAACAGCTTGTCGGCCGAGCCGAGCCCGGGGTCGACGGTCATCGACTTGGTGGCCGCGTCCGCCAGCGGCAGCAGCGTGCCGGGGCTGAATCCCTGCGACCGCACCTTCTTGATCATGGCGGCGACGAACGCCTGCTGTCGCTGGATACGGCCGATGTCGGAGCCGTCGCCGATGCCGTGCCGCACCCGCACGTAGTCCAGCGCCTTCTGCCCGGAGACGCTCTGCGCACCCTTGCGGAAGAGCAGCTCGCCGCGGGCGCCGCGGTTCGGGTCGAGGTCGCCCTCGTAGACGTCCTTCGGCACGCACACCTGGACGCCGCCCACCGCGGAGGTCATCGCGGAGAAGCCCTCGAAGTCGACGACGACCGTGTGGTCCACGCGCAGCCCGGTGAGCTTCTCGACGGTGTTCTGGGTGCAGGCGGGGTTGCCCTTGGCCGACTCCCCCACCGAGAAGGCCGAGTTGAACATCGCGTTGGTGCGCGGCGCCGTCCAACTGCCGTCGGGCAGCTTGCACGGCGGGATCTCCAGCAGGGTGTCGCGGGGGATGGAGACGGCGACGGCGTGCTCGCGGTCGCCGTAGACGTGCAGCAGGAACGCCGTGTCCGAGCGGCCGACGTCACCCTCCCCGCCGCCGAGCCCGCTGTTGCCGCCGGAGCGCGAGTCCGAGCCGATGACGAGGACGTTCTGCCCGGACGCGCCGGCGCCGGGCCGGTCGCGGGACAGGCCGTCGGTGTCGAACACGTCGATGTTGCCGTTCAGCCGGAGGTAGAGCCATCCGACACCCGCGGCCAGCAGTACCAGGAACGCCACCCCGACGGAGGTGACCCTCCGCGTCCGGTGCGTCGGCTTGCCTCGGGTGCCCGTCATATCCGTGCCCTCATCCACTCCCCCGGTCCGTACTGGTTCACCGACCTAGACGGCCCACCGGGCCATATGGTTGTCCAGTTGCGCAATCTAGCAAGTATGGTGAGGGCGGATTCTCTGCATATTTCGCTGCATATGACGCACGCCGCATATGACACACAAGGAAGGTGGGGCCGCCGATGCTGCGCAACGCCCTGGAGCCCTGGCACATACTCGTCGTCGTCCTCGCGGTGGTGGTCCTGTTCGGCTCCAAGAAGCTGCCGGACACCGCCCGCGCGCTCGGCAAATCCATGCGCATCCTCAAGAGCGAGGCCAAGGCGATGAGGTCCGACGGGGTCGACGCCCCCGGAACCGACGCGTCGGGTGAGACCGCCGCCGCCCCGGGGAGCCCCGCCGACAGCCGCCGGTGATCTTCACTTCACCTGGGCGTCCCCTTCGGTACACCCGCCCCTGGTGAGCTTCCTTCCGCCGGGCAGTCCCGCCCGGCGCAGCTAGGAGGAAAAACCATGGGTTCTCGTCCGTACCGGCGCCGTCTCGCCTGGAGCGCCGCCGCACTGCTCGTCGCCGGTGTCGCGGTGCCGGCCACCGCCGCCGCGTCCGGGCCGGACGACACGTCGGGCGCCCCGTCGCCGATCGCCGCCCAGAGCGGCAAGCAGAAGGCCAAGAACGTCATCCTGCTCATCGGTGACGGCATGGGCGACTCGGAGATCACCCTGGCCCGCGACTACACCGTGGGCGCGGCCGGCCGGCTGAACATGGACAAGTTCCCGATGACCGGCTCGTACACCACGTACTCCGTCGACAAGAACGGCAAGCCGGACTACGTCACCGACTCCGCGGCCAGCGGCACCGGCTGGGCGACCGGGCACAAGACCGTCAACGGCCGGATATCCAAGACGCCCGGCACGGACAAGCCCATGACGACGATCCTGGAGCTGGCCCAGCGCAACGGCCTCGCCACCGGCAGCGTCACCACCGCCGAGCTGACCGACGCCACCCCCGCGGTCCTCGCCTCCCACGCCACCGACCGCAGCTGCGCGGGCCCGGCCGACATGAAGGCGTGCCCGAACGACACGATCGCCAAGGGCGGCCCGGGCTCGATCGCCGAGCAGAGCGTGAACCACAAGGTGGACGTACTGCTGGGCGGCGGCAAGGCCCGCTTCGACCAGAAGATCACCGAGGGCCGCTACCAGGGGCTGACCGTCACCGAGCAGGCCAAGAAGCTCGGCTACCAGGTCGTCACCGACGACAAGGGCCTGCAGAACGCCCGCGCCGGCAAGCCCGTCCTCGGTCTCTTCGCCCCGGGCAACGTCCCCGTCGAGTGGACCGGCAAGGCCGCCGCCCAGGGCGGCACCGAGCCGCAGCGCTGCGTGACGGACAACCCCGAGCGCAAGGCCGGTACCCCGGGCCTGGACGAGCAGACCCGCAAGGCACTCCAGCTGCTGGAGGCCAAGCAGAGCGGCAAGGGCAAGAAGCCCGGCTTCTTCCTCCAGGTCGAGGGCGCCTCGATCGACAAGCGTGACCACGCCGCCGACCCGTGCGGCCAGATCGGCGAGACCGCGGCCCTCGACCGCGCGGTGAAGGTCGCCCGTGCCTACGCCGCGAAGCACCCCGACACCCTGGTCGTCACCACCGCCGATCACGGCCACACCAGCCAGATCGTGCCGCTGGAGGCCACCCCGCCCGGGCTGTCCTCCACCCTCGTCACCAACGAGGGCCAGCAGCTCAAGGTGAACTACTCCACCAACACCCCGGGCCAGGCGCAGGAGCACACCGGCACCCAGGTCCGCATCGCGGCCCAGGGCCCGCAGGCCCAGCGCGTCCTCGGCGTCACCGACCAGACCCAGCTCTTCGGCACCCTCCGCACGGCGCTCTCGCTGCGCTGACACCGCCCGGTAACGGTTCGCACAACGATCCGCACACCACCGCAGGGCCCGGCCGCATACACGGCCGGGCCCTGCCGGTTGTGCCAGTTATCGAGCCCGAACATTGGCGGATCACACACCCGCCCGCAACGCTCCAGCGTCAAGACTGTGTCATCCGTACTACCGTCGCTCGCGCAGGAGGACCGATGACCGGGTCACGCGTACTCGCCCTCGGCCACTACCAGCCCGCCAGGGTGCTGACCAACGACGACCTGGCCGCCATGGTCGACACCAGCGACGAATGGATCCGCTCCCGCGTCGGCATCCGCACCCGCCGGATCGCCGAGCCCGACGAAACGGTGGCCTCGATGGCCGCCGAAGCCGCGGCCAAGGCCCTCGCGAACAGCGGTCTGGAGCCCGCGGACATCGATCTCGTGCTCGTCGCCACCTGCACCGCCGTGGACCGCAGCCCGAACACGGCCGCCCGTGTCGCCGCCCGGCTGGGGCTCACCGCGCCCGCCGTCATGGACATCAACGTCGTCTGCGCCGGCTTCCCGCACGCCCTGGCCACCGCGGACCACGCCATCCGCGCCGGGTCCTCGGTCAACGCCCTCGTCGTCGGCGTCGAGAAGTTCACCGACGTGGCGGACTGGACCGACCGCACCACCTGCGTCCTGGTCGGCGACGGCGCGGGCGCGGCCGTGGTGACCGCCGCCGCGGAGCCGGGCATCGGCCCGGTCGTCTGGGGCTCGGTGCCCGAGATGGGGCACGCCGTCCGGATCGAGGGCACCCCCTCCCGGTTCGCCCAGGAGGGCCAGTCCGTCTACCGCTGGGCCACGACCCAGCTGCCGCCGATCGCCCGGAAGGTGTGCGAGCGGGCCGGGGTCGCGCCGGAGGAGCTGGCGGCGGTCGTCCTGCACCAGGCCAACCTGCGGATCATCGAGCCGGTCGCGCGGAAGATCGGCGCGGTCAACGCGGTGATCGCCACCGATGTGACCGAGTCCGGCAACACCTCGGCCGCGAGCATCCCGCTCGCCCTGTCCAAGCTGGTGGAGCGCGGCGAGATCGCCTCGGGCGCGCCCGTCCTGCTGTTCGGCTTCGGCGGCAACCTGTCGTACGCCGGTCAGGTCGTCCGCTGCCCGTAGCGGCCACATCAAGCCCGTCCGGCGTTTGAGGACGCGCCCGAAGGGCGCTACCGCCGCAGGCGGCACCGACGGCCCGCAGCCGAGAACTCCCGGACATCCGCTACGGCGACTCCCGGAGGAACAACGCTCCGCACGAGTGACAAATCGGCACCTTGCCCGCGCCCCAGTCGTCCGTGGAACGGGTGGCCGCGGCCGGGGACAGTTCACGGCCGCACATCGCCGTGGAGTCCTCCATGCGGACGACGTGCCAGTTCTTGACCTTCGCGTCCGAGTCCTGCGGCGCGTTGCCGTCCTCGTACTCGGCACGCAGCTCGTGCTCCATGGGGGCACCACCTCCGGGGATCAACGATGGCGCACGGACCGGCACCCCGCCAGCCCGCCCGCCGCCGAAGCGGTCCTTCAGAACACCGACCACCCGGTGAGAGTCGTGCTGCGCTCCCCCGGGGGCAACCCCCGGACCCCCGGCCGATGCCACGGCCCGCCCTCAGAACACCGACCACCCGGTCAAAGTGGTGAAGTGGTCCAGCGCCGCCACGCCCGCGACGGAATTGCCGCGGGTGTCGAGGCCGGGGCTCCAGACGCACAGCGTGCAGCGGCCCGGTATCACCGCGATGATGCCGCCGCCCACGCCGCTCTTGCCGGGCAGGCCCACGCGGTAGGCGAAGTCGCCGGCGGCGTCGTACGTCCCGCAGGTCAGCATGACGGCGTTGACCTGCTTGGCCTCCCGGCGCGGCAGCAGCCGCGTGCCGTCGGCGCGCAGGCCGTGCCGGGCCAGGAAGCCGCCCGCCAGGGCGAGATCGCGGCAGCTCATCTCGATGGAGCACTGCCAGAAGTAGTGCTCCAGGACAGCCGGCACGGGGTTGTCGAGGTTGCCGTAGCTGGCCATGAAGTGCGCGAGGGCCGCGTTGCGGTCGCCGTGCTCGGACTCGGACGCGGCCACGGACGGGTCGAAGGAGACGGACGGGTTGCCGCTCTCCGCGCGCAGGAACTCCAGCAGCGTCGTGCTGGCGTCCCCGGTCAGCGTCTGGAGCCGGTCGGTGACGACGAGGGCGCCCGCGTTGATGAACGGATTGCGCGGAATGCCGTTCTCGTATTCGAGCTGCACCAGGGAGTTGAACGGGTTTCCGGACGGTTCCGTGCCGACCCGCTCCCAGATCTTCTCGCCGCCCTCGGCGAGCACGAGCGCCAGGCCGAACGCCTTGGAGATGGACTGCACCGAGAACGGCCGCTCCCAGTCCCCCACGCCGTAGACACCGCCGTCGACGTCGGCGACGGCCATCCCGAAGTGACCGGTGTCCACCCCGGCCAGAGCCGGGATGTAATCGGCCACCTGCCCGCGGCCGACCAGCGGGCGCGCGAAGTCGGCGACCTCTTCGAGTACGGCCTGGTAGTCCACTGCTGCGCGCCTTCTGTTCCGGTCGTCCCCGAACGGGTCCCTTTCGGCCCCGCCCCGCACCGACAACACGCTTTTCAGCCTGAGGCCGGATCGGCTCGCACGATATCCGAACGCCCGGCCCAGCTGCGAACTTTTGGGTACAAGGGGGTCATACAGTCGTGCGCGGTCGGCGTACGTCACAGACCCGGCAAGGAGGCGGTCATGGCCTCACCCATGTCCGCGGGAACGTTTCTCAGCAGACTCAGAGCGGAAGGCGTCCGCGTCGTCGAGGTCGACGGCTGGCGCACCCACAATCGCGCCGGGCACGGCGCCTGGGGGCCGGTCCATGGAGTGATGATCCACCACACGGCCACCACCGGCACCACCAAGAGCGTGAAGTTGTGCTGGGAGGGCCACTCCGAACTGCCCGGCCCACTCTGCCACGGCGTCATCGCCGACGACGGCACGGTCCATCTCGTCGGCCACGGGCGCGCCAACCACGCCGGACGGGGTGACGGCGACGTGCTGCGGGCCGTGATCGCCGAGAAGCGGCTGCCACCGGTCCGCGCGGCCGACACCGACGGCAACGTCCACTTCTACGGCTTCGAGTGCGTGAACCTCGGCGACGGGCGGGACACCTGGCCCGAGGAGCAGATGGAGGGCATCGAGCGGGCGGCCGCCGCGATCTGCCGCCACCACGGGTGGACCGAGCGGTCCGTCATCGGCCACAAGGAGTGGCGGCTCGGCAAGATCGACCCCAAGGGCTTCGCGATGGACGCGCTGCGGGCCCGGATCCACGACCGGCTCAAGTAGCCGCCCGAGGTGACAATGGGGGTGTGACCAGCGACCTCCCCCGTGGCCCCGCCGCACTCGCCGCCCTGGACCCACGGCTGCCGTCCCCGCTCGAAGAGCTGCGGGACGAGCGGTTCGCCCGTCGCGGGCTGCGGCTGCTGCTCAAGCGGGACGACCTGATACACCCCGAGCTGCCGGGCAACAAGTGGCGGAAGCTGGAGCCGAACCTGGGCGCCGCCGCCACGTCCGGACGGCACACGCTGCTCACGTTCGGCGGTGCGTACTCCAACCATCTGAGGGCGACCGCGGCCGCCGGCCGCCTCCTCGGCCTCGCCACCGTCGGCGTCGTCCGCGGCGACGAGCTGGCGGACCGTCCGCTCAACCCGTCCCTCGCGCGCTGCGCGGCGGACGGGATGCGGCTGGTGTTCGTCGACCGCGCCACGTACCGCCGAAAGGCGGAACCCGAGGTGCTGGCCCGGGTGACGGCACGGGCGGGGCTGACCGCCGACGAGTGCCTCGTGGTCCCCGAGGGCGGCAGCAACGCCGCGGCCGCGCGCGGCTGTGCCGCGCTCGGCCAGGAACTGCGGGGTGTCGCGGACGTGGTCGGGGTCGCCTGCGGCACGGGCGGCACCCTCGCCGGTCTCGCCGCCGGGCTGGCCGAGGGCCAGCGGGCCATCGGCTTCCCCGTACTCAAGGGCGGCTTCCTCGAAGCGGAGGTCGAGCGGCTCCAGACGGAGGCCTTCGGCGCCCGGCGCGGCGACTGGCGTCTGGACGACCGCTTCCACGGCGGCGGCTACGCGAGGGTCACCCCCGAGCTGGCCGCCTTCGCCGACGACTTCACCACCCGCCACGGCCTCCCTCTGGAACGGCTGTACGTGGCGAAGGCCCTGCACGGCCTGACCACGCTGGCGGAAGAGGGCGCGTTCGCGCGGGGCATGACGGTGGCGGCGGTGGTGACGGGCGCGCCGGCTGATATCAGCCACACCAACTCCAGCCCGTCCGGCGATTGAGGACCGGGTCCGGGCAGAGCCCGGTTCGGGAAGCCCCGATGCTCCAGAGTGGTAATTCTGGAGTGGTTCGCCCATGGTGGCATCGTCGCAGGTCAAGCGGTCCGGGAAACCTCTGCTCTCCACAGAGCATATGGAGAAGAGCAACCCGACCGCAGGCACTGTATTCACCGAGACCCTGCGCGGCGTCCGGTGCATCCGGCTCTCGGTCCGCACTGATGAGACGACCAGCCCCGAGCGGCAGCGTGAAGCCGACGACATAGCCGCGGCAGCACTCGGAATCGACTTCGGCGAGGGCGACGCGGTCCGCGAAGCCGTGGACCTGGACGTGTCCGCGTCCAAGGTCGGCCCCTTTGACCGCCCGCAGCTCGGCGGGTGGCTCGCCCAACCCGACGGGTTCGATGCGCTGGTGTGGTGGCGCTTTGACCGTGCCATCCGGTCCATGGGCGACATGCACGAGCTCGCAAAGTGGGCTCGCGAACACCGCAAGATGCTCGTCTTCGCCGAAGGCATCGGCGGGGGTCGGCTGGTGTTCGACTTCCGCAACCCGATGGGCCCCACCTCCGAGCTCATGATGATGATGCTCGCCTTTGCGGCGCAGGTAGAGGCGCAGAGCATCAGCGACCGCGTCACCGGGGCACAGGCAGCTATGCGGAAAATGGCGCTTCGGTGGCGCGGCGGCGGTCGGCCCCCGTACGGCTACCTGCCCGCCCCTATGCCAAAGGAACACGGCGGAGTCGGCTGGACCCTGGTCCCTGACGCTCTCGCCGTGCACGTCATCGAGCGCATCATTACTGCACTGATCTCCGGGAAGACCAAGCACTCCATCGCGCAGATGCTCAATACCGATGGTGTCCTGTCCCCATCCGAGCACTGGAAGGCGTACCAGGCCCGCAAGAAGAACAAGGCCGACGCGGACACCGACGAGCCGAAGGAGCGGCCAGCACAGTGGCGCGCTCAGACGATCGAAAAGATGCTGATCAACCCAGCCATCATGGGGTGGAAGATGCACAAGGGGGCGCCGGTCCGCGACGACCAGGGCGCGCCCGTCATGGCGGCCGAGACTTCGATCCTTACCCGCGAAGAGTTCGACCAGGTCGGGGCACTGCTCACCGCGAAGCCGATCGCTGAAAGGGCCCCGGAGCGTAAGGACTCCACTGCGCTGCTGCTGCGCGTCATCCACTGTGCGGGGTGCGACTCGCGCATGTACCTCAACCAGGGGTATTACAAGTGCTCGTCCTACAAGTACGGGGCGCACTGCAAGGCCCCGTCGACAGTCCGTGCTGACTGGGTGGACGACTACGTCGCCGCCGAGTTCCTGAAAGCTGCGGGTCCGGTGCAGATCGTCCGCGTCACCGAGATACCCGGCTACGACCCACAGCCCGAGATTGACGCCACCGTTGCAGAGATGGAAGAGCACGATCAGCAGAAGGACCGCAGGAAGTCCAAGGCGGGGATGACTGCCTGGCAGCGCCGCGCGGACGCACTGGAAGCACGCCTGGGCGAGCTGGAGTCCCGGGAGAAGACTGAGTCCCGACGTGAGGCAGTGCCCACGGGGCGCACGTACGCCGACGAGTGGAACGAGACTGACACCGCAGGCAAGCGCACCATGCTGGTGGATGCAGGGGCACGACTCATGGTCAAGCGTGGCGCCCGCGGCGGGTGGCGGACGCTCGATCTGCGGCGGGTCGAATTCACCATTACCGGAGACCTTGACCCCTGTATTGAAGAGATCGCGACTACCGCTGAGGACGTCGAGAGGGAGAACGCGTCGGAGCATGTCCCCACGCAGGGCGCCAGTCTGCGACTCCACCAGGACGTACTAGCCCCCGCCGCATAACAGCCCGCCACAGGACCGCGAACCCCCGGATGACTGAGGCATCAGTTGTCCGGGGGTCTGCCTTGCCCGCAGGTGGGCGTACGGGCCTTTTCTCGGGGCCTTGCTGGCTCCGGGCACGGGCCGGACTGCCGTACAGCGGGCCGAGAGGTGCCGAAGTGACGGTTATGGCGGTTTTTTTAGAACACATAGAAAAAGTAGTAAAGAAGAGAGAATGGCGTCCCAAACGGCACCGCATCACCAGTGGGCACCGTGGGAAACCTCCGCCCTCCACTACCGGGGAAGGAGTGGGGCAACGGCCTGCACGGGCCGGCGGGAAACCCTCGCCCTCCACTACAGCCCGGAAGAGTGATCGGCAACGGTCCTGGTTCCCGGGCAGGTGCGGAAATCCGTTGCTCCCTACTACGCAGTGAGAGCGGGTTACCGCGCACCCACCCAACGGGGGAATCCGGCGGACTGAGTGCCCGACTCTTGGAAGTCAGCGTTGCCCGTGCATCACGCGCCCCGCGTTACTCGGGGCGGTCTGCGGGGGTCGTGAGGCAACGCAGGCGGGGGGCTGTACCGCCCATCAGTAACCCACTCGTCGAGCGAGTGAGCCGAACGGGGTTGGAAGCCCGTACGGCCCCCCACGTTGCCCGGATCGGCACCTCGCCGGTTCGGGCCCCACGTACTCACGTCTGTGGTGTGTAGATGCACACAGCCCTAGTAGGGGCGTCCGGCGGGGCGTTCCGAACACGGCTGAGGAGACGGTGTGATTCCGTCCGCACGTGCCCCCCTGGTCGGTCCACGCAGACTGCGAGGGGGATTGAGCCCACCTGGCCCAATCGGTAGAGGTGCGCGGAACCGGCCCCACTCGGGGAGACAGGCCGCAGAGTTCCGGGTTCGAGTCCCGGGGTGGGCACGCAGCACCACCAGCCCGCCTAGCCCAACGGCAGAGGCACGCGGCCTAGACCCGCGGTGTTCCCGGTTCGAATCCGGGGGCGGGTACTCAGGAGTGACCGGATGAGCAACATGCCGATCCCCATGGGAACGGTGCCCCAGGGCATGAGGACGCTCCCGGGCAACAACGTGCATCAAGACAACGAACACGGGGGCTGAGATGAGCTGTATTGACTGCACCGAGCCCGCAACACACCGGGGGCGCTGCAAAACACATCACACGGAGTACGAGGGGCGGGCCACTGTCCACACCCGACGAGCACGGGGCAAGCGACGGGCGAACCGGCACGCTGCTGCCGCTCGTCTCCGCCGGCGAGTGCGGGAGAAGGGGACCGCGTGGTGTGACTGGTGCCTCGCCGACTTCCCCGCGGACGGGGTGGACGTGGACCATGTACGCCCGCTGTCCCTCGGTGGCGAGGACATAGACAGCAATGTTCAGGTGTTGTGCCACGGGTGCCACGGGCTCAAGACCGCAACGGAGTTCGGAAGCGCGGCTTAGCGCTGTGCCCACCACGTTCCCGCTGCCCCGCCGGCGGTGGTGATCAGGGCGACGAGCCATCCGGGGATGCGTTGCACGGTCAGGTGGAAGCCGCCCCAACGGATCTCTACCTGCGGGGGTTTCGCGTTCTCGGTCACTTGGGTCATGACCCCGGTGTGCCCCCCCCCGGCACCCACTGTTAAGCGTGACCTAACCCACGGTGACGGAGCACAGGGGGCGCACGTGCAGCGTGATGCGCCCGAGCCTTTGTCTTTCACACTCGGAGAGATCGACACGGACGGCAACGTGCAACCGCTCCGCCGTCCGTGCCACCGCCTCGCCGAACCGCCCAAGGGTGCTCGATCAGGTAGAACCGGACAGGAGGCCAATCAGGGCCTTCGCGGCCGTGACCGTGAGACCGAGGACATAGCCGGTGATCGGTGTGAGCATGGAATGCCCCCTCACTGGTCGCAAGTTGGGGAGTTGTTGTCTCCCCTGATTTCACTCGGCGGTCTGCCCAGCCCGCATGCGGGCTGGGCGAATGCCAACCACACGGATGATCATGCGTTCATCTGTTGACGGGGGGCTGGGGCAGGCGAGGACTGCCAGCGTGGTCGCCCTCGCCCGGTGGGTCTTACGCGTTTCCGTCCGTGGGGTTACCGTCCGCGGCGCCACCACTCTTGCCAAAGTTCCTTACGGTCACGAGAGTTCTGAGGCCACAGGATGCGCGCGAGGGCAGTCACTCCGGCGACGATGATGACGAGTACGACAACGACCAGCACGGCACCCCACGGGGCCGTTTCCGGCAGGTTGAACACGGCGTATGAGCCTTCCGACCTTGAACGGTCGGCGGGTCACTCAGGCAGCTAGTACGGCGCTCCCCAGCGCGCTGCGATGGCGCCCGCCCCGGTAAGTCGACACGGGGAAGGTTGTGTTGGGGCCTCTGGGTTTGATCTGTGGCGAAACCTCGATTGGCTCAGGCTTCCAGTCCGACAACTCGTCGGCATCAGTGCAGCTCACTGCACGCGACAGCAAAAGCAGCAGGATGCCAACAAGGAAGCGCAACAACAGCGAGATCAAGTCCGCCAACGCAGCAAGGAAATCACGTGCAGCGGCTCGCTTTTCACCACTCGTAGAGGCAGAACGCAAGCGCTCACCTGCCGCTAGAAGTCTACTTTGCGCGGTCTCATGCGCGGCGGTACGTGCAGTCGCCTCTAGTGATTGCCAGAAGCTCTGCGCCAATACCGCCATGGTATTGGACTTTCCAGATCCCGCCGTGTGCCAAATAATGCCCGTCGGGTATCTGTGTGCCTCATCGCGCACGGTAAGACTCATCGCCTCCTCGTATGAATTCACAAGGAAAAGCTGGGCCTGCCGGTTCAGCGGGGTCATTTCGTCGTCCATGTTCACCTCCTGCCAGACGATCCGCGATGAGTCTAGCCGCCGCTGACAGTCCCCCTACTAGGAGGTGATCCCCCATGCCCCGCAGACCCCGCCCCCCCTTGCAGTACCCCCGGGTGCCCCGAGCTGACCCGGGCCGGCGGACGCTGTGCCGCTCATGAGCGTGAGGCCAACGCGGACCGTGCCTCGCGTGGTGGCGCCGTCTATGACACCCGCTGGCAGCGCATCCGCAGGGCCTACCTCTACCGGAACCCGTGGTGCGTGCTGTGCGGCAGTTCGGCGAACGTGGCGGACCACTTCCCGCAGAGTCGACGTGAGTTGCTCGCACGGGGCGAGGCGAACCCGGATGCGGCTAAGCATCTGCGTCCGCTGTGCGTCGGCTGTCACAACCGGGAGACAGCGCGGCATCAGCCGGGCGGGTTCGCTGCTGAGGCTCGCTCGCGGCGCGAATCGCTGGAGCGTCCGCCCTTCTGACCAGGGGGGTACCCCCATCTCGTCCCACGCCCGAGCGGCAGGGAGGCAAAAAACTCGCATGGCTCATTAGGTCGTTTCTGCGGGCCATGTCGACCATTAGAAATCAATCTGCGCTCACTTGATTATTGATTGCGGGCGCCCTCAAAGGAGGAATCCTATGTCTCTTACCCTTGCCGAATCCGCGAAGCTTTCCCTTGACCAATTGCAGCGCGGCGTCATCGAGACGTTCGTCCAAGAGTCCCCGATCCTGGACCGACTTCCCTTGATACAGGTGGCAGGCAACGCCTACCGGTACAACGAGGAATCAACCCTTCCCGGGGTGTCCTTCCGGGCAGTGAACGAGGCGTACCCGGAGAGCACCGGGACGCTGAACCAGCGGATCGAGACCCTGGCCATCCTGGGTGGTGACGCGGACGTTGACAAGTTCATCGTCCAGACCCGGGGCAACCTGAACGACCAGCGGGCCATCCAGACCGCCATGAAGGTCAAGGCCGCATCGGTCCACTTCGCCGACCAGTTCTTCAATGGGGACGTGGAGGTGAACCCGAAGGGGTTCGACGGACTGCGTAAGCGCTTGCTGGGCAGTCAGGTCCTTGACGCCAAGGGAGCAGGACCGGTCACCAACGGCCATGACTTCTTCGATGCGTTGGATGCCTTGATTGCACAGGTGCGCGGCATCACTGGGGCGGATGGGGCGCTGTACATGAACGCCGCGATCCGGGCCAGGATCGAATCAGGCTTCCGTCGTCTCGGCGGTGGCGAACTCCTGACGGCTGAGATCGCGGGGAAGCGCGCCACCATATGGAAGGGGATCCCACTCCTGGACGCCGGTCAGAAGCTGGACGGGGCCGACGTGCTGCCGCTGGCAACCGGTACCGGCGGGAAGCAGACCGGAGACATCTATGCCGTCCGGTTCGGCGCTACCGAGGCTGACGCCGGGGTGTCCGGTCTGACTACTGAGACTGAACTCGTGTTGTCGCAGTGAGTTATCTGGGGTTCGGGGTGAGCCCTGTCTCGGTGAGGCAGCCTTCAAGGAGGGCGGGCCGGTACTGGATCTTGCGGAGCCCGTGCCGCACGGTGCGGGCGAGGTGGTCCGCGCTGGTGAAGGCGACGTTTGCGGTGAAGCCGCGTCGCAGGAGTGACCAGATACCTTCGACCGGGTTGAGCTCGGGCGCGTAGGCGG
>NZ_JBVIQR010000023.1:0-129687 GCF_055576875.1 Streptomyces sp. NPDC033229 | reverse complement strand
CAAAACCCTCGGATGGAAGACACCCGCCGAAGCCCTCAACGAACACCTATCCTCAACTAAAGAAGCCGGTGTTGCGACGACCGATTGAGTCCGAGCGGGATCCCCGGTCGATGTGAGCCGCGGCGGGCACGGGCCTTGTGGGGCGCGGGCGTCCTGTCCGATCCTGGCCCTTCGTGCTCTTCGGCGGATTTCCCCCGTATGTCGCTGCCGTGTCCCGTCCCCGCGTCCTCTTCTCCCGACGTCCCTCCCTGGAGCTGACGTATGCGCGCACGACGATCGAACTCCTCGAACTGCCCCCTCCCGGCCATCACGGGTGAGGAATGGCAGACCGGCCCCGAGACCTTCCAGGTGAATCGGGAGCCCGCCCGTGCCCGTCTCATCCCCTTCGCCGATCTCCGTTCCGCCCTCGCCGGCGACTCCGCCGACTCGCCGTACTACCGATCGCTCAACGGCGTCTGGCGATTCCACTGGTCCCCGAACCCCGCCGAGTGCCCGACGGGGATCGCCGAGGACGACTTCGACGACAGCGGCTGGGACCACATCACCGTGCCCGGCAACTGGGAGATGCAGGGCTATCCGGAACCGGTCTACCTCAACGTCCGGTACCCGTGGGTCGGCTATGAGCAGCCCACTCCCCCGCGCGTGCCCACCGGCTTCAACCCTCTCGGCTCCTACCGCCGTACCTTCACCGTTCCGCTCGACTGGGCCGGGCGCCGCGTCGTGATCTCCTTCCAGGGCGTCAAATCCGCGTTCTTCGTCTGGGTCAACGGCCGGCGGGTCGGCTACAGCGAGGACAGCTACACGCCCGCCGAATTCGACGTGAGCCCCTGTCTGCGCCCAGGAGAGAACACCCTGGCCGTCGAGGTCCACCGCTGGTGCAACGGGAGTTGGCTGGAGGACCAGGACATGATCGACGTGTCCGGCATCTTCCGGGACGTGTATCTCTACTCCGTCCCCCGCGTGCACGTGCACGACCTGTTCGTCCGTACCGAGCTGGACCACGACGTCCGAGACGCGGACCTCAAGGTCTCCGCGACACTGCGGTCCACGGGTCCCGAGCTGCACCCCGACGACCACCGAGTCCGGGCCACCCTGCACGACGCCGGGGGCTTTGCCGTACTGTCCCGGTCCGTACCCGCCCGCTTCGACGAGTCCGATGAGGCGGCCGTCGAGCTGAGTGCCCGGGTCACCCGGCCCTCGCTGTGGTCGGCCGAACAACCCTCCCTGTATGTCCTGACCCTGGAGCTGACCGACGCGCAGGGTGACACCATCGACATCCGGCGCGTCCGCGTCGGCTTCCGCTCCCTTGGCTACGGTCCCGGTGAGCTGACGGTCAATGGCAGGCCCCTCGTCTTCCGCGGGGTCAACCGCCATGAGTGGGACCCCGACCACGGCCAAGCGGTCCCCGAACAGCGGATGGTCGAGGACATCCGCATCATGAAGCAGCACAACATCAACGCTGTCCGTACCTCGCACTATCCCAACCATCCGCGCTGGCTGGAACTGTGCGACGAGTACGGCCTGTATGTGATCGACGAGGCCAACCTGGAGACGCACGATCTGCGCGACGTGCTGCCCGCGAGCCTCCCCGAGTGGACCGACGCCTGTGTCGACCGGCTCCGCAGCATGGTGGAGCGCGACAAGAACCATCCGTGCGTCGTGGCCTGGTCGCTGGGCAACGAGGCCGGCCAAGGCGAAAACTTCCAGGTCATGGCGGACTGGGTGCACGAGCGCGACCCGTCCCGGCCCGTGCACTACGAGGGCATGAACGCGGTCGCCGATGTCGAGTCGCGCATGTACGCCGACCCGACGGCCGTCGAGGCGTACGGGAAGTCCGAGAACCCCAAGCCGTACATCCTCTGCGAGTACGCGCACTCCATGGGCAACAGCACGGGAAATCTCCGGGAGTACTGGGACGTCATCGACTCCCACCCGAATCTGCACGGCGGATTCATCTGGGACTTCGCCGACCAGGCGATGCGTCTTCCGGTGCCGGGAGAGCCCGGCCGCACATACCTTTCCTTCGGCGGCGACTGGCATCCGGGCCACCCCGACGACGGCAACTTCAGCTGTAACGGTTTCGTCGCCGCGGACCGTGCCCCGCATCCGGCTCTGCACGAGGTGAAGAAGGTCTACCAGGCGGTGCGGATCTCGGCCGCGGACCTGGCTGCCGGGACGGTGAAGGTAACCAATCTCCAGCTGTTCACGGGGCTTGAGGCGTACGACCTGCGGTGGGAGGTCACCCGCGACGGTGAGCCCGTCCAGCACGGCACGCTCGCTGCTCCCAGGGCCGGAGCGGGCGAGTCGACGACCGTCCGGCTGCCGTGGGAGCGGCCCGAGAAACCGGAGCCCGGCGCGGAGTACTGGCTCAACGTCTCCTTCGCCCTCCGCGAGGCGACATGTTGGGCCGAAGCCGGTCACATCGTCGCCGCGGAGCAACTGGCTCTGCCGTGGCGTTCCCCTGCACCCACCGGGCGCGATGTGGCCGAACTGCCCGCCCTCCGGGTCGCCCGGACCTCCCGTGCGGTGACCGTCACGGGGCCCGATCTCGAACTCGTCCTGGACGCGGCAGCGGGTACCCTCAGCACCTATCGGTCCCGCGGCCGGACCCTGCTCATCGAGGGGCCGGTCCCGAACTTCTGGCGCGCGCCGACCGACAACGACATCGGCTGGGGCGCCCAGGTCTCGTCCCGTACGTGGCGCGACGCGGGGGCGAGGCGCACGGTCACCTCGATCGACGTCGAGCAGCCCGCACCCACAGAGGTGGTCCTCACCGTCGTCGCCACCCTGCCCACCGCGCCTGCCGCCTCCCGGTGGACGACCGTCTTCACCGTGCTCGGTGACGGCGAGGTACGCGTCCAGCACACTCTCACGCCGGGCCCAGGGCTCCCACATCTGCCGGTGGTGGGCGCGCTGCTGACCGTGCCGGGCCGCTTCGGGACGCTCGGGTGGTACGGGCGCGGCCCGCACGAGAACTATCAGGACCGCCGAGACAGCGCGTTCGTAGGCCGCTACAGCCGCTCGACGGATACGCCGGTAGTGCCGTATGCGCGACCTCAGGCCTTCGGCAACGTCACGGATGTGCGCAGCGCCTCGCTGACCGCCCAGGACGGGACGGGCCTGTCCGTGCTGACCGAACCCGAGGAAGGCGGGAACCTTTTGGAAATCAGTGCTCTTCATTGCACGCCTTTCGACCTCGAAGGTCCACGACACCCGCATGAGATGAGGTGGCGCGACGACACGATCCTGAGCGTCAACCACCGCCAGATGGGCGTGGGCGGCAACGACTCCTGGGGGGCTCGGCCGTTGGAGCGGTACCTGCTGCACGCCGACCGCGAATACAGCTACACCTACTGGCTACGGCCGGCCCGATAGCTTCGGCCGGGACTTTCCGTCAACGACCCTTGGGCGGTGGTCTCTTTGATCCCATGACCGCCAGAGTAGAAGGCCCGGGACCAGCGGGTGGTGAACTGTCCACAGGCCCGGTCATATGATCACGCCGATAGAGGAGGAGTGATGGAACTGCCCCTGCACGGCATCACCGTCGTCGCCCTCGAGCAGGCCGTCGCCGCGCCTTTCGCCACGCGTCAGCTCGCGGACCTCGGCGCGCGCGTGATCAAGATCGAACGACCGGGCCGGGGCGACTTCGCCCGCGGGTACGACCGGAGCGTCAAAGGGCTCTCCGCCTACTTCGTCTGGATCAATCGCGGCAAGGAGAGCGTAGCCCTCGACCTCAAGGACCCCACGGACCGCTCACTGATCGACCGGCTCCTGGCCCGCGCCGACGTCTTCATCCAGAACCTCGGCCCCGGCGCGGCCGACCGGCTGGGCCTCGGTGCAGAGACGCTGCGCGCCCGCGATCCGCGCTTGATCACCTGCGATGTCTCCGGATACGGCCCCGAAGGCCCCTATCGCGACAAGAAAGCCTACGACCTCCTGGTTCAGTGCGAGGCCGGACTGCTGTCGATCACCGGCAGCCCCGACGCCCCGGCCCGTCCGGGCATCTCCATCGCGGACATCGCCGGTGGGATGTACGCCTACACGGGCATACTGACCGCGCTGTACGAACGCGAACGCACAGGCCAGGGCTCGGCCCTGTCCGTCTCCCTCTTCGACGCGCTCGCCGAGTGGATGGGTCACCCCTACTTCGCCCAGGCGTACGGAGGCGCGCCCATCACCCGCAGCGGAGCCCGGCACCCGTCCATCTCCCCGTACGGGCACTACGTGTGTGGCGACGGCGCACGCGTGTTCCTGAGCGTGCAGAACGACCGCGAGTGGGTGGCCCTCTGTTCACAGGTGCTGCGGCAGCCCGAGCTCATCCGTGACCCGCGTTTCGCCGACAATCCGCTGCGCCGGTCACACGACGACGAACTGACGGCCGTCATGGAGGCGGTCTTCGTCCGCCATACGGCGGACGGCCTCCTCGCGCTCCTCGACGGCGCCGGCATCGCCAACGCCCGCCTGCGTACCGTCGGGGAGTTCGCCGACCATCCGCAGTTGACGGCACGAGAGCGCTGGCGTGACTTCGGCTCGCCGACGGGGCCGCTGCGCGGATTGTTGCCGCCCGTCGAGGTACGGGGCAGGGAAGCAGCCATGGGCCCGGTGCCCGCCGTCGGGGAGCATACGGCCGCGATCCGGGCCGAGTTCTCGACGACTTCGGAGGCCGGCCCGCACGAGCGACGCGCGCCGTCGAATGCCGAAGGTGACCCTGCCAGTGGTACGCACCGGGTGCGTACCAAGCGGAGAGGGCTGGGTGGGGCGATCTTCGAGTAGCAGGCTCTTCCTCAGCACCGCACATCACGCGAGGAAGGCTTGATCATGACCGTTCAGGGACAGCACTCCGTCCAGGAGCACGACATCACGACCTCGGCGCTCGGCGAGGCCCACGGCCGGGCTCCGGGCCGGTCCCAGAGCCGGGCGGACACGGCGACCCTGTGGTCGGCCGGTTGGTCGGCACCGGTACAGCGGCCGAGCAGCGGCTTCGAGGAGAACTGGGCGGAGACCGGGTTCACTCGGCAGTCCGTGCGCCAGATCGTCCGCGTCACCGGAAGGGGCACGGCGGCCCGCATCCGGCTGTCGAACCGTTTCGGCACCGAGCCGCTGACCGTCAGTGCCGCGACTCTCGCGCTGACCGACGAGGGCGCGGCCACCCGCCCCGGCACCATGCGGGAGTTGTCGTTCGACGGAGCTTCATCGGTGACGATCCCCGTCGGTGGTGAGACTGTCGGCGACGCGACGGGACTGCTGGTGGAACCGTTCGACTCGGTGACCGTGACCCTGTACTTCGAAGAGCCCACCGGGCCCTCGACGTTCCACTCGCAGGCGTATGCCAACAGCTACCGCGCCACGGGCGACCGCACGGCCGACGTCGACGGTGAGGGTTTCGACGAGGTCACCCATTCCTGGTACTACCTCTCCGACGTCGAACTGTCGGGGAACCCCACCCCCTTCGAGGCGGTGGTGGCTTTCGGGGACTCCATCACGGACGGCTACGGGTCCACCGTGGAGGCGAACCGCCGCTACCCCGACGCGCTCGCTGAGCGCCTCGCCGCCGAGGGCCGGCCGCTGGCCGTCGTCAACGCGGGGATCGGTGGAAACCTGATGCTCAACGACTCCGCCTGGTACGGCGACCGGGCCGTGGACCGGTTCGAACGCGATGTTCTCGACAAGCCCGGTGTCCGCTCCGTGGTGGTGTTCGCAGGACTCAACGACATCGGCTTCAGCGAGGTGGACCTGCCGACGTACAAGCCCAACCCGAAGGTGACGGTGGCGGAGTTGACAGCCGGATACCGGGAATTGATCGAGCGGGCTCACAGCCGTGGCGTCAAGGTCATCGGCGCGACCATCCTGCCGTTCAAGGGGTCGGAGTACCACACTCCGTCGGCCGAGGCGAAGCGCGTCGCGCTCAACGACTGGATCCGCACCTCCGGTGAGTACGACGGGGTCGCCGACTTCGACCGGGCTCTGGCCTCGCCCGACGACCCCCAGGTACTTCACCCGGCATACGACAGTGGTGACCGCAAGCACCCCAACGACGCCGGCTACCGGATCATGGCCGAGGCCATCGACCTCGATGCCCTCTGACGGGGATCAGACCCTCGCCGTGAGCCGTGTGTCGCGACGGACCAGCGCGGCGTAGGGGCCCGCACCCGCGAGGAGTTCCTGGTGGGTGCCGCGCTCGGCGATACGACCGCCGTCGAGGACGACGATCTGGTCGGCATCACGGATCGTGGAGAGTCGGTGCGCGATGGTGATCGTCGTCCGCCCCTCGGACAAGGCGTCGATGGCCTTCTGCACGGCGTACTCGGTACGGGTGTCCAGCGCGCTGGTCGCCTCGTCCAGGACGAGGACGGGCGGGTCGCGCAGGATGGTCCGGGCTATCGCCAGACGCTGCTTCTCACCGCCGGAAAAGCGATAGCCGCGCTCTCCCACGAGAGTGTCGTAGCCATCGGGCAGGGAGGCGATGTGGTCGTGGATCTGCGCCGCCCGCGCGGCGGCCCGGATCTCGTCGTCCGTCGCATCGGGCTTGGCGAAGCGGAGATTGTCGGCGACGGAAGCATGGAAGAGATAGGTCTCCTGCGAGACCACTCCGACCGCACGGGCGAGGGTGTCGAAGTCGAGGTCCCGGACATCGACCCCGTCGATCAGCACCCGGCCGCCGGTGACGTCGTAGAGCCGGGGGACGAGATAGCTGAGCGTGCTCTTGCCCGAGCCGGTCGGTCCCACGACGGCCAGGCTGCTTCCGGCCGGAATGGAGAGGTCGATGCCCGAGAGCGTCTCCGTCGAGGGGTCGTAGGCGAAGGAGACGGAGTCGAAGCGGATCTCGCCACGGATCTTGTCCAGCCGCACCGGTTTCTCGGGCTCGGCGATGTCCACGGGCAGATCGAGGTACTCGAAGATGCGGTGGAAGAGGGCCAGGGAGGCCTGCATCTGCACACCGGTGGACAGCAGGCCGACCGTGGGCCGGAACAGGCCCTGCTGGAGGGAGACGAAGGCGACGAGCGTACCGATCGAGATGTCGGTCCCGTCCGCCCGCAGGGCCATTCCGGCGGCCCAGTAGAGGACGGCGGGCATGGCGGCCATGACGATGCCGATGACGGACATCTTCCACCGCCCAGCCATGTTCGCCCGCACTTCGAGCCCGACCAACCGCTCCGACTCTGTCTCGAAGGCCTTGGTCAGGGAGTCGGCACGGCCCATCGTGCGGCCGAGAAGGATCCCGCTGACGGACAGCGATTCCGTGACCATGGCAGCCATGGCCGCCATCTGTTTCTGACGCTGGGAGGTGATCTTCTTGCGCTCGCTGCCGACGCGGCGGCTGATCCATACGAACACCGGCAGGAGAAGGAGCGAGACGACGGTCAGGCGCCAGTCCAGGGCGAGCATCGCCACGACTGTGGCAACCACGCTGGTGAGGTTGGAGACCAGGGAGGTGGCGGTGGACGTGACGGTCGCCTGCATGCCACCGATGTCATTGGCGATGCGGGACTGCACCTCGCCGGTGCGGGTCCTGGTGAAGAAGGCCAGCGGCATGCTCTGCAGCCGACCGTAGACCGCGGTCCGCAGATCGTGCATGACGCGCTGACCGACCGTGGTGGAGAGGAGGGTCTGCAGAACGCCGAAGACGCTGTTGACGACCGCTGCGACGATCATGCCGAGAGCCAGCAGGCTCAGCAAGCCGGTACGGCCGTCCGGAATGGCGACGTCGAGGACCTCTCGCAGCAAGAACGGCGAGGCCACCGAGACGAGCGAGGAGGCGGCGACGAGCAGCCCGACGAGGGCGAGTCGACCGCGATAGGGGCGGAAGAGACGGAGGATACGGCGCAGCTGCGCGGGTTGCTCCGGGTCTGCGGGCGGGGGCGTCCAGTCCGGTTCGTCGTGACGCATGGGCTCCTTCAGAGGGGTCGGGGCAGCGAGGTGGATCCAACACCGTTCACCGAGCATAGCTCACTGTTACCTATGCTCACAATGTACTAAGTCCTGGTATTCTGTTGATCATGACCGCTCCCGATACGTCCGGGCAGCTCGCCGAGCAGCTGCTGCGCCTCACTCGTCGGCTCCACCGCGCGCAGAAGCGTTACCTCGACCCGGTCGGCATCACGCCCGCCCAGTCGCGGCTGCTCCGCACCGTCTCGCACTACGAGGAACCACCGCGCATGGCGGATCTTGCCCAGCGCCTCGAGGTCGTGCCCCGGGCGGTCACCACGCTGGTCGACGCTCTGGAGGCCAACGGCGCGGTGCGCCGGGTGCCTGACCTCTCCAATCGCCGGGTCATCCGGATCGAGATCACCGACCAGGGCCGGTCGACCCTGCGCGCGCTGCGTGAGGCGCGGCGGACAGCCGTGGAGGACATACTCGCCCCGCTGAGCACCGAACAGCGCGTGGTGCTCGGTAATCTGCTGGACGAACTCATGGCGGGCCCGGAGCGCGGCTGCTGACACACCGGCCAGCAGGAGCGCGAGGGCACATCGCCCGGCAAACACGTAGGGGCGGGCCCGCGGGGGCGCTCCGGCCCCACGAACCCGCCCCGCCGGGCGGTCAGCAGCCCTGCCGGTCCTCCGTCAGGTCCCCCTGCGCCGTGGCCAGGGTGCGGTCGTAGCAGACCCCCGGGCCGTACAAGCGGTAGCGCTCACGCGAAACGCCCGTCGCGTGCCGCTGGTCGCGCGGCACGTTCTGGTTGTAGGCCGCGTCACCCGTGTAGGTGTCATCCAGCCGCGACCATCCCACGCGTTGCCGACCACGCAGCGTGACCGTGTCCGCCCGGTCGCCCATGGTCATCACTGTGCGCAGCCGGTCCCCCGTGCCGACGCTGATCTCCCCGTCCATGCTGTACGCGCGCTGGGCCCTGGTCGTGATCGCGGGGCCGCGACCGTCGACCGTCACCGTTTCGTCGTCGCTCCAACGGGCCCGCAGCGCGTCCGTCGACTCACCGTCGGTCCAGCGGTGGACGGAGGTACCGGCGACCTTCCGGGCGACGGTCGTCGTGACCCGGCCGTGCGAGGTGTCCACGTAGCCCGCGACCGTAAGGGAATGCCCGCCCTCGGAAGTCAAACGGTGCTCCGCGCCCGGCTTGTATTCCGTGGTGTCGGCGAGGTCCCCCGCCTTGTGCGCGGTGAGCGCGCCCGTGACGCGGGTGGCTTTCGCGTCCTGCCAGACCAGGATGTTGGTGGGGGTGCTCCAGCCGCTCTGCCCCTCGGGTACCCCGGCGACCGAGATGGCGACACGGTGCGGCCTGCCGTCGTTCAGCAGGCCGGTGAAGGGCGTGAGGTCGTACTCCACAGGCCGGACGTCGAAGGCGCGCGGTCCGGGAATCACGTACCAGAGGAAGGGGTTGGACCAGCCGCCGGTCCACACGGTCGGGAAGGGCGCGGCGATCCCGGCGAGCCGGCCGTCCACCGAGACCCGCACCTCCCGGTACGGACCGTCCTTGGCCTTGCACGAATAGGGAGCCGCGTCCGGAACGGTGAGGTACCAGAACTCCTCACAGCCTCCGCCGGAGCCCGTGGCGTACACCTCGGCCACGATGCGCTCGCTGTTGAGCGGTGTGGTCAGACGCCCTTCGTGGACGCCGCCCTCGGTGCGCGCCCCGTCCAGGGTCAGGACCTTGTCCGGGGTGTCGGCCGGCCTCACCCGGCCCTCGGCCGCGTAGAAGGTCAGAGTCACCTTGACCTTGATGACCCCGGTGTAGGTGTCGTTCACGAGGTTGCCGATGAGCATCTCGACAGGCTGATCGGAGCGGAGGGTCGCCGCGTAGCGGGTGACATCCTTTTCCATGTTCCAGGCGATGCCCTCGGGTGAGGGTTCCGGCGTGGAGGTGCGCAGGACCTCCACACCGCCTATTCGGAGGTAGCCCAGGCGGTCGTACTGCCGTCCGGCGACGGATCCTTCGAGTCGCAGGACGACCTTGTTCCAGCGGTCGCCACATCCTTTGGGTGGCGTGTAGGTGCTCTTGTAGGGCGTGTAGTCGCGGAACTCGGTCTGGGCGACGGTCACTTTGCACGAGGTGGTGTCCGGGGTGGCCACGGGGGGCGTGGCGGTGACCGGGTCGTGCCAGTCGGTGCCGAACTCTGGGGGCGGTTCCGCGGCCGCGGCGGGGCTCACGCCCAACGTCAGGCCGACGGCCGCGGCGCACAGCGCGAGAAGCAGTCGTCTCGGTCTCATGCGGCAGGAGTGAAGCGCGTCGTACCGCGGCGCGCCAGAGCCTGATTGGCCTGATCCGTCGACTGCGCGAAAAACCAGTTGAATTCAGCACTCCTGGAACGCGAACCTTTCACTTCTCCCGCACGCCACCCCGACCCTGGGACGTCATGCAGATTCGCGACCTTCCGTATACCGATCCCGGCAGCCCTGATGTCCGATCAGGTCCGCGTTTCCTCCTCTGGCTCGGGCGGAATCAACTGTCCGGCCAAGTGAAGGCCATGCTGTGGGGCGTTCTGCACATGGCGGCGGTGGCCGTGTTCCCCGTGGCCGTGGGCTTCGCGGTGCAGGCCGTCGTCGACCGGTCCGGCGCCCGTCTGGCGATGGCCGGCGGTCTGATGGCGCTGCTCGGGGCACTCACCGCGCTGGGCGACACCATGCTGCACCGCACGGCGGTGACCAACTGGATCACGGCCGCCGCACGAGTGCAGCAGCTTCTGGCCCGTAGGACAGCCGAGTTGGGGTCGGCGCTGACCCGGCGCGTCGCGGCCGGCGAGGTCGTCGCCGTATCGACGGGCGATGTCGAGAAGATCGGCTGGTTTGTGGAGGCCCTGTCGCGCTTCGCCTCCGCGGCGGTCACGACGCTCGCGGTGTGCGTGGCTCTGGTGATCTACCAGCCCGCACTCGGCGTCGTGATCGCGATCGGTGTGCCCGTGCTGACGCTGGCGGTTCTGCCTCTGCTGCCGCACGCGACGAAGCGGGCCGACGAGCAGCGTGAGAAGGCGGGCCGGGCCACCGAGCTGGCGTCGGACACGGTGGCGGGCTTGCGGGTGCTGCGCGGTATCGGCGGCGAGGAGCTGTTCCTCAACCGCTACCGCCGTGCCTCGCAAGAGGTACGCAAGGCGGCGGTGCGCAGCGCCCGGATGTGGGCGCTGATCGCGGCGGTGCAGGTGGCCCTGCCGGGGCTGCTGCTGATCGCGGTGGTCTGGTACGGGGTCGGGCTGGCCCAGGACGGCCGGATCGGTGTCGGCGAGTTGGTGACGGTCTACGGCGTCGTGACGTTCCTGCTGTTCCCGCTGCGACAGTTCGAGGAGATCGCCATGGCGTACTCCTTCTCGCGGCCGTCCGCGCAGCGCGCCGCCCGGGTCCTTGCCCTGCGGCGCACCGATTCCTCGACGGACGACGGGGCTCGGGGCGTGCTGCTCAGCGGCGATCTGTACGACCCCGAGAGCGGCCTTCTCGCTCCCGCCGGTCTGTTGACCACGGTGGTGTGCGGCGATCCGGACGTCGCCGGACGGCTCGCCGACCGGCTGGGCGGACACGCTGCGGAGGGCGTGGAGGGGGTGCCGTCGGCGTTGCTCGGCGGGGTGGCGCTGAACGAGGTGCCGCTGGACGAGGCCCGTGCCGCGGTTCTCGTCCAGGACAAGGACCCCGTGCTGATGTCCGGGACCCTCGCGGAGTTGCTGGACGTGCCGTCCTCGGGGGCGGTCGACGCCGACGCGGCGCTGGCCGCCGCGCAGTGCGAGGACGTGCTGGCCGCCCTCGCCCAGGCCTCGGTGGACGACTCCGGCGACCCGATGCGGACGCGGATCACCGAGCGGGGCCGCTCGCTGTCCGGCGGGCAGCGGCAGCGGTTGGCGTTGGCCAGGTCGCTGGTGACCGACCCCGAGGTGCTGGTGCTGGACGAGCCGACCTCGGCGGTCGACTCGCATACGGAGGCACGCATCGCGGAAGGAGTGCGGAGCTTGCGGGAGGGGCGGACCACGGTGGTGTTCTCCTCCAGCCCGCTGCTGCTCGACCGGGCCGACCGCGTGGTGTTCGTCCGCGACGGCCGGGCCGCCGCGGTGGGCACGCACCGCGCACTGCTGCGGGACGACTCCGCGTACCGCGCCGTCGTCAGCCGTGAGCCGGACGAAGAGCTGGGCACGGAGCTCGCAGAGCTGAAGAAGACCGAGCACATCGAGGAGTCGGCATGATCGGCGTGGCGCCACCGGCGCACGACCCGGCAGCACCGGAGTCGGCGACGACTCTGCCGGTCGGCAGGCCCGCGACGGTGCGGGCGTACGTAAGCGGCCTGCTGCGCAGGCATCGGAAGGCGTTCGTCCTGCTGGTGTCGGTCAACGCGATCGCCGTGATCGCCTCCATGGTCGGACCGTACCTGTTGGGCGGGCTGGTGGAGGACCTCTCGTCGGGCAAGGACGATCTCCATTTGGGCCGCGTCATCTCGCTCTTCGCGGTCGCGCTGGCCGTACAGACGCTGTTCGTGCGCATGGTGCGGTTGCGCGGGGCGGTACTGGGCGAGCGGATGCTGGCGGATCTGCGCGAGGACTTCCTCGTGCGGTCGGTGGCACTGCCGCCGAGTGTGCTGGAGCGGGCGGGGACCGGGGACCTGCTGTCGCGGATCACCACCGACATCGACCGGCTCGCCAACGCCATGCGCGAGGCGGTGCCCCAGCTGGCGGTGGGCTTCGTATGGGTCGCGTTGCTGTTGGGCGCGCTGACCTTGACGGCTCCGCCGCTGGCGCTGTGTGTGCTGGTCGCGCTCCCGTTGCTGCTCGTCGGCTGCCGCTGGTACTTCCGGCGGGCACCCGCCGCCTACCGCTCCGAGGCCGCAGGGTACGCCGCGGTCGCGGCGTCCCTCGCGGAAACCGTGGACGCGGGGCGGACCATCGAGGCCCATCGGCTCGGGCAGCGCCGGGTCGCTCTCTCCGACCAGCGGATTTCCGAGTGGACGCAATGGGAGCGCTACACCCTGTGGCTGCGCTCGGTCCTCTTTCCGGTGATCAATGTGACGCATGCCCTGCTGTTCGGCTCGGTGCTGATCATCGGTGGCGTCTTCGTCCTGGAGGGCTGGATCTCGGTCGGCCAGCTGACAACGGGAGCGCTCTTCGCCCAGATGCTCATCGATCCGGTCGGGTTGATTCTGCGCTGGTACGACGAGCTGCAGGTCGCCCAGGTGTCGCTGGCGCGGCTGGTGGGGGTCCGGGAGATCGAGCCGGAGGACACGGACGAACGGGTGAGCCCGGTGGGCCGGGACGTCAAGGCGGACGAGGTGCGCTTCGGCTACTCGGCGGGCAGGGATGTCCTGCACGGCGTGTCCCTCGATGTCCCGCCCGGCTCCCGGGTGGCGCTGGTCGGGCCGTCCGGTGCGGGCAAGTCGACCCTGGGCCGGCTGCTGGCGGGGATCTACGCGCCACGCTCCGGTGCGGTGACGCTCGGTGGCGCCGAACTGGCCCGGATGCCCACCGAGCGGGTGCGCGGGCATGTGGCTCTGGTCAACCAGGAGCACCACGTCTTCGTGGGCTCGTTGCGCGACAACCTGCTGCTGGCCCGTACGACGGCCGAGGACGAAGAGCTGTGGGCGGCGCTGGGCGCGGTGGACGCCGACGGCTGGGCGCGAGCGCTGGAGGAGGGGCTCGACACGGAGGTCGGGTCGGGCAGTGCGACGCTCACTCCGGCCCAGGCACAGCAGATCGCGCTGGCCCGGCTGGTCCTCGCCGATCCGCACACCCTGGTGCTGGACGAGGCGACTTCGCTGCTGGACCCGCGCGCGGCCCGGCACCTGGAGCGGTCGCTGGCGAAGGTGCTCGAAGGCCGAACGGTCGTGGCCATCGCGCACCGGCTGCACACCGCGCACGACGCGGATGTGATCGCGGTGACGGAGGACGGCCGGATCAGCGAGCTGGGCAGCCACGACGAGCTGGTCGCGGCCGATGGCGCATACGCGGCGCTGTGGCGGTCCTGGCACCAGTAGCCACGTGGTGATCAAGCGGCTCCTCGGCCACACGGCCGGGGAGCCGCGCCAAGGCCGGTGCCCCGGGACGGTCAGATGTATCCCAGGGCGCCGAGCCCACCGAACCCGCCGAGCACCATGAAGGCGGGCATGAGCACCTTCAACTCCACCCAGCTGCCGGCCCGGAAACGCATGGCCTTCGGCGGTCCGAGCGGGTACCAGCGCTTGCGGCCTATGGGGATGGGCCACAGGATCGGGCAGCCCGAGACGGTGAGCGCGTCCCCGATGTCGTGCACGAGCGCGCCGAGGATTATCGGCAGACCGAGCCACATGTATTCCTGGCCCGGGTCGGTGAAGAGCCAGCCGGCGCCGTTGCCCGGCTCGTTGAGGACACCGGCGAGGATCCACGCGCTGGTCGCGCCGAGCAGCCAGACCAGGACGTCGCTGGAGGTCCGGGCCATCCGCCACAGAAGCCCCTCGACTGCGAGGACCAGGTGGACGAAGAGGATGGCGAGCACGGCCCAGCGGCCACCGGTCATGGCAAGCGCCGAGGTGCCCACCCCTATCAGCACCGCCCACAGCCAGGTGTGGGTGAGGGTGCGATGGCCGCCGTTGCGACGGGGGTCGCTCTGTGTCCTGGTGGCTTTGTAGACGGTGTGCGAGAGCTTGTCGATGATCTCGCAGAGCCAGCGCGAGATCGGACCGAACGCACGGGATATCGTGGCGGATTTGTGGTCGAGGTCGGGGGCGAGCGCCGCCCCCGCGCAGATCAGCGCACCGGCGACGAGCACCGGCCAGGGCATCGGGTGGCCGGCCCCGGCCACCGCGGCGCCCACTCCCAGCCAGGCGGCGGCTCCGGAAAGCGAGTGCGCCGGTCCCATCATGGTCGTTCCACCTCAATTGGCCCTCTGATTGACGACGTCTCGCGTTTCTGACGCCCGGTCGGCCACTCAGCGTAGCGCCCGGATGATCACCGTTCGACCGGCCGGTTCCCTGATCCGGCCCGGGGCCAGGCAGTATGGAGGCGTGACCCTTATCGATCAGATGCCGAGCAATGCCGATCCCGATGCCCTCTTCGAAGCTTTCTCGACCTGGGCCGAGGAGCGGGGCATCTCGCTGTACCCCGCGCAGGAGGAGGCGCTGATCGAGGTGGTCTCCGGGGCGAATGTGATCCTGTCCACGCCCACCGGCTCGGGCAAGAGCCTCGTCGCCGCCGGCGCGCACTTCACCGCGCTCGCCAACGACCAGGTGACCTTCTACACCGCACCCATCAAGGCTCTCGTCTCGGAGAAGTTCTTCGACCTGTGCAAGCTGTTCGGCACGGAGAACGTCGGCATGCTCACGGGTGACGCCTCGGTCAACGCCGACGCGCCCGTCATCTGCTGCACGGCCGAGGTGCTCGCCTCCATCGCGCTGCGGGACGGCAAGGACGCCGACATCGGCCAGGTCGTCATGGACGAGTTCCACTTCTACGCGGAGCCGGACCGGGGCTGGGCGTGGCAGATCCCGCTGCTGGAGCTGCCGCAGGCGCAGTTCGTTCTGATGTCGGCGACGCTCGGTGATGTGTCCCGGTTCGAGGAGGACCTGACCCGGCGCACGGGTCGGCCCACGTCGGTGGTCCGGTCCGCGACCCGGCCGGTGCCGCTGTCCTACGAGTACCGGACGACGCCGCTGACCGAGACGCTGACCGAGCTGCTGCAGACCCGGCAGGCACCGGTGTACATCGTGCATTTCACGCAGGCGGCGGCCGTGGAGCGGGCTCAGGCGCTGATGAGCATCAACATGTGCTCGCGCGAGGAGAAGGACGAGATCGCCAAGCTGATCGGCAATTTCCGCTTCACCACCAAATTCGGCCGGAACCTCTCGCGTTATGTGCGCCACGGTATCGGCGTGCACCATGCGGGGATGCTGCCGAAGTACCGGCGGCTGGTGGAGCGGCTGGCGCAGGCGGGGCTGCTGAAGGTCATCTGCGGTACGGACACGCTCGGCGTGGGGGTCAATGTGCCGATCCGCACCGTGCTGTTCACCGCGCTCACCAAGTACGACGGCCAGCGGGTGCGGACGCTGCGGGCCCGGGAATTCCACCAGATCGCGGGGCGCGCCGGGCGGGCCGGCTTCGACACGGCCGGTTTCGTGGTGGCGCAGGCTCCCGAGCACGTGGTCGAGAACGAGAAGGCCCTGGCCAAGGCCGGCGACGACCCGAAGAAGCGCCGCAAGGTGGTCCGTAAGAAGGCTCCCGAGGGCTTCGTCAACTGGGGCGAGAACACCTTCGACAAGCTGATCGTCTCGGAGCCCGAGCAGCTCACCTCGCGTTTCCGGGTCACGCACACCATGCTCCTGTCGGTCATCGCACGACCCGGCAACGCCTTCGAGGCGATGCGCCGTCTGCTGGAGGACAACCACGAGCCCCGCAGGAATCAGCTGCGGCACATCCGCCGGGCCATCGCGATCTACCGTTCGCTGCTGGACGGCGGTGTCGTCGAACAGCTCGACAAGCCCGACGCCGAGGGCCGGATCGTACGTCTGACGGTGGATCTTCAGTCGGACTTCGCGCTCAACCAGCCGCTGTCGACCTTCGCGCTCGCCTCCTTCGAGCTTCTCGACCCGGAGTCGCCCTCGTACGCACTGGACATGGTCTCGGTGGTGGAATCGACGCTGGACGACCCGCGGCAGATCCTGGCGGCGCAGCAGAACAAGGCGCGCGGCGAAGCGGTCGCCGCGATGAAGGCGGACGGCGTCGAGTACGAGGACCGCATGGAGCGGCTCATGGACGTCACCTACCCCAAGCCCTTGGAAGAGCTGCTGTCCCACGCCTACGACGTCTACCGCAAGAGCCACCCATGGGTCGGGGACCACCCGCTCTCGCCGAAGTCGGTCATCCGTGACATGTACGAGCGCGCGATGACGTTCACCGAATTCACCTCCTTCTACGACCTGGCGCGGACCGAGGGCATCGTGCTGCGCTACCTCGCCGGCGCCTACAAGGCGCTGGACCACACCGTCCCGGACGACCTCAAGTCCGACGACTTCGAGGATCTGATCGCCTGGCTCGGCGAGATGGTGCGCCAGGTCGACTCCAGCCTGCTGGACGAGTGGGAACAGCTGGCCAACCCCGAGACCGAGACCGCCGAGGAGGCCCAGGAGCGCGCCGACCAGGTCAAGCCGGTCACCGCCAACGCGCGCGCGTTCCGGGTGCTGGTACGCAACGCGATGTTCCGCCGCGTGGAGCTGGCGGCTCTGGACAAGGTCGGCGAGCTGGGGGAGATGGACGCCGAGGCCGGCTGGGACGCGGACCGCTGGGGTGAGGCCATGGACGCCTACTGGGACGAGTACGAGGACCTGGGCACCGGTCCCGATGCGCGCGGCCCGAAGCTGCTGCGGATCGAGGAGAAGCCGGAGGACGGGCTGTGGCGCGTCCGTCAGACCTTCGCCGACCCCAACGGCGACCACGACTGGGGCATCTCCGCGGAGGTGGATCTCGCGGCCTCGGACGAGGAGGGCCGCGCGGTGGTGCGGGTGATGGAGGTCGGTCAGCTGTAGCCTCCGAGGCGCCGCCCGCGTGGCGCGCCCCGGAAGCAGCGAAGGAGCACCGATGTCCAGTCCCGCCGACCGGTTGGTCGATCTGCTCGACCTGGAGCAGATCGACCTGAACATCTTCCGGGGCCGGAGCCCGGACGAGTCGCTCCAACGCGTGTTCGGCGGGCAGGTGGCGGGACAGGCGCTGGTCGCGGCCGGCCGGACCACCGACGGTGAACGCCCTGTCCACTCCCTCCACGCGTACTTCCTGCGACCGGGGCGGCCCGGCGTGCCGATCGTGTACCAGGTGGAACGGGTGCGCGACGGACGTTCCTTCACCACGCGGCGCGTGGTGGCCGTCCAACAGGGCCGTACGATCTTCAACCTCACCGCCTCCTTCCATCAGTCCGAGCCGGGCTTCGAGCATCAGGTGGCGATGCCGGGGGTGCCCGGTCCCGAGGAGTTGCCTCGGCTCGCGGACGAGATCCGCGAGCACCTCGGGGAGCTGCCGAGCGCCCTGCGCCACATGGAGCGGCGGATGGCCTTCGACATCCGGTACGTGGACCGGCTGCGCTGGACGGCGCGGGAGCTCGCGGAAGCGCAGCCGCGCAGCGCCGTGTGGATGCGGACGGTGGGGCCGCTCGGCGACGACCCTCTGGTCCACAACTGCGCTGTCACCTACGCCAGCGACATGACGCTGCTGGACGCGGTGCGCATCCCGGTCGAGCCGCTTTGGGGACCGCGCGGCTTCGATATGGCTTCACTCGACCACGCCATGTGGTTCCACCGCCCGTTCCGCGCCGATGAGTGGTTCCTCTACCAACAGGAGTCGCCGATCGCGACGGGTGCCAGGGGCCTGGCCCGGGGGCAGATCTTCGACCGTGAGGGCCGGCTCGTCGTTTCGGTGATGCAGGAGGGGTTGTTCCGCAAGGTCACGTGAGCCGCCACCGGGGAATCCGCGGGCGCGCGGAGCACGTCATGTACGGCGGCGCAACCAATCCCAGAGCCCGCGTGGTCGGGCCGGTTCGGCGTGCGTGGTCATGGTCGCGGCTTCCGCGGCCGCCACGGCGTTCGCCTCCGCCGCAGGTTCCTTACCCGCCACAGCTTCGGGGCCGGTCACGGGCACCGTGGGCGACAGGATCGACCCGGGCCGTAGTTCCGGGGCGGGAGCGGGTCGGACCGCGCGGGCCTGTGTCAACGCGGCGGTCAGGCGGTGCCGGTGCCACTCGATCTCATCCGGGTCCTCCGCCAGGATCACGGATTCGATCACCTCGTGGGCGGCCATCGCGTCCGACCGCGCGGGGACGAGAGACGGGCGCAGCGCGGTCACATGAGCCCGCTCGGTCTGGTCCGGCACGGCGGCGGCCAGGTCTTCGGGGGTGAGCACGGACGCGGTGACCGCCGCCCGCTCCCACGGGTCATCCGTCTGGGCCAGCAACTGATCGAGCCTGCGGGCACGCCAGGACCGCCCGCGACGGTCCTCGCGCTCCTCCAGCGCCGTGCGCAAGAGGGAAGGCGTACGGCCGGTCAGGAGCTCGGGGTTACGGTCGGCGAAGTCCACGAGATCCGCGGCCAGGTAGTGCCAGACGACGGCTCGGTACCGGTTGACGTAGAAGCGCACGGGTGCGAAACAGCCGCCCCGGGCGAGCCGTCCGAAGCGGGCCGGGCTGATCCCCATCAGTTCGGCGCCCTCGGCGGTGCCGACCACCCACAGCCGTGAGCGCAGTACCTCAGGGAATCCGTCGGCGCCGCGGTGGCCTTCGATCTCCGCCCTGCTGACCCTCCGCCGTCGACCGGGACCGGACGCCACCGTCCGTACCTCCCCGAGCTGGACCGCCAGCTCGAACTCGCGCGGCTTGAGCTCAAGCTCCCGTGCCGCCCTGCCGAACGCGACGCTCTCCTCGGTAGCGCCCCGCACCTCGCACTGTCCCACTGCCATGACATCCTCCCCGCCACCGGTCCATCACTGACAGTGACGACGATAGTGGCGGGGTGCGACATCGCGTCGACCCTGTGGATAACTCCGGTCCGGACTCGGGGAGGGGTGGGCGTCGTCGCACGTCAGCGAATACGGCCGGGGGCCTCGCCCCTGCCGTCCTGCTGGCGCGACGCGACGCTGAGGTGCTCACCGACACGGTTGACGAGCAGAGTCATCTCATAGGCGACTTGGCCGATGTCGGCATCGGCGTCACCGAGGACGCACAGACAACTCCCCTCACCCGCGGCCGTCACGAACAGCACGCCTTCATCGAACTCGACCATCGTCTGACGGACCTTGCCCGCCCGGAAGTGACGGCCTGTCCCCCTCGCCAGGCTGTGCAGCCCTGACGCGACCGCCGCCAGGTGCTCCGCGTCCTCTCGCTCGAGATCGGCACTCGCGCCCGTCACCAGCCCGTCATTGGACAGCACCAGCGCATGACGTATTTGCTCCACCCGCTTGGTCAGGTCGTCCAACAGCCAGTCGAGTCCCTTGGCCATTGCCATAATGCCCCGCCTCCCCGTTCCGTGTTTTCCCCGTAACTGCCGTGCCAGCCTTGCTCACCTGCGCCCCGTCGGCAACCCGCCCACCCCGTCGGCACGCGCCTGTTGGCCAGTTGGCACAAGATGAGGACATGGCACAAAAAATGAGCAAGGAACAGTGGCAGGCCTTCCTTTCCGAAGGCACTCGTACCGGAAAACTCTCCACGGTGCGCGCCGATGGCAGTCCGCACATCGCGCCCATTTGGTTCCTGCTCGACGGGTACGATCTCCCCTTCAATACCGGAGAGAACACGGTCAAGGGCCGTAACCTCGCCCGGGACGGCCGCGTGGCGCTCTGCGTGGACGACGACAGGCCAAAAGGAGTCATCGCGTGAGCAACGACCCGGCCCGGGTGAGGGAATTCTTCACAGCGCGTGCCGACGGCTGGGACGCCAAGTTCCCCGGGGACGGGCCCGCCTACGACGCGGCTGTCGCCGACCTCGGCCTGCGCGACGGCGACACGGTGCTGGACGCGGGGTGCGGCACGGGCCGGGCGCTGTCGGCGCTGCGTTCCGCCGTCGGCCCGCGTGGAGCGGTGCTGGGCGCGGACCTCACCCCCGCGATGCTGAACGCGGCCGTCCGGGCCGGTCGGCATCACCACGGCCTTCTGATGATCGCGGACGCCGGCCGGCTGCCGCTACGCGGCGGATCGGTCGACGCGGTGTTCGCGGCCGGGCTCATCGCTCATCTCGCCGATGCCACGGAGGGCCTTCGGGAGTTGGCCCGGGTCGTACGGCCGGGCGGCCGGCTCGCGCTCTTCCACCCCATCGGCCGCGCCGCGCTCGCGGCGCGCCAGGGCCGCGCGCTGACGCCGGAGGACCAACGCGCGGAGCCCCGTCTTCGCCCGTTGCTGGCGGATGGTGGCTGGGATCTCGTCTCCTACACGGATGAGGACACCCGCTTCCTCGCGCTCGCCGTCCGCCGGGGCTGACCGGGGCCGAATCGGCCATGCGCACTCCGGCGGATGCGGCGAGGCGCGGTTTCAGCGGCTTCGCCGGGCGCTCTCCCCCGCATTCGCCGGAGGTTCAACTCCACTTCGGCTGGGCACACTTGAACGACGCAGGACAAGCCGCTCACGGGGCAGGTGATCCGCGTGTTCCATAAATTCCGCAAGCACCTCGAAGAAGTCCGTCGGCCGTCCCCTGTGCCACCGCCGCCGAATCGGCAGCGCAATCTCTTCGAGGCAGCGGCCACTTATGTGGCCGCATGTGCCGAGAACGATCTCGACGGGGGTGCGGAGGCGGCTCGTTGGGTTTCGCCGGAGGCCCTCAGCTTCGGGGTGAACGAACTGGCCTGCCGGGCTGTCATCGCGCTCGCTCGTGAACACGATGAGTCACCGCGCACCGTGGCCCGGACCCTTCTCGGGTTGCCTGCCGCCTGAAATCCGGGCTCGTTCCCCCGGCGCATGCCCGGTTCCGCACGGGCGGCGCCGGTGATCACCTGTCGGCCCCTCGGTGCTCGACGGACGGCCGAACGGCGGGTCCCGTTCCACCCGCCGCGTTGTTTCACCCGGTCCGCAGCGGAGTACCGACGTCGTGCATGTGGCCGAGCGCCTGTCGGTAGGAGTCGACGAGCCCGGTTTCCGCGTACGACAGTCCGGCCGCTCGACAGTACGCGCGGACGATCGGCTGGGCGCGCCGGAGGTGGGGGCGCGGCATGCTGGGAAAGAGATGATGCTCGATCTGGTAGTTCAACCCGCCCAGGAACCAGTCGGTCAGAGGGCCGCCGCGCACATTGCGTGAGGTGAGGACCTGACGGCGCAGGTGTCCCCACCGCTCTCCGTGCGGGTCCGGCATCTCCATGCCCTTGTGGTTGGGCGCGAAGACCATGCCGAGGTGGAGCCCGAAGAGGGCGTGGTGGAGGAGCGCGAAGGCGAGGGCCTTGCCGAAGGACATGGAGGACAGCAGCAGTGTCAGGTAGCCCACCAGATGCAGGATGAGGAGCGTCGCTTCGACTCGCCGTTCTCCGGCCTCTTGCCGTTTGAGGTCCCGCACGCTTGAAACCTTCAGATTGATGCCTTCGAGAAGCAGCATCGGAAAGAAGAGCCGGGCCTGGTGACGAGTGAGCCAGCGGGCGAAGCCTGTGCGCTGCGCGGCCTGCCGCCGGGTCCAGACCAGTGCGCCGACGCCGACGTCCGGGTCCTTGTCGATGTGGTTGGGGTTGGCGTGGTGACGATGGTGTTTGTCGTTCCACCAGGCGTAACTCATGCCGAGCAGCAGGTCGGAATGGATGAGGCCGAGAACGCGATGGGTCCGCCGGGTGCCCGCTATCTGGGAGTGGCCGCTGTCGTGACCCACGAAGGCGGTCCGGGCGCCGAAGACCGCCATGGGCACGGCCAGGAACAACGTCCACCACGAGTCGCCCGTGAGGACGATCCCGGTGCCCGTGGCGGCCAGGGCCAGCGCATTGGCGGCGATGGTCAGCGCGTACCGGCCCCGCCGTCTTTCGAGGAGTCCCTCCGCGCGGATCCGGCGCAGGAGCGGGGCGAAATCGCTGCCCGCCGCGGGTTCCGCGAGCAGGGCACTGACCTGAGGCATGGAGGTCTCCGGAGAGTTTCGACGGACGGCCGGCGGAAAGCCGAGCGGCCGGCCGCGGACGGGCCGCGGGATTGTTGACCGACCTCAGGAAACGTACGGACCGGGGGCCCGTGAGGGCCATGGAGGCACCACCCTGACCGGCCGGGGGACAACCCCCGAACAGCAGAGGGGGGTTGAGTGCACCCCCGGGCCGACGGCATGACGCGCATCACAAGCCGGGTGCCCTCATCGCCCGTTCGCGTCCTGTACCCTCGGGCGCTCCGGAGCCCACTAGTCAAATTTGAGGAATGCGCATCCCTGTGACACCACCCCCTGCCGCAACCCCCACCGAGATCGCCCGGCTGGCTCGTTGCTCGGCGGTCTTCCTTCCCGGAGACCCCTCCCGGACCGGACGTGTCGCCTTCTGGCAGCCGGACGAGCAGGACGGCGACCCCCTCGCCGCCTCGGGCGTCGTGGAGGAACTGACGATCGTCGTCGCGGACGGCTCGGCAGTCGCCACCACGACCGTACGCGCCACCACCCTGGCCGTACGCGATGCTCTGCCTGCCCTCACCCGCGCCCGCGCCGCGCGGGGCGAGGAGTCGGCCGCGTTCTGGGGTGCCGCGGCGTTGCTCGCACTGCAACTGGCTGCGCGCGGCCGACTGCTGCCGGGGCTGACCTCGACCGATCACGACGCCTGGCGCGTCGGCCCGCTCACCCAGGACGACCTGCACCGGGTGCGGGAGTTGGCCGCCGCGATGCCGTCGGCCGCGCACGCCGTACCCCTGCCGGACAGCGACCCGCTGCTGCTGCCCGAGCCGGAGCGGCTCGTGCGCGCCTTCCTGGACGCCGTGGCCGACGGGCTGCCGCGCTCCCCCGCCGCGGCCCTGGCCGCGGGTGGTCCCGCCTTCGCCGCCCCCGAGCCGCGCCGGCTGCCCGAACAGCGCGCCTGGGCCGACGAGGTCGCCGCCGGGCACGACGCGGGCGTGCGGCTCTCCCTGCGCGTCGAGGCGCAGGGCCTGGCGGAGACCGCGCCCGGGGACGGGGAGGCCGATCCGGACGCCCGCCCGCGTTTTCGTGCCGTCCTCCAGTTGCACAGCCTCATGGACCCGGCGCTGGTAGCGGACGCGGCTGAGGTCTGGGCAGGCGACTCGCCCGTGGCCGCCTCGCTCGGCCGGGGAGCGCGCATGAACGCCCTGCTCGCGCTCCGCCGCGCCGCGCACGCCTGGCCCGCACTCACGCCGCTGCTCTCGGCGGCGGCACCCGACGCCATCGATCTCGCCGACGAGGAGATGGGCGAGCTCCTGGGCGCGGCGTCGACGGCTCTGGACGCCGCCGGAGTCGAGGTCCACTGGCCGAAGGAACTGGCCCGTAAGCTCACCGCGCGCGCCGTCGTCGGGCCGCCTGACGACGCCGGGGCATCGGACGACGAGCGGTCCGGCATGCCGTCCCTGCTCTCGGCGGACGCGCTGCTCACCTTCAGCTGGCGGTTCGCCGTCGGCGACATGGAGCTGACCAAGGAGGAGCTGGACCGGCTGGCAGAGGCGAGCCGCCCGGCCGTGCGCCTGCGGGACCAGTGGGTGCTCGTCGATCCGGAGGCGGTGCGCCGGGCCCGGGAGCGGCAGGACCGCAAGGTCACGCCCGTCGAGGCGCTGGGTGCCGCTCTCACCGGTCGGACCCACGCCGAGGAGAATGGCGATGAGGACGCCGGGGAGACGGTCGACGTACAGGCCACCGGCTGGCTCGCGGCCCTGCGCGACCGCATCGCCGACCCCGACTCCTCCCATGAGCCCGTCGGCCAGCCCGCCGCCCTCGCCGCCACCCTGCGCGACTACCAACTACGCGGCCTCGACTGGCTGAACCGGATGACCTCGCTCGGTCTGGGCGGCTGTCTCGCCGACGACATGGGGCTCGGCAAGACCATCACTCTGATCGCCCTCCATCTGCACCGCCAGGCGCTGCCCGGCGCGGCCGGCCCGACCCTGGTGATCTGTCCGACGTCCCTGATGGGCAACTGGCAGCGGGAGATCGAGAAGTTCGCGCCCGGGACACCCGTGCGCCGCTTCCACGGCTCGTCACGGAGCCTGGACGCCCTGGCCGACGGAGAGTTCGTCCTCACCACCTACGGCACGATGCGGCTGGACGCGGAGCGCCTGGCGGAGGCCGACTGGGGCCTGGTCGTCACCGACGAGGCGCAGCACGTCAAGAACCCGTACTCCGCGACAGCCAAGCAGTTGCGCACCATCGGGGCGAAAGCCCGGGTCGCCCTCTCGGGTACCCCCGTCGAGAACAACCTGTCCGAGCTGTGGGCGATCCTCGACTGGACGACGCCCGGGCTCCTGGGCTCGCTGGGCAGATTCCGCCGGCGCTACGCGCGGTCGGTCGAGGACGGCGCCGATCCCGCGGCCGCCGAACGTCTCGCGGCGATCGTCCGCCCGTTCCTGTTGCGGCGCCGCAAGTCCGACCCGGGCATCGCGCCCGAGCTGCCGCCCAAGACCGAGACGGATCACGCGGTCACGCTCACCAAGGAGCAGGCGGCGCTGTACGAGGCCGTGGTGCGGGAGATCCTCGCCGAGGTCGAGGGCGCGGAGGGCTTCGAGCGGCGCGGGCTGATCGTGAAGCTCCTCACGGGGCTCAAACAGATCTGCAACCATCCGGCGCAGTTCTTGAAGGAGCACGACCTCAAGGAGGGCGGCCCGAGGATTTCGGGCCGGTCCGGCAAGGTGGAACTGCTCGACGAACTGCTGGACACGATCCTCGCCGAGGAAGCGAGCGTGCTCGTGTTCACCCAGTACGTGCAGATGGCGCGGCTCCTGGAACAGCACCTGGCCGCCCGTGGCGTGCCCACACAGTTCCTGCACGGGGGCACGCCCGTGTCGCGGCGCGAGGAGATGGTCCGCCGCTTCCAGGACGGTGAGGTCCCGGTCTTCCTGCTGTCGTTGAAGGCGGCGGGTACAGGACTGAACCTCACCCGTGCCGGGCACGTCGTGCACTTCGACCACTGGTGGAACCCGGCCGTCGAGGCCCAGGCCACCGACCGCGCCTACCGCATCGGCCAGACCCAGCCCGTGCAGGTGCACCGGCTCATCGCCGAGGGCACGATCGAGGACCGGATCGCACAGATGCTCACCCGTAAGCAGGCTCTCGCGGACGCGGTGCTGCACTCCGGGGAGGCTGCTCTGACGGAACTCAGCGATGCCGAGCTGGCGGATCTCGTCGAACTGAGGGGGACTGGACGATGACCGGGAATGACATTCACGCGCGCGTGGAGCGCACGTTCGATGCACTGCCGACCGCGAGCGGGCGGGGATTCGCCGAGACGTGGTGGGGCCGGGCGTGGCTCCGGGCGCTCGAGGACACGGCGCTGGACGGCCGGCAGGTGAAGGCGGGCCGCGCGCACGCGCGCGCGGGGGCGGTCGGCGCGGTGTCCGTGCGGCCGGGACGGATCACGGCACTCGTCCGTGACCGGGACGGCACGCGCTACCGCTCCGACGTAGTGATCCAGGAGCTGTCCGGGGCGGAATGGGACCGGCTGCTGAACCTGGTCGCGGACCGGGCGGGGCATATCGCGGCGCTGCTGGACCGCGATATGTCGCCGCACCTGGTCGAGGACGCGGCCGCGGCGGGGGTGGATCTGCTGCCGGGCATCGGGGATCTGGAACCCGAGTGCGCCTGCGAGGCGTGGGACCACTGTGCGCACACGGCGGCGCTGTGCCATCAGGTGGCCAGGTTGCTCGACCGGGATCCCTTTGTGCTGTTGCTCATGCGCGGCCGGGGAGAGCGCGAGCTGTTGGACGAATTGCAGGCTCGTAGCGTCTCCCGCGCCGCCTCACGGGAGACGCGGGAGAGCTCGGAGGTGCCTGCGGGCATCCTGGCGAGCGAGGCCTTCGCGGCGCGGGACCTCATACCACCGCTACCCGATACACCGCCTTTGACGGACGCCACAGCCCGCCCGCCCGTCCTCACCGGGGGCACCCCGGCCGGCCCCGACCTCGACGTCGGCGCGCTGGAGTTCCTCGTGGCGGACGCGGCCGCCCGGGCCCGGCAGCTACTGGCCGAGGCGCTGGCGCCCGGCCACGAGCGGGCCCCCGTAACGGACGCGCTGACGGTGCGCCAGGACGCCGTACGCCTGGCCGCCGCAGGGCCGCCCGAACGGATCACCGCCCGGCTCGCAGCGGGCTGCGGCTACGGACGTGCCGAGCTGGCCCGCGCCGCCCGCGCCTGGGGCCACGGCGGAGCCGCGGCGCTGGCCGTACTGGAGGAGGAGTGGACACCCGAACCGGACGATCTCGCCCGCGCACGCGCCCGGCTGGCGGCCGCTTGGGAGGACGACGACAAGGCACCCCGGCTGCGAGCCACCGGCGCTCGGTGGACGGTGGTGGGCACCGATGCCCAACTGCGCTACGGCCGGGACGGGCGCTGGTGGCCGTACCGCAAGGAGGGTGGCCGCTGGGAGCCCGCCGGGCCGTGCGACCTCGATCCGGCGGCGGCCCTCGCGTTCCTGCTCACGGAGGAGTGACGGACGAGCGACGGATGAGCCGCCGACCAACGGCGGAAGAATCAAAGGTACAGAACATTCAACAGGGAGCTTTCCAAGGCAAAAGAGGGCAATGAAGGAGCTTCCAAGCCCTAGTGGCAGAATGTGGCGATCTACCGTTCAATCACCTTCTGCACATGGAAAGGCACTTTGGGATGACTTTCGCCCTGCTGCGCCGTTACAAGCGTTCTCTTCACCGGGAGAGCGCACCGATTCCGTACGGCGCGGGGGCTCTCGACTGTGTCGTCGTCGACCCCGTGCGCCTTCCGCTGCACAGAGCGGAAGTGTCCGTACGGGATGCGAACGGCCGCGAGGTGGTGCACGGGCAGACCGACCCGCACGGCCGGTTCGCCACGAACGTGGCTCCCGGCGAGTACAGCGTCGCGGTGACCGCCGAGGGGTATCAGCCCGTGCGCCAGGAGTGCGAATCGACGGAGGGCACCCGGACCGACCTCGGGACCGTGCCCATGGAGCCCGCGCCCACCCCCGCCCTCCCGGCCCCGGGCGCGTGGCGCATCGACCCGGACCACACGGCGGTGCGCTTCATCGCCCGGCACATCGGGCTCGCCGAGGTGCACGGCAGGTTCAATCAGTTCCAGGGCACCCTGTGGATCGGCGAGCGCATGGAGGAGTCCAGCCTCGACGTCGTGATCGAGACCGCGAGCATCGACACCGGGGTCGAGCAACGCGACGCCCACCTGCGCTCCCCGGACTTCCTGGGTGTCGACAAGTACCCGTACATGCAGTTCGTCAGCGAGCGCTTCGTGCACCGCGGTGGCTCGCGGTGGGCCGTGCAGGGGGTACTCAACCTCCACGGTGTCAGCCGGAATGTCTCGCTCGACACCCGCTATCTCGGCCTCGGCACCGGCATCATGGGCGAGACCCGCGCCGCGTGCTCGGCCTCCGCAGAACTGCACCGTGAGGACTTCACCTTGGACTGGCGGTCCATGCTCTCGCGTGGCATCGCGATGATCGGGGCGACAATCAAGATCGAACTCGACATCCAGGCCGTTCCCGCGGAGTGACCGCCGCACCCCGTCTCCCCCTCGTCCCCGGCAGCGACCTCGGCTGTCCCGCCGGGGCGTCAGGCGAGCGGCGTCGTCAGCTTCCGACCGCTGCCCGTACCGCCTTCCTCGGCGGTCAGGCTGCAGGTGACGGAGCGAATGCCCAGTCGGTAGCCCTGTAACTTCGGGTACTGCACCAGCGTGCCGCGCGCGGTGCCGGCGGGCTGCTTCAGACTGCGGCCACGCATCGGCTGCCGACACAGCTCCGCGGCCTGGTCCTTCAAGGCGCTCTCACTGTCGTACGTACCCGACAGGGTGGGCGTGGCGACGACCTCCCCGTCATGGGGCGCGAAACACGAGCGCTTGACCAGCCGCGCCCCGGGGCCGTCGGCGGGCAGATCGAAGCAGTCTCCCGAGGCCAGCGCGAAGTAGTACGGCTTGTCGTCGGCGGGCGTCGGGAGACCGCTCTCGACGCTCCGCGCGGTCGGCACACCGAGCAGCCCACTGGGGAAACCGCTCGGCAGGCTCGTGGGCAGGCCCGATGGCAACGTCGTGGGCAAGCCGCTGGGCAGTCCCGACGGAAGGCCACTGGGGAGGCTGCTGGGAAGACTGGTGGGGAGGCTGAAGGAAGGTGAGGGCCCTCCGGTCGGGCTGCCGGACGGCGTTCTCTCGCCGGGCTTCTCATCGTCACTGTCCCCGATGACCAACACCGCGCCCAGCGCCACGGCGGCGACGGCCACCAGCGCGGTGGCCGCCATGGCGATCCGCTTGCCTCCGCCGCCTTCGGGCCGGGGCGGCTCCGGCGGCCAGGGCGGTCCCCCCGGACCGAAACCCCCCGGTGGAGGCCAGGACGGCGGGGGCGGCGCGCCCGAGGGCGGTCCGAGCGGGTTTCCGGGCGGCGGTCCAGGTGGGGTTGCCATACGGTCCAGCGTCCCCACGCGCGCCCGCCCGTGACCGTGTGGTGACCGTACCGCTACACCTTCCGCCCTGGATCGCGACATTCCACTGCGTGGCGCTCCCCATGGAATGATCCACTAACAGTACTATTTTCCGGTGACCGCCGAGATTTCCCATATACGCGTGAACGAGGCGAAGGCGAGGGCAGCACGCCTCCTCCTGGCCTTCCGGCACGGCAATCAGCAGGCGTTCGACGCTTCACTGCCGGAGACCATGACGGCCGACGAGGCCAAGAACGTCGTGTCCGCGCTCTCCTGGGTCGCCAATGAGGCCGTGCGCAAGGCGTATCAGCCCGACGTCGCCGACCGGGTGTTGCGACACCTCGTCAGGCGCGCGCCGGACGAAACAGGCTGGGTCGAGACGGACGAGGAGGCCGCACCGGATGTCGCAGTGCTGCTCGAGTCCGTCCGGCGCGGAGACACGGAGAGGGTACGGGAGCTCGTGCGCGCGACGCCCGACACCACCTTCGTGCTCGGCAAACTGGTGCACGTCGTCGCGCTGCTGCTGCCGTCGGTTCCCGAACCCCACTTCCAGGAGGTACTCAGCGAGCTGCGCGGAGAAACACCTCGAGTCCCGCCAGATCATCCGTGTTGAGGTAGTCCACACCGGCGTCCATCAGCTCGCGCCAGAGCGCGTCGCGCGCCGGCCCCGGCTCGTCCGGCGTGGCCCAGAAGCGCACATGTCGGCCCGCCGAATGGGCGGCGGCGACGATCCGCCGAAGGGCCGCCCGCTCTCGCTCGGGCATGGGCCCTTCGCCTCGCCAGGTGAAGTTCAGACCCCAGTTGTCGCTGATGAGCGAGGTGAACGAAGCGGGAACGCCGCTGCCGAGGTCCGCGAGTCGACCATCGTAGAAGGCGTACCGCACCCGCTCGGCCTCCATGGGGGCGCGGGCGCCCCGGTCGCCGGACACCACGGCGGTGACCGCGCCACGCCGCACCCGGCCGTCGACACAGGAGCCCAGCATCGACCGGTATCGGCGCAGACGCCGGGAGAGTTCGCGGTAGGTGGGGTCGCCCGCGGTCTTGATGTCGATGAGCAGCTGCAACGACAGACCGTAGCCGCGGTAGACGCGGCCGTGGTTGGCGGTGACACGACGCAGCAGCGGGTCGAGGTAGAGCGATTCGAGGGTGCGCGTCGGATCGAGCTCGGACGCGTCGTGAGCCACGAGGAGTTGGCCGCCCACGAGCCAGATGTCGGCCTCCACGCTGCCGAACCCATGGGAGAGGGCGTCGGCGAGCGGGCGGGGGTGCGCGTAGTCGTTGTGCGCGTGCGCCCGGCGCAGCGGTGGCTTGCCGCGCCCTCGGCGCGTGCTGTCGAGCGAGCCCGGTGCGGCGGCGAGGGCGGGGGGTGCGAGGGACCCCGCGAAGGCGGCTCCGAGGGTGACGACGGCTGCGCGGCGCGTGCGCGAGTGCATGGTGCCTCCCGAATCTCCGGGCGGATATCGACGGGTCGCACGTACTGACAACAGTGAGTATCGGGGCGCGCGGAGCCGATGCGCAGGGATGCGCCGCGAGTTGCTCGCGTCGATGCCGCGACGTTCCTTGTCGTTCGTTCGGGGCATGGTGAACCCCCTTGCGCCGTGGCAGAGTTGATGGGACCTCTGGGGAGACTGTGAGAAGACGTACTGACCGCGTGCGCGCGGTGCTGACGGTGTTGGTGGCGTGGGTCTCATTCGTGGGTGGCGGAGGGACCGCCTGGGCGGAAGCGGAAGCACTGCCGACTCTGCGGTTCGGCGGTCAGGCCCGCGTCGCGCCGGGGGTCACCTATCGGAAGTTCTCCCTCTCGGGCTCGCACGGGCCGGCCTTCGGTCATGTGCTCACCGTCGATCTGCGCCACCCGAAGGTGTCGTTGGACCTGTTGTACCCGGGCCGGGTCGCCGCACGGGCGACGGTGTCCCGCCTGGCCGAGTCCCGGGGCGCGGTCGGTGCCGTCAACGGCGATTTCTACAACATCACGGAGACCCAGCACCCGGGGGTGGAGGCGACGGGCGCGCCGGTGGGCCCGTCCATCGCGGGCGGACACCGACTGAGCGCGGCCGTGCCGAACGGCCAGCGCTTCGGGCCCGCGATGCCCCGCGGGGTCACCACGAGGGATGTCATCGGCGTCGGGACGGACGGGGTGGCCCGGCTGGACAGGCTCACCCTGGTGGGGACCGTGCGGACCGCGGAGCGGAAGCTCCCGCTGCGCGGGCTCAATCAGTACGCCCTGCCTGTCGGCGGTATCGGCGCGTACACCCCCGCGTGGGGACCTGTCTCGCGACTGCGGGCCACCTGCGGGACCGACGCGGAACGGGCGGCGCCGTGCAGTGCCGAGACCTACGAACTGACCGTGCGGCGGGGCCGGGTGGCCTCCGTGGCCGAGAAGCCGGGACGAGGCCAGATCGCCTCCGGCACGGTGGTGCTGGTGGGGCGTGAGGCAGGAGCGCGGGAGCTGCGTAAGCTGCGGGTCGGCGACCGGGTTCAGGTGGACGAGCGCCTGCGCTCCGCGCACCGTGGGGCATTGCGGTTCGCGCTGGGCGGCTTCCCCGTGCTGCGCGACGGCAGCCCGCTGAGCGGGCTGGACGCGGTGACCTCAGCCGTACGGACCTCGGCCGGACTGGCCGACGGGGGCCGACGGCTGTACCTTCTTGCGCTGGACGGAGGGCCCGACTACCGCGTGGGCCTGACCGTCGCCGAACTGGCCGGTGTCATGCGGGATCTCGGGTCCGAGGACGCCGTGAACCTGGACGGCGGCGGGTCGAGCACCCTGGTCACCCGCGCACCCGGCGAAGGGCAGGCCGTCGTGCGCAACCACCCTTCGGGCGGAGCCGAACGAGCCGTCTCGAACGGCATCGGGATTTTTATCCACCGTTAACATCGTCGCTTAATCCACCCTTTAGGGTGACTGCGCCCACGGAATCACCCCGCTAGCCTCGGAGAAGCATCGACGAGAGCTTATCGACGGTTCCGCAGCAGCCAGTCGCACAGATGAAATGGGTGGGCATTTCCGTATGACGACGTCATTGGAGTCCGGTTCCGACACCGAGAATTCAGCGGGACGGCTGAGTCTCAGTACCGCGGCCGCCCGGAATCTGGCGACCACGACCAAATCCGTACCGCAGATGCAGGGCATTACGTCGCGGTGGCTGCTGCGCATGTTGTCCTGGGTCCAGGTGTCCGGCGGTACGTACCGGGTCAACCGGCGAATGACGCACACACTCGGCGACGGCCGGGTCGAATTCGTCTCCACCGGGGCCGAGGTGCGCGTGATCCCGGCGGAGCTGGGCGAGCTGCCGCTGTTGCGCGGCTTCACCGACACCACGGTGCTCGAGACCCTCGCCGACCGCTTCACGCAGCGCGAGTTCCAGCCCGGGGATGTGCTGGTCGAAGCGGGCCGGCCCGCCGATCAGGTCGTCCTGATCGCCCACGGAAAGGTCAGCAAGGTGCACGCCGGGGAGTACGGCGACCCCACCGTGCTGGGCGTGCTGGCCGACGGCGAATACTTCGGCGACCAGGCCCTCTCGGCAGTCGAGGGCGGCAACTGGGACTTCACCGTACGGGCGGTGACGGCTTGCACGGTGCTGACCCTGCCACGCCAGGAGTTCGAGGAGCTCCTCGAGCGTTCGCAGGAGCTGCGCGACCACGTCCAGGCCTTCCGCGCCGATACCGGGCGCCCGCAGAACGAGTACGGCGAGTCGGCCATCGACATCGCCTCCGGTCACGTCGGCGAGCCGGCTCTTCCCGGCGTCTTCGCCGACTACGAACGCGCCCCGCGCGAGTTCGGCCTCAGCGTCGCGCAGACGGTGTTGCGCGTGCACACCCGCGTCGCCGATCTCTACAACGAACCGATGAACCAGGTCGAGCAGCAGCTCCGCCTCACCATCGAAGCACTCCGCGAACGCCAGGAACACGAGCTCGTCAACAACCGCGAATTCGGCCTCCTTCACAACGCCGACCTCAAACAGCGCATCCACACCCGCACCGGCCCGCCCACCCCCGACGACCTCGACGAACTATTGGCCACCGTCTGGAAGGACCCCGGTTTCCTTCTGGCACACCCGCGCGCCATCGCGGCGATCGCACGCGAGTTCAACAGCCGAGGCCTGTACCCGGACAGCGTCGAAGTGAACGGCCACGCCGTCCCCGCCTGGCGCGGTGTGCCGATTTTCCCCTGCAACAAGATCCCGGTCACCGAGACCGGCGTCAGCTCGATTCTGTTGATGCGCACCGGTGAGGAATCACAGGGGGTCGTCGGCCTCCACCGGACGGGAATCCCGGACGAATATCAGCCCAGCCTTTCCGTGCGTTTCATGGGCATCAACGATCAAGCGATCATGTCCTATCTGGTGAGCGCCTATTACTCCGCCGCCGTTCTCGTTCCCGACGCTCTCGGAATTCTTGAGAACGTCGAAGTCGGGCACTGACGGACGGACCGGATATGGCAAGGCCATGCCTTGCCATATCCGCGCCATGTCGCCATCCGCACCACGTCACTTCAAGTATCGCGTCAGCTACCGCATACAGATGGGTGAAGACCAGTAATGACCACGTCAGTGGAGCAAGGGCAGACCGCGCGGGCGGGCGAGTCACAGCAGAGCCTCGACACCTCAGCGGCACGCCAGCTCGCGACGACGACCAAATCCGTACCGCAGATGCAGGGGATCTCCTCCCGTTGGCTGCTGCGGGTGCTGCCTTGGGTGCAGGTGTCCGCGGGTACGTACCGGGTCAACCGCAGGCTGACCTACGAGATCGGGGACGGCCGCGTCGAGTTCATCACCACCGGCTCGGAGGTCCGGGTCATCCCTCCGGAGCTGGGTGAGCTGCCCCTGCTCCGAGGGTTCGACGACAGTGCCGTACTGGAGTCGCTGGCGGACGGGTTCGTCCAGCGGGAGTACGCGGCAGGTGACGCTCTGGTCGAGTCGGGTCAGCCGGCCGACCAGGTCTTCCTGATCGCCCACGGCAAGTTGAACAAGACGGGCGTCGGCAAGTACGGGGACGACACCGTGCTCGGCGTGCTGGCCGACGGCGACTATTTCGGCGAGCGCGTGCCCCTGGAGCCGGACGGCGTCTGGGACTTCACCGTCCGGGCGGTGACGCGCTGCACCGTCCTCGCGCTCTCCCGCCAGGCCTTCCAGGAGCTGTCCGACCGCTCCGAGTCACTGCGCGACCATGTCGCGGACTTCGCCTCCCGGCCCACGCCCCCGCAGAACAAGCGCGGTGAGGCCGACATCGCGGTGGCCTCCGGGCACGTCGGCGAGCCGTCACTTCCCGGCACCTTCGTCGACTACGAGCCGTCCCCACGCGAGTATGAACTGAGTGTCGCGCAGACGGTGTTGCGCGTGCACACCCGCGTCGCCGATCTCTACAACGAACCGATGAACCAGGTCGAGCAGCAGCTCCGCCTCACCATCGAAGCACTCCGCGAACGCCAGGAACACGAGCTCGTCAACAACCGCGAATTCGGCCTCCTCCACAACGCCGACCTCAAACAACGCATCCACACCCGCACCGGCCCGCCCACCCCCGACGACCTCGACGAACTGCTGTCACGGCGTCGCAAGACCCAGTATCTGCTGGCTCACCCACGGACCATCGCGGCCTTCGGCCGGGAGTGCAGCAGCCGTGGCCTCTACCCACAGAACCTCGAGGTCCTGGGCTCGTCGGTGCGTGCTTGGCGAGGAGTGCCGATCCTCCCGTGCAACAAGATCCCGATCAGCGAGACCGGTACCAGCTCGATCCTCGCGATGCGCACCGGTGAGGAGAACCAGGGAGTCGTGGGTCTGCACCAGACCGGCATCCCCGACGAGTACCAGCCCAGCCTTAATGTGCGCTTCATGGGCATCAACGACCAAGCGGTCACCTCGTATTTGGTGAGCGCTTACTACTCGGCGGCGATTCTGGTACCGGACGCGCTCGGTGTCCTGGAGGACGTCGAGATCGGGCGGGCGTAGGCGGCTCAAGGGACAGGTCCGGACCCCTCCGGTGTACAGGGGCAGGCGGCGCATGACGGCGGAGGTGTCGGAGCCTCCGCCACGGAGCTGGCGGGCCGGTATCCCGACGTCCGCGTCGACCTGGACGTGCTCTATGTGGACAACGGCCAGTTGCTCACCTCGGCCGGTGCGGTGGCCGGGCTCGATCCGTGCCCCCGCCGCCCCGGTCGGATCAGGGGCGCACGCCGCTGACCAGCTGAGCCGTGGCCGAAATGCCGTTGGCGATGGTCGGCGCCACACTGGTGCTCGCCAGGACGAAGCCGAGCAGGACGCAGACCAGCGCGTGCGAGACGCGGAGCGCTCCGCTGCGCAGGAACACCACCGCCAGCACCAGAAGCATCAGGACCACGGAGATCGAAACGACCACGGCATACCTCCTCGGCTGAGCGGTGAGTATGCGCCAGTCTCGCTCATCACACCGGCGCCGCCCGTGCCGTGCGTGTACTCCATCCAGGTACGGATTCACTGGTCGGGGCGGGGCCGAACCGTCACGGTCCCGTCGGCCTCATGTGATCGTTCGGACCGGCGCCGATCGGGCGAGGGGGCCCTGGTTCGACAGGCGTCGGGGCGGTGGCGTGCCTAGGCTGGCGGAATGAGCCGCACAGTCCCGGACACCGAGCCCGCCACGGTGAGGGGAGGGGCGCCGGGGACGCGGGAGGGCGGCGATCGGGAGTCCGCCTGGCGGCGGCTGTCGCACCGGGTGCCCAACGGTTTCGCGATCTTCTTCGGGCTGCTCGGGCTCTTCTGCGCGCTCACCTCCCTCATCTCACCGCTGCGGCGGGTTGCGGCCCCGCTGACCGACGCGCTGGACACCCTGACCGTTCCCACGGCCCCGAACCTCGCCTACGCCGTCTTCCTGATGCTCCTCGCGGCGGCGATGGCCGCGCGCAAACGGGTCACGCTCTGGTTCGTCCTCGGCTATCTGGCCCTGCTGCTGCTCGCGGACGTGCTGTTGCTGGCCGTGGGGTACTGGGAAGTGGTCCCGTCCCTGGTGCTGTGCGTGGCGGCGATGGTGCTGCTGATCCTGGCCCGGCGGGAGTTCTACGCGGCCTCGCGGCGCGGTGCGTTCCTGCATGCCCTTCTGGTGCTCGTCGGCGGTCTCGCGGTCGCCGTCCTGGTGGGCTGGGGCCTGGTCTCCCTCTTCCCCGGATCGCTGGAGAGCGGGGGTGGGAACCGGCTGTTGTTCGTCGTCAACAAGGTGTGCGGCGGCCTGGTCAGTGGTCGGCACTTCGTCGGTCACCCGCCGCACTGGCTGTTCTTCCTCCTCGGCCTGCTCGGCGCGCTGGCGCTTCTCAACGCCGCCATGTCGCTCTTCCGCTCCCAGCGTCTGGAGGCGGCCCTGCACGACGACGAGGAGCCGCGGATCCGCGCCCTCCTCAGCCGCTACGGCGGCCGGGACTCCCTCGGCTATTTCGCGACCCGCCGGGACAAGGCCGTCGTCTTCTCGCCCAGCGGGAAGGCCGCCGTCACCTACCGGGTCGAGGCGGGGGTCTGTCTGGCCTCCGGCGATCCGCTGGGCGATCCCGAGGCCTGGACCCCGGCGATCGAAGCCTGGCTGGCGGTCGCGGGGCGCTACGGCTGGCAGCCCGCCGTCATGGGCGCGAGCGAGACCGGCGCCGTGGCGTACGCGCGGTCGGGGCTGGGGGCGCTGCAACTGGGCGACGAGGCCATCCTCCGGGTCGCCGCCTTCGACCTGGACGGCCGCGAGATGCGGGTGACCCGCCAGGCCGTCAACCGGGTGGAGCGGACGGGCGCGACCACCCGCGTCCGGCGGCACGCCGAGCTCTCCGACGAGGAGATGGGCGAGGTGATCCATCGCGCGGACACCTGGCGCGACACCGAGACCGAGCGCGGCTTCTCGATGGCCCTGGGGCGCCTCGGCGACCCCGCCGACGGCGACTGTCTGCTGGTCGAGGCGTTCGACAGCGAGGGCAAGATGATCGCGCTGCTGTCGTTCGTGCCCTGGGGGCGCGACGGGGTCTCGCTGGATGTGATGCGCCGCGACCGTGCCGCGCCCAACGGCGTCATGGAGTTCATGGTCGCCCAACTGTGCGCGCAGGCCGGGCGATTCGGTGTCAAGCACATCTCGTTGAACTTCGCCGTCTTCCGCTCGGCGTTCGAGGAGGGCGCCAGGATCGGCGCGGGGCCGGTATTGCGGCTGTGGCGCAAGCTGCTGTTGTTTTTCTCCCGGTGGTGGCAGCTGGAAGCGCTCTATCGCTCGAACGTCAAGTACAACCCCGAGTGGCATCCGCGGTTCCTGTGCTACGCCGATGCGGGCGCCCTCGCGCGGATCGGGCTGGCCGCGGGCATCGCGGAGGGCTTCGTCGCGGTACCGAGCCTGGGCAAGCTGTGGAGCCGGGGGCGGGCGCGCGGCGTCGCCAGTCCGGCGAGCACGGCCGGCCTGCCCTCGCTCTCCGAGCTCGGCTACGGCACCGGCGCGGGGCCCGGTGAGCCCGGTGCGGCGGATGAACTCGCCGGGCTGCCCGAGCAGGTGCGGGTACGGCGGGCGAAGCTGGAGCGGTTGCGGGCGGCGGGTGTCGATCCCTACCCGGTCGACGCGCACCGCACCCACACCCTCGCCGCGATCCGCGCGGCCCACGCCGGGCTCGCGCCCTCGTCCCGTACGGGCGAGCGGGTGACCGTCGCCGGACGGGTACTGCTGGTACGCGACCACGGCGGGGTCGTCTTCGCCGTGCTGCGCGACTGGTCCGGTGACCTGCAGCTCACCCTCACCCGCGACGGCTCCGGCACGGAGTGCCTACGGCGCTTCACCGACCACATCGACCTCGGTGACCACATCGAAGCCGAGGGCGAGGTCGGTGCCACCGACCGCGGTGAGCTGACCGTCTTCGTCACCCGTACCCGGATGCTCGCCAAGTGTCTGCGTCCGCTGCCCGACAAGCGCCACGGCCTGAGCGACCCCGAGGCCCGGGTGCGGATGCGCTACGTGGACCTCGCGGTGTCCACGGAGGCCCGGCGGACCGTACGGGCGCGCAGTGCCGCCGTGCAGGCGCTGCGCCAGGGATTGCTCGACCGGGGCTATCTGGAGGTCGAGACGCCGATGCTCCAGCAGATCCACGGCGGGGCGAACGCCCGGCCCTTCACCACGCACATCAACGCCTACGACCTCGATCTGTACTTGCGCATCGCGCCCGAGCTGTATCTGAAGCGGCTGTGTGTGGGCGGCATGGAGAAGGTCTTCGAGATGGGCCGGACGTTCCGCAACGAGGGCATCTCGTACAAGCACAACCCCGAGTTCACGATGCTGGAGGCGTATCAGGCCTGCGCCGACTACGACGTGATGCTGGACCTGACGCGCGAGCTGGTCCAGGGCGCCGCCGTCGCCGCACACGGTTCGGCGGTCGCGCTGCGGGCGGACGGCGAGGGCAAGCTCGTCGAGCACGACATCTCGGGCCCGTGGCCGGTGAAGACCGTCTACGGCGCGATCTCCGAGGCGCTCGGCACGGAGGTCGACGCGGACACCCCGGTCGAGGCGCTGCGCCGCCACTGCGACGCGACGGGCGTGCCGCACAAGCCGGAGCACACCCGTGGGGACATCGTGCTGGAGATGTACGAGCGGCTCGTCGAGGAGCGGACCGGGCCGCCCGTCTTCTACAAGGACTTCCCCACCGACGTCTCGCCGCTCACCCGCCCGCACCGCCACGATCCGCGGGTCGCCGAGCGCTGGGACCTGGTGGCGTTCGGCACCGAACTGGGCACGGCGTATTCGGAGCTGATCGATCCGGTCGAGCAGCGCCGCCGCCTCACCGCCCAGTCGCTGCTGGCGGCGGGCGGAGACCCCGAGGCGATGGAGGTGGACGAGGACTTCCTGCGCGCCTTGGAGTACGCGATGCCTCCGACCGGCGGGCTGGGGATCGGCGTGGACCGGCTGGTGATGTTCCTGACGGGCCTGTCGATTCGCGAGACGCTGCCGTTTCCTCTGGTACGGCATCGCTGACCGCCGGGTTCGGCACGGAGGGTCTGTGGTCGGTGTCGGAACGGGCGCGCTCCGGGCTCCCGGCTCCAGGTCCTGGTGTCCTCAATCGCCGGACGTGCTGGTTTCGGTGAGTTCGGTCCAGTGGACCGTGCGGTCGCACCAGCGGTTCAGCAGGGTGCGGTCGTGGCCGACGGCGAGAAGGCCCGCACCGCTCTCACGGCGGTAGTCCTCGACGGCGGCGACCAGGGCGGCGGTCGTGGAGGCGTCCAGCATCGCCGTCATCTCGTCGCAGATCAGCCAGCGCGGGCGCAACACGAGGGCCCTGGCCAGGCAGGCCCGTTGCAGCTGGCCGTCGCTGACCTCGTGCGGCCGGCGGCCGAGCAGTTCCTCGGAGAGTCCGACCCGCCCGGCCAGTTCGGCCACCGTCTCCCCGGTGCCCGTCCGCCGCCCGGCCGCGCGCAGCGGCTCGGCGATCAGGTCGGTGAGCCGCAGCCGCGGATCGGCGGCCTGGCGGGGCTGTTGGAACACCACGCCGAAGGCGGTGCGCTGCTCACGCGGGGCGCGGTGCCGCCAGGCCCGAGCCCGCTCGCCGTCGATGAGATACGTGCCGGAGTCGGGTCGGTGCAGCAGGGAGGCGACCCGGGCCAGCGTGGACTTGCCGCAGCCGCTGGGGCCGAGGAGCCCCACGGCCTCCCCCGGCTCGACGGTCAGCGATACCTCCCGGACGACGGGTGCGCGCCGGTCGTAGCCGGCGGTGATGCGGTGGAGTTCAAGCACGCGTCGGCTCCTGCGGGTGGTGGCAGGCCGTTCCGTTCAGCAGCGCGGGGACGGTTCCGCAGGTCGCCGTCGCGTGCTCGCAGCGGGCGGCGAAGGCGCAGCCGGCGGGCAGTGCGCCGAGTTCGGGGGGCATGCCGGGGATGGGGGTGAAGGCGCGCTCGGGCAGGGCGTCGAGCAGGCCGCGGGCGTAGGGGTGGCGGGGGCCGGGGCGGCCGAAGAAGGCGGGGGCGTCGGTGAGTTCGACGATGCGGCCCGCGTACATCACGGCGACGCGGTCCGCGATCCGTTCGGCCGCCGCGAGGTCGTGGGTGATCATCAACAGCGCGTGGCCCGCGTCCGCGTGACGGCGCAGTTCGTCGACCGTCCGGTCGACGAGGTCGCGGTCGAGGCCGGTGGTCGGTTCGTCGGCGAGCAGCAGGGGGGCGTCGCCGACGAGGGCGAGCGCGGTGGCGGCGCGCTGGGCGAGGCCGCCGGAGAGCTGGTGGGGGTAGCGGTCGAGGTGGTCGGCGGGGAACGCCGCCCGCTCGGCGGCGGCCTCGGTCGTGGCCCGCAGCCCGCTGCCGCGGGCGCCGGTCAGCTCCCGGACGGTCTCCTGGAGTTGGGAGCGCACGGTGCGCACGGGGGTGAGGTGGGCGGCGGGGCTCTGCGGTACAAGGCCGACGCGGCGGCCCCGGACCGTACGGGCGAGCGTCCGCTCGTCGGCCGCGAGGAGGTCGAGGCCGCCGACGAGGGCCCGGCCGGCGGTCTGCGCGTTCGCGGGCAGCAGCCCGAGCAGCGCGGACGCGAGGACGGACTTGCCGCAGCCGCTCTCGCCGACGAGGGCGAGGCACTCGCCCGGCCAGAGCCGGAACGACGCGTCGGTGACGGCAGCGATCCGTCGGCCTCCGCGCATGCGGAACCGCACGGACAGGCCGCTGACGTCCAGTACGGGTTCGTCTGCGGCAGGAAGGCGGGTTGCTGCCCCGACCTTACGGGCCTGCGTCGTCACAGCATCAGCTCCGATCGGCGGCGCGGGTTGAGCCGTTCACGCCAGGCGCCGGCCAGGCCCGCTATGGCGAGGGTGGGGATGATGATGAACAGTCCCGGGAACAGGGTCGGCCACCAGTCGCCCGCGAGCAGGGTGCCGCGTGCGGCCTGGACCATGTTGCCGAGGCTGGCCTCGTGGGTGGGCAGGCCCAGGCCGAGGAAGGACAGCGCGGACTCGTGCCAGATGGCGTGCGGGATCATCAGCACCGCCGCGAGACCGGCTTGGGGCAGGACCCCGGGCAGCAGATGCCGGACGGTGATCCGCAGACGGGAGGAACCTCCGGAGACCGCAGCGTCGATGTACGGGCGGGAGCGCAGCGACAGCACCTCGGCGCGGACGATCCGTGCCGTGGACAGCCAGTGGGTGAGTGCCACCGACGCGACCACCGGCCACAGGCCGGGGCGGAACATCGCCACGATGAAGACGCCGAGCAGCAGGTGCGGGACGGACGAGAAGACGTCGACGAGGCGCATCACGACCCGGTCGGCCCAACCGCCGAGCGCACCGGCGAGGGCGCCGACCACGGTGCCGACGACGGTCGCGGCGAGCCCGGCCACGACACCGACCAGCAGCGAGATCCGCAGCCCGTAGACGCAGCGCAGCAGCAGGTCCCGGCCGACCTCGTCGGTGCCGAACGGGTGCGACCACGACGGTGGCAGGAGCTTGGACCCCAGGTCCACGGCCTGCTCGTCGAGTGGCACCAGGGCGGGTACGGCGAGGACGGTGAGGACGACCGCGGCGACGAGGACGAGGGAGGTACGCGTGCGCAGCGCGCGCGTGCCGACCCGGGCGGCCCCGCCCCGGCCCCCGGCACCGGGCGAACGCCAGGTGGTGGGGGCCGCCTGGGGTGTGCTTCCGGTCTCAGCCATCGAATCCCACCCTCGGGTCGGCCAGTCCGTACAGCAGGTCGGACAGCAGGTTGCCCACCAGGACCGCGGCCGTGGCCAGCACGGTCAGGGCGGCCAGCAGCGGGAAGTCGACGCTCGTGGCGGCCTGCACGGTCGCGGCGGCGATGCCGGGCCAACTGAAGACGGTCTCCACGAGCAGCGCGCCCGTGATCAGCTCCGGTACCCGGGAGCCGATGAGGGTGAGGACCGGCAGCAGTCCCGAGCGCAGTGCGTGGCCGATCAGGACGGTGCGGTCGCGCAGCCCACGCGCGCGTGCCCCGCGTACGGGGTCCTCTTCCAGGGCGTCGCCGACGCCCTGGCGCACGTACAGCACGAACCAGGGCAGCTGGGAGACGGCGAGCACCACGGCGGGCAGGACGACGTGCGAGGCGACCTGTCCGGCGGTGGCGACGTCGCTGCCGGTATCGGTGAGGCCGCCGGCCGGGAGGGCACCGAGTTCGAGGGCGAAGAACCAGATGGCGAGCAGCCCGAGCCAGAAGGGCGGTGCCGCCTCCAGCGTGTACGAAAGGGACGTCACGACCCGGTCGAGGAGACCGCCGCGGCGGCGCGCGGCGAGCACGCCCAGGGTGGTGCCCACGGTGACGGCCAACGCGAAGGCGAGGGCGCACAGCAGGACGGACCAGCCGATGCGTTCGCCGATGACGTCGGCGACGGGCTGGCGCAGGGTGCTGGAGTCACCGAGGTCGCCGGTCACGGCGGAGGTGACCCAGTCCCACCAGCGGGCGACGAAGGGCCGGTCGGCGCCGAGGTTCTCGCGCAGTTGGTCGAAGACGTCCTGGCCGGCGCCGAGGCCGGCCGAACCGGCGTAGGCCTTGGCGGGGTCGAACGGCGAGGCGGCGGCGATCGCGAAGACGCCGAAGGTCACGACGGCGAGCACGGGGACGGCGAGCAGCAGCCGCCGTCCCGCCATGCGTGCCATCGGCCCCCAGGGAAGCCGGGAGGTCACTTCTTCGGCTGCCAGTCCTCGACGTTCCACCAGGGCCCCGCGCCGAGGCCGTGGTCGTGCGGCTCGATCTGGGTGGTGAGGTCCTGCCAGCCGTCGTTCATGACGTAGAGGTGGTCGACGTGGGTGAGGAAGACGTAGCCGGGATCGGCGGCGAGGTCGCGCTGGACCTTGTCGTAGGCGGCCTTGCGGGCGCCCTTGTCGCCGCTGCGACGGCCGTCCTCGAGGGCCTTGTCGACGTCGGGGTTGTCGTAGGCGGCCATGTTGTTGAAGCCGTCGAGGGCGAGCGAGGAGTGCAGCAGGTTGTAGAGGTCGAAGTCGGGGTCGGCGGGGTTGCCGCCGCCGGCGAGGACCGCGTCGTTCTTCATGCGCGGCTCGATGACCTCCCAGGTGCCGCTCTGCACCTCGGCCTTGATGCCGGCCTTCTTGGCGTCGGAGGCGAAGGCGAGGGCGTGCTCCTGGCGGAGCTTGTCACCGGCGGGGAACCAGAGGGTGAACGTGGCGGGCTGCCCGTCCTTCTCCCGGATGCCCTGGTCGCCGGGGGTCCAGCCCGCGTCGTCGAGCAGCTTCTTGGCCTTGTCCAGGTCGTGCCGACGCTCGGTGCCCTTAGCGAACCACTCGCTGTCGGTGGGGACCGGGCCGTAGCCGGCCTTGCCCGCGCCCTCGAGGAGCTTGTCGACCATGGCCTCGCGGTCGACGGCGAGGTCGAGGGCGCGACGGACGGCCACGTCGCCGGTGACCTTGTTCGCGGTGGGCAGGGTGACGCCGCGGAAGTCGGTGGTGCGGGCAGTGACGGTCCGCTTGGACTTGTCGCCCTTGAAGCCCTTGACGAGGTTGGGCGGCAGGATCGCGCCGTCGAGGTCGCCGGTCCGCAGCCGGGTGGCGCGGATGTCGTCGTCCTTGATGATCGCCATGGTGAGCTTCTTGATCTTCGGCTCACCGCCCCAGTAACCGGGGTTGGCCTTGAAGCTCAGCTTCTCGCCCTTGCTCCAGCCGGTGAGGACGTAGGGGCCGGTGCCGATCGGCCGGGTGTTGAAGGAGCCGGAGTTGACGTCCTGGCCCTTGGCCGCGTGCTCGGGCGCGATGGGCAGGACCGTGCGCTCGGCGAAAGGCGCGTAGGGGTATTTGAGGGTGAAGACGACGGTGTCGTCGCCGTCGGCGGTGACTCGGTCGATGGCGTCGAGTTCGCCCTTGGCGGCGTTGTTCGTCTTCTCGTCGAGAATGGTCCGGTAGGTGAAGACGACGTCCTTGGCGGAGAAGGGCTTGCCGTCGCTGAACTTCACCCCCGTGCGGAGCTTGTACGTGTACGTACGCCCGCCATCAGTGATCTTCGGCAGCTCGGCGGCGAGGGCCGGCTGCAGCTTCATGGCGGCGTCCCGGCGGAGCAGCCCGTCGAAGATCTTGGAATTGCCGTCCTTGCCGTAGCCGAGGAGGGGGCTGAGCGTCTCGGGTTCGTTGGCGAGGCCGACGACCAGGGAGTCCTTGGCCCCCTTGGCACCGCCCGCGCTCCCGCCGTCGCCACCGCCGGGCGTCGAACAGGCCGCCGCGCCGGCCGTCAGTACCGCTGCCATGGCCGTGGCGGCCATTCCCCGAATGGACCGGGCCGTCATGCCCATACCTCTACTCACGCACTCTCACGTACTCAAGATCAACCGCTATTGCGAATTCCTCGCAATTAAACAGTACGGATAAGAGCAGGCATGATCCGGCCCGGAACAAAGCCTGTGCGACGCCCGCACAAGGCCCAGTACCACGCCCGCACAAGGCCCTGCGCAAGGTCTGCCCCGAGGGAAGAAGTCAGCCGACGGGACCCGGGAGATTCACCAACCGCGCCAGTGTCTCGCGGTGCCGGCCGGGCGTGCCCAGCGCGATCTGGTCGCTCTTGGCGCGCTTGAGGTACAGGTGCGCCGGGTGTTCCCAGGTCATGCCGATGCCGCCGTGCAGTTGCAGACACTCCTGGGCCGCCCGCACCGCGACCTCACCGCAGTGGGCCTGGGCGACGGCGACCGCCACCGCCGTGTCCGGTGAGCCGGTCGCGAGCGCGTCGGCGGCGTTGCGGGCCGTCGCACGGGCCGAGACGACGTCCAGCCACAGGGCGGCGAGCCGGTGTTTGAGGGCCTGGAACGAGCCGACGGGACGGCCGAACTGATGCCGTCCGCCGGTGTAGCGCACCGTTTCCGCCAGGCACCACTCGGCGATTCCGAGCTGTTCGGAGGCGAGCAGCCCGGCGCCGGTGAGCAGCGCCTCGGCGATGGCACCGCGGGCGCGGGCCGGCTCGGCGAGCAGCGTCGCGGTGGCCCCGGTGAGGGTGACCCGGGCGAGCGGCCGGGTGAGGTCCAGCGGGGTGACGGGGGTGACGGCCACGCCCGGTGCCCTGGTGTCCACGGCGTAGAGCCCGCTGTCGGCGGGGACGAGGAGCACGTCGGCGCCGGTCGCTCCGGCCACGGAGGTGATCTCACCGCTGAGCCCCCTTGCCCCGCCGCGTACGGTCTCGGGCGGCGCCCCGCCCGGGGCGGTCGACAGCGGGACGGCGAGCGCCCCGACCCGGCCGCCGTCGGCAAGCGCGGCGAGCGGACCGGCCACCTCGGGGCGGGTGGTGTCGCAGCCGAGCAGTGTCCGTACGGCCAGTACGGCGCTGGTGAGGTAGGGCACGGCGGCGACGGACCGGCCCAGTTCCTCCAGCACGACGGCGGCTTCCCTGGCCGTGGCGCCCTGGCCGCCGAGCTTCTCCGGCACCAGCAGCCCCGCGGTCGCCATGCCGGTGGCCAGCGACCGCCAGAGGTCGGGGTCGTGGGGACGGGCCCTCTCGGCTTCCGCGAGTGCGGCGGTGGGGCCGCCACGTTCGGTGAGCAGGGAACGCACAGCCGCGCGCAGGTCGTCCTCGGTCTCGGAGTAGAGCAGGTCGGGCGGCGCGGGAGTGGTCATCGGGGCAGGTCCTTCCACGCGGCGTCCTTGTCGGTGCGGGGCTCGGGCGGCAGGCCGAGGACCCGCTCGGCGATGATGTTGAGCAGGACTTCCGAGGTGCCGCCCTCGATGGAGTTCCCCTTGGCGCGCAGATAGCGGTAGCCCGCTTCACGGCCCGTGAAGTCGACGAGTTCGGGCCTGGTCAGGGTCCAGTCGTCGTAGCCGAGACCCTCCTCGGCCAGCAGTTCCACCTCCAGCCCGCTGATCTCCTGATTGAGGCGGGCGAAGGCCAGCTTCATGCCCGAGCCCTCGGGGCCGGGCTGGCCGAGGGCGAGTTGCCGGCCGAGGCGCTCGGCGGTCAGCCGGGCGGCCTCGGCGTCCACCCACAGCCTCAGCAGCCGCTGGTGGAGGTCGTGGGTGCGCAGTTCGGGCCGGCGGCGCCAGGTGTCGGCGACGAGGCCGATCATGCCGCTCTCGCGGGGCACCCGGGCGCCGCCGATGGCCACCCGCTCGTTCATGAGGGTGGTCCGGGCGACCTGCCAGCCTTCGCCGACCTCGCCGAGGCGGTGGGTGTCGGGGATCCGCACCCCGGTCAGGAACACCTCGTTGAACTCCGCCTCGCCGGTGATCTGGCGCAGCGGCCGCACGTCCACGCCGGGGTCGGTCATGTCGCAGACGAAGTAGGTGATGCCGCGGTGTTTGGGCAGGTCCGGATCGGTCCGGGCAAGGAGGATGCCCCAGCGGGCCAGGTGCGCCTGGGACGTCCACACCTTCTGGCCGTCGACGATCCAGCCGGCCCCGTCGCCGTCCTCGTCGCCGACCCGGGTGGCGCGGGTGGCGAGCGCGGCGAGGTCCGAGCCGGCGCCGGGTTCGCTGAACAGCTGGCACCACACCTCCTCGCCGGTCCACAACGGGCGGAGGAAGCGCCGGCGCTGCGCGTCGGTGCCGTGGCGCAGGAGGGTGGGCGCGGCCATGCCGAGGCCGATGCCGATCCGGCGGGGCGCGTTGTCGGGTGCTCCCCCGGCCTCCAGGGCCTCGTCCACGACCTGCTGGAGGGCGCGCGGTGCGCCGAGTCCGCCGAGGCCTTCGGGGAAGTGGATCCAGGCGAGCCCGGCGTCGAAGCGGGCGCGGAGGAAGTCGAGCCGGTCGGTGGTGGCGGGGTCGTGGGCGGCGAGCAGGTCCGCGACCCGGCGGCGCAAGGCGTCGGCGTCGATGGCGGTCGTCTCCGCACCTCCGCTCCGTGCGGCGGCCGCTGCGTCCGTCGCAGACGTCACCGGGCCGCTCATCGGGCTGCCTCGGGGACAACGACGACGCGGCCGGTGGTCGTGCCGTCGGCGACCCGCTGGACGGCGTCGGCGGCCTCGGCGAGCGGGACCCGTTCGCTGACGAGCGGCTTGATCGCGCCCCGCTCGGCGAGCGTGCCCAGCTCCTCGTGGCAGGCGCGGACGGCGCCGGGGTCCTTGGCGTTGTACAGGCCCCAGTGCAGGCCGAGGATCGCGTAGTTCTTGACGAGGGCGTGGCTCAGCGCCGGGGTGGGGATGGTGCCGCTCGCGAAGCCGACGACCACGATGCGTCCCTCGAAGGCGACGCACTTGGTGGACAGCGTGAAGGCGTCGCCGCCGACCGGGTCGTAGACGACGTCCGCTCCCCGCCCGCCGGTGGCCTCCTTGACGGCCGCGACCACGTCGTCTGCCCGGCGGTCGAGGACGAGATCGCAGCCGAGCTCACGGGCGACGCGTGCCTTCTCCGGTCCGCCGGTGACTCCGATGACGGTGGCCCCGGCGGCCTTGCCGAGCTGGACAGCCGCGCTGCCGACGCCGCCCGCCGCCGCGTGCACGAGGAGGGTCTCGCCGCCGCGGAGCCGGGCGCGGCGGTGCAGGCCGAACCAGCCGGTCTGGTAGCCGATGTGCAGGGCGGCGGCCTCGGCGTCGTCCAGTGCCCCGGGGGCAGGCAGTACGGTGCGGGCCGCGACGACCGCCTGTTCCGCGAACCCTCCGGCCGGCAGGGCGGGTTGGGCGAGGACGCGGGCCCCGATCTCGCCTTCGGCGCCGTCACCGAGGGCGAGGATCTCGGCACACACCTCGACTCCGGGGGTGAAGGGCAGCGGGGGCCGGACCTGGTACTGCCCCCGGCACAGCAGCGCGTCGGGGAAGTTGACGTTCGCGGCCCGGATCCGCACGAGCAGCTCACCGGGGCCGGGGGACGGGTCCGGCACGTCGTCGAGGCGCATCACCTCGCGCGGTTCGCCGTTCTCGTGCACTCGCCATGCCTTCACCGGGACCTCCACGAGGGGTAGGGGCAGCTCACGCCGCTCGCATACTAAGCGGTCGCTAAGGAAACGAACAGGGGGCCGTCACCCGCCCCGGCCGGCCGGGGAGTCAGGGGCGTCCGGCGACCGGGCGGGGCGCGGCAGCGGCGGCCCGGTGGACTCCCGGGCGGCGAGCCGTGGCGCCGCGTCCCGCACCCGGCGGGCCGGTCCCCCGTCGAGCAGCGCGATCAGCTGTTCGGCCGCCCGTCTGCCGAAGCCCGCCGTGTCCCGGGCGAGCGCGGTCAGCGCGGGGTGGGTGTTGCGGCAGAGCACCGAGTCGTCCCAGGCGACGATGGAGAGTTGGCGCGGTACGGAGACTCCGCGCTCGGCGGCGACGGCGAGGCCGGCGACCGCCATCACGTCGTTGTCGTAGACGATCGCGGTGGGCGGGTGCGGGGCGGCGAGGACGCGGCGGGTGGCGGCGGCACCCTGCGCGTCGGAGTAGTCGGTCGTCACGGAGACGACGTCGGGCAGGGCACGGCGGTCGGCCTCGGCGCGCAGGGAGTCGATCCGGCGCCGGGTATGGGCGAGTTCGGGCAGCCCGGCGATGTGCACGATGCGGCGGTGCCCCAGGTCGCACAGGTGGCCGACGATGGCGGCCATTCCTCCGGTGTCGTCGGCCCAGAGGTTGGAGATCGCGCCGTGCGGGCCTTCGCCGACGCCGTCCAGGGCGCCGATGACCACGGCGGGCAGGCCGAGTCCGTCGAGGAGCGCCGGGCGGGGGTCGTCGTCACGGGGGTCGACGACGAGCAGGCCGTCCACCCGGCGCTCGGCCCACCAGCGGCGGTAGACCGCGCACTCGGCGTCGAGGTCCTCGACGACCTGGAAGAGCAGGCCGAGTCGGCGGACCGCGAGCGCTTCCTGTACTCCGGAGACGAGTTGAAGGAAGAAGGACTCGACGCCGAGCGTGCGGGCGGGCCTCGCCAGGACGAGCCCGACCGTGGCCGAGCCCTCGCCGGACAGGGCGCGGGCAGCGGTGCTGGGCTGCCAGCCGAGCTCCTCGGCGACGCGCCGGACCCGGTCGCGGGTGGCCGCGGAGACTCCCGGCCGGTCGTTGAGCGCGAAGGACACCGCGCTCTCCGAGACGCCCGCGCGGCGTGCGATGTCCTTCATCGTCGGACGGCGGGCGGGCGTACGGCGCATGGTTCCCCCTCTGCCCCGCCCCTACTCGGGCGGGGCCGTTACCTGAAGCGCTTGAGCACCACCACACTAAAGCGCATTAGGTCGCGGCGTAAGTATTGACGCAACTCCCTTTCCGGGTGCAGGTTTTGACCTGCCTCCTCCCGGACTCAAGGCCCCTGCCGGCCCGATCGAAGGAGCTCATTCGGCCATGACCGCCTCTCGTAGAGCAACCGTCACCCTCGCGCCTCTCCTCGCCGCCGCCCTGGCTCTCACCGCCTGCGGCTCGGGCACGGACACCGACGGCGGTTCCCGCGCCGACGGAAAGGTCGCAGGTGACATCACCTTTCAGACGTGGAACCTGCGGGCGAATTTCAAGGACTACTTCAACGGCCTGGTTCGGGAGTTCCAGCAGCAGCATCCGGACGTCAAGGTCAAATGGCTCGACCAGCCCGCGGAGAACTACGCGGAAAAGCTCAGCGCCGACGCCGGAGCCGGCACCCTGCCCGACGTCGTCAACGTCTCGCCGGACCTGTCCTATCCGCTGGCCAAGGCCGGATTGCTGATGAACCTGGACAAGGAGAAGGCCACCGCGAAGTTCAAGGGCGAATACACTCCGGAGGCCTGGCAGGGCAATACCCTGCCCGGGCTGGAGGGTTCGTACGCCTTCCCCTGGTACCTCAACACCGGTCCGCTGTTCTACAACAAGGCCCTGTTCCGGCAGGCCGGCCTCGACCCCGAGAAACCGCCGAGGAGCTACGACGAGTTGTTCGCCGCCGCCGGGACGATGGCACGGCGGTCCGGCGGGAAGACCGCGACGCTCGCGGGGACACCGTCCATCGAGGACTTCGGGCGCTACGGCGTCAGGCTGATGAACGACGACGCCACCCGGTTCACCTACAACGAGCCGAAGGGCGTCGAGCTGCTGACCAAGTACAAACAGCTCTACGACCTCGGCGCGCTGGACGCGCAGGCACTCACCAACACCCCGGAGAAGGCCGGCCAGAAATTCCTGGAACAGAAGGTCGCCATGAATCCCGGCGGCGCCCACGACCTGGAGACCTTCAGGAAGAACGCACCGGGCCTGTACAAGAACCTCGGGATCACCGACGCGCCCAACAACACCGGCAAGCCGAACATGTATGTCATGGGCCTGGCCGTCAACAACGGCAGCGACCACAAGGCGGCGGCGATCGCCTTCGCCCACTTCGTCACCGACCGCAAGAACCAGGAGGCCTTCGCCCACAAGGTCGCCATCTTCCCCAGCACCGAGGGCTCGCTGCGCGACGCCTATTGGACCGAGGACGACGGAACCGATGAGGGCCGCGTACGGGTCGCCTCGGCGAAACTGCTGAAAGGCGCGGTCAATTACACGCCCGTCGTGATGAGCGACGAGATGAAGGTCGTCCTCAAGAACGAAGTGGCCAAGGCCCTCCAGGGCAAGAAGTCACCCCGGCAGGCGCTCGACGCCGCCGCGGCACGGAGCGACAAGCTCCTGAAGCAGGGCTGACCGGCTCATGGACCGGCACTCGGGGCGACCGGCCCCCCGGGCCCGCACCCACCGGGCAATCAGCCCCTGGCTCTTCCTGCTGCCCGGCATCGGGGTCGTCGCCGCGTTCAGCCTGTACCCCTTCCTCACCACCGTCCACAAGGCGTTCACCGACGCCCGCACCCTCACCCCCGGCACCTGGGTGCGCCTGCGGAACTTCCAGGACATGCTGGAGGACGAACAGTTCTGGGTCGCCCTGCGCAACAGCGGTCTGTACGTCCTGCTCGTCGTGCCCTTCACCGTGCTGCTGCCGCTGCTGCTCGCCCTGCTGGTCCACAAACAGCTCCCCGGCGTCACCTTCTTCCGGTCCGCCTTCTACACCCCGGTCGTCGCCTCCGTCGTCGTGGTGGCCCTGATCTGGGGCTGGATGCTGGACGACCGCGGCCTGCTCAACGGCATCCTGCGCTTCCTCGGCGCGGGGCCGGTCGCCTTCCTCGGCGACGAATGGCTGCTGCTGTTCAGCGCCATGGCCCTGACCGTGTGGCGGGGCCTCGGCTACTACATGATCATTTACCTGGCCGCGCTCGCGAACGTGCCCCGTGAGCTGCACGAGGCCGCCGCCGTCGACGGGGCCGGTGCGCTGCGCCGCTTCGTCAGCGTCACGGTCCCGGCCGTGCGCTCCACGATGGTGCTGGTCGGCGCCCTGTCGTCGGTGTCCGCGTTCAAGGTCTTCGCCGAGGTCCATCTGCTGGCCGGGCCCACTGGCGGGCCGGCCGGGCAGGACACCACGCTCGTCATGCTCGTCCAGCGGACCGGCACGGGACTGAACGGGCGTGTCGGCTACGCCTCCGCCCTCTCCCTCGTCGTCTTCGTCATCGCGCTGCTGCTGATGCTGCTGGCGCTGCGCGCCGACCGCAAGGAGGACCGGTGACGACCCGGACGAGCGCCTGGGAGAAGGCGCTGCGCTATCTGTTGATGCTCGGTGTCCTGGCCGTCACCGTCGGCCCGTTCCTCTGGCAGCTGTCGACCTCGCTCAAGAGCACCACCGAGGACATCTACGCCTACCCGCCGGGCTTTCTGCCTGAGCGACCGACCCTGGACAACTACGCCGGCGTCGCGGACATCATCCCCCTCTGGCGCTACGCCCTGAACTCGCTGCAGGTCGCGGTCGCCAACGTCGTCACCAACCTCGTCGGCGCCTCGCTCGCCGGATACGCGCTGGCCCGGCTGCGTTTCCGGGGCCGCAGGCTCGCGGGGCTCGCCTTCGTGGCGGCGCTGCTGGTGCCCCTGGAGTCCATCGTCATCGCGCAGTTCACGATGATGCGCGACCTCGGGCTCAACAACACCCTGATCGCCGTCGTGCTGCCCGGTGCGGTCGGCGCGCTCAATGTGCTGCTGATGCGCAACGCCTTCGCGAACCTCCCGTACGAGATCGAGGAGGCAGCCGTCATCGACGGGGCGAACGTCTGGCAGCGGTTCGTCCGCGTCGCCCTGCCGTCGGTCCGCGGCACCCTCGCCGTCGTCGCGATCTTCGCCTTCATGGGGGCGTGGGACGACTTCCTGTGGCCGCTGATCGTCCTCTCCGACTCGGACCACTTCACGCTGACCGTCGGACTGAACTTCCTGCACGGCACGTTCCAGCAGAATCCGCGGCTGGTCGCCGCCGGCACCGTCATCGCGGTCGCCCCGCTCCTCGTGATGTTCGCCTGTCTCCAGCGGTACTTCTTCCGCGGGGTCGGCGAAGGCGCTGTCAAGGGCTGACGACCACCATCTCCCGTCCGAAGGGACGACCCGTATGCGCTTCGGCGTCAACTACACGCCCACCCGGGGCTGGTTCCACCACTGGCTCGACTTCGACCTCGACGAGATCCGGGCCGACCTGGACCAGATCGCCGCCCTCGGCCTGGACCACATCCGGGTCTTCCCGCTCTGGCCGGTCTTCCAGCCCAACCGCACCCTGATCCGGCCGCAGGCCGTCGAGCAGCTGGTCCGGCTCGTGGACGCGGCCGCCGAGCGCGGGCTCGACGTCAACGTCGACGGGCTGCAGGGCCACCTGTCCAGCTTCGACTTCCTGCCCGCCTGGACCACGACCTGGCACCGCCGGAACCTGTTCACCGACCCGGACGTGATCGGGGCGCAGGCGGAGTATCTGCGCGTGCTCGCCGCCGCGCTCGCCGACCAGCCCAACTTCCTGGGGATGACGGTCGGCAACGAGATCAACCAGTTCTCCGGTGACCCGCACCCGGACCCCGACCGGGCCGACCCCGTCCAGGTGGACCACTGGCTGCGGCGGATGCTCGACGCCTGCGAGAAGGGCGCGCCCGGCCGGTCGCATCTGCACGCCTCGTACGACGCCGCCTGGTACGACGGCGCGCATCCCTTCACGCCCGCCCACTCGGCCCGCCTCGGCGCGATGACCGCCGTGCACTCCTGGGTCTTCAACGGCACCGCACAGCGCCACGGCCATGCCGGGACGGCCACCGAGCAGCACGCCGCGTATCTCATCGAGCTGTCCAAGGCCTGGGCGGTGGACCCCGCCCGGCCGGTCTGGCTCCAGGAGGTCGGCGCACCCGCACCCCACATCCCGCCCGGTCACGCGGCCGCGTTCACCGAGGCGACCATCCGCAACGCGCTGGACTGCCCGGACGTCTGGGGCATCACCTGGTGGTGCTCCCACGATGTGGACCGCGCGCTGGCGGACTTCCCCGAGCTGGAATACGGCCTCGGACTGTTCACCAACGACCGCCGGATCAAACCCGCCGGTGAGGTGATCGCCGAAATCATCCGCACCTGGCTCGGGAGCGGCCGCCCCGCGGAGGCCCGCCGGACCGCTCTGGTCGTGGACGCGGGTGAGGAGGAGGGCGCGCCCTACCGGTCGGTGTGCTCGCCGGGGGGCGCGTATTTCGAGGCGTGGATGCGGCTTGCCTCCGGCGGGGTGCGGGCGGCTTCGGTGCTGTCGCAGCGGGCGGGTGACCCCGGGTATCTGGCCGGGCGGGGGGTTACGGAGGTGCTGACAGTCGATCAGGTGCGGTAGGCGGTGGTCGGCCCCCGGTGGGGGAAACACCACCCGGGGCTCCCCCCGGACCCCGGTCCTCAAACGCCGGACGGGCTAGTGGTTGCCCGGACGGGCTGACTATGTGGAGCCGTCATGAATGAGTCACTCACGCGCCGTGGCCTCCTCACCGCCGGCGCCACCGGCATCGCGGCCCTCGCCGTGCCCGCCGTGCCCGCCGCTCGCGCCGCGCCCGCCGGGGATCTCCAGCCGTACGCCTCGTACTGGTATCCCGACAGCCTGCCGGCGGGCTCCCCCGCGCCCGGCGTGACCTGGCGCAGTCTGCGTTCCTGGGCGCCCGGGAGCGATGTCGACCTGCCCTTCAACAAGGCCACCGTGCCCCTCGCCGCCCGCTTCACTCCCCCGCCGGTCAGTTCGACCGCGCGGACGGGCCAGGCCCGTGTATCCGCCCTCGCGGCCTTCGCGCACACCTCGGGGAACCCGTCGCAGGGCTCCCCCACCGCCGACTACTACGCCCTCACCCACTGGGCCTACCTGGACGAGCTGGTCTTCTGGGGCGGCTCCTCCGGCGAGGGGCTGATCCTCGCGCCGAACGCGCCGGTCGTGGACGCCGCGCACCGCAACGGCGTGCCCGTCCTCGGGACGGTGTTCCTGCCTCCGACCGCGTACGGCGGGCAGCTGCGCTGGACGCGGGAGCTGGTGCGCAGGGGTGCGGACGGCGGGTTCCCGCTGGCCGACCAGCTGATCCGGGTGGCCCGCGCGTACGGTTTCGACGGCTGGTTCGTCAACGCCGAGACCGCTGGCGGCGACGCCCGGCTGGGCGCGGACGTGCGGGACTTCCTGGCCCACCTCCGGGCTCACGGCAAGGGCTTGCGCGTCACCTGGTACGACGCACTGGCCGTGTCGGGGGACGTCTCCTGGCAGAACGAGCTGAACGACCACAACGCGCCCTTCTTCCGCGCCGCCGACTCGATGTTCCTCAACTTCAACTGGAGCCGGGCCGGGCTCGCGTCGTCCGGCGCGCTCGCCGAGCGCCTGGAGCGCGGCCGGTACGAGCTGTGGGCGGGCATCGACGTGGAGGCGAACGGCTGGGACACCCGGGTCGACTGGGACGCGATCGTCCCCGCCGACCGTCCGCACGTCACCTCGTACGGCTTCTACCGGCCCGAGTGGACGTGGACCAGCCTCCCCGCCGGCGGGCGCGCGCCCGCCGCCTTCCACGCGCGGGACGACCGTTTCTGGTCCGGGCCGGCCGTGGATCCGTCCGGCCCGTCCGTCGGGCCGTGGCGGGCTCCGGCCGCCTCCGTCGCGGACCGTTCGACCCTGACCGCGCTGCCGTTCGCGACGAGCTTCAACACCGGGCACGGTCTGGGCTGGTACGAGCGCGGCAGGCTCCTGTCCGACGTGCCCTGGAACCATCTGGGTCTCCAGGACCGGCTGCCCGGGCGGCGCTGGGTGATCCACACGGCCGGTGCCCGGCCGGTGGTGGGCTTCGACTTCGCCGACGCCTGGCGCGGCGGCACCAGTCTGCTCGTACAGGGCCCGCTCACCGCGCCGACGACCGTCGAGCTGTTCACCGCGCGGCTGCCGCTGCCCGGGACGACAGTGGTGGAGCTGGCACACCGCACCGACCCCGGATCGCCGGGTGTCCGCGTGGACCTGGTGGTCTCCCCGGGGCCCGGCCGCTTAGTCCACGTGCCCGCGGGCACGCTGCCCGCGGGCGGGCGCGGTTGGACCACGGCCCGGTTGCGCGTCGGCGCGCTGCTGCCCGGCCGCACCGGCCGGACGATCCATGCGCTGGACGTCCGGCTCACCGCCACCGACGGCGGGGCCGTCCGCTGGCGACTGGGCCACCTCGCGGTGCGCGACGCCGCGGCGCCAGGCCCGGCCGTCCCCGCCCGCCCGGCCGCGGCGTGTGTCGCCGCGGCGCGGCCGAACGGCGACGGTACGGCCGCGCTGCGGCTCCTGTGGGGCCCGGGCACGCGCCAGGCGCCGCCCGTGCGCCATTACGAGCTGCATCAGGTGCTGCCGGGCGGTGGACGTCGCTTCCTGGGCGGCACCTGTGGGCATGCCTACTACGTTCCGGCGCTGCGCCGTACGGGCGGCGAGGCGGTCACCCGCGTCGACGTGCGCGCCGTGGACGAGCTGTACGTCCCCTCTGCCCCCGCACGCGTTTCCCTCCGCTGGTCCATCCCGTCTTCGTGAGGACACCGACGCCCATGCACAACGACCGCACCGTCACCGAAGCCCGTCTCAAGCGGGTGCTGGACGAGCGCATCCGGCCCGCCGTGTATCCCGAGTCGGTGCCGCTGACCGTCACCGTGTGGAACGCGCCCGGCGAGCCCGTGCCCGTCGCCGAGGGCCTCGCGGCCGGGCGCGAGCCGATCGAGGTCGGCGCGCCGTGGGGCCCGCCGTGGGGCACCAGCTGGTTCACGGTCACCGGGACCGTGCCCGAGGAGTGGGCGGGCCGGACCGTCGAGGCGCTGCTGGACCTGGGCTTCGACGAGAACATGCCGGGCTTCCAGTGCGAGGGGCTCGTCTACCGGCCGGACGGCTCGCCCGTGAAGGGGCTCAACCCCCGCAACCAGTGGGTGCGGATCGGCGAGTCGGTCACGGGCGGCGAGGAGGTGCTGCTGCACATCGAGGCCTCGTCCAATCCCGTGATCATGGACTATCACCCGTTCGTGCCGACCGAGCTGGGGGACCGGCTGACGGCGGACGACGCGCCGCGCTACCGGCTGGCCCGGATGGATCTGGCCGTCCTCGACCGGGTGGTGTGGGAGTTGGTCCAGGACCTGGAGGTGCTGGGTGAGCTGATGGCCGAACTGTCGGTGGACTCGCCGCGCCGCTGGGAGATCCTGCGGGCGGTCGAGCGGGCCCTGGACGCTGTCGACCTCCAGGACGTCGGCGGGAGCGCGGAGCGGGCCCGCGAGCAGCTCACGGACGTGCTGTCCGCGCCCGCGCACGCCTCCGCGCACCGGATCAGCGCGGTAGGGCACGCGCACATCGACTCGGCGTGGCTGTGGCCGCTGCGCGAGACGGTGCGGAAGGTCGCCCGTACCACCGCCAATATCACCGCTCTGCTGGAGGACGAGCCGGACTTCGTCTACGCCATGTCGCAGGCGCAGCAGTTCGCGTGGATCAAGGAGCACCGGCCGGAGGTGTACGCGCGCGTGAAGAACGCCGTCGCGGAGGGCCGGTTCGTGCCGGTGGGCGGCATGTGGGTGGAGTCCGACACGAACATGCCCGGATCGGAGGCGCTGGCACGGCAGTTCGTGCACGGCAAGCGCTTCTTCCTGGAGGAGTTCGGGATCGAGACGGAGGAGGTGTGGCTGCCGGACACCTTCGGCTACTCGGCGGCTCTGCCGCAGCTGGTGAGGCTGGCGGGCGCCAAGTGGTTCCTGACGCAGAAGATCTCGTGGAGCCAAACCAATAAGTTCCCCCATCACACGTTCTGGTGGGAGGGCCTGGACGGCACCCGGGTGTTCACCCACTTCCCGCCGATCGACACCTACAACTCGCGGCTGTCGGGGCAGGAGGTGGCGCACGCGGTCCGCAACTTCCAGGAGAAGGGCGGTGCGACCCGCTCCCTCGCACCGACCGGCTGGGGTGACGGCGGCGGGGGGACGACGCGCGAGATGGTGGCGCGGGCGAAGCGGCTGGCGGATCTGGAGGGCTCGGCGAAGGTCGTCTTCGAGCGGCCGTCGGCGTTCTTCGAGAAGGCCCACGCGGAGTACGGGCACGCGCCGGTGTGGGTGGGCGAGCTGTATCTGGAGCTGCACCGGGCGACGCTCACCAGTCAGGCGAAGACGAAGCAGGGCAACCGCCGCTCGGAGCACCTGCTGCGCGAGGCGGAGCTGTGGGCCGCGACGGCGGCCGTACGGGCCGGGTTCCGCTATCCGTACGAGGCGCTGGACCGGCTGTGGAAGACCGTGCTGTTGCACCAGTTCCACGACATCCTGCCGGGCACCTCGATCGCGTGGGTGCACCGGGAGGCGGCGGCGACCTACGCGGCGGTCACGGCCGAGCTGGAGTCGATCGTCGGGGACGCGCTGGCCGCGCTCGCGGGGGACGCCCCGGACGGTGGGACGGTGGTCTTCAACGCGGCACCGCACGGGCGGGGCGGCGCGGTGGCCCACGGTGGCGCCCCGACCGAGTCCCCCGACCCCGCCCCCGACGCCGACCCGACCACGGTCCGGGCGCGTGAGGGCGGTGGTTTCACGCTCGACAACGGCCTGCTACGGGTCGAGGTCGACGGGCGCGGGCTGGTGGTCTCCGTGTACGACCCGGAGGCGGACCGGGAGACGATCGCACCGGGGACGGCGGCCAACCTGCTGCAACTGCACCCGGACTTCCCCAACATGTGGGACGCCTGGGACGTGGACCACTTCTACCGGAACACCGTCACGGATCTGACGGACGTCGAGACGCTGGAACGGACGGACGAGGGGGCGGTACGGGTCGTACGGGCCTTCGGAGCCTCACGGGTCGAGCAGTTGCTCTCCCTCCCCGCGGGGGTCCGGCGGCTGGACATCGAGACGGAGGTCGACTGGCACGAGACGGAGAAGTTCCTCAAGGCCGCCTTTCCGCTCGATCTGCACGCCGACCGCACGGCGGCCGAAACCCAGTTCGGCCACCTCTTCCGTCCCACGCACACCAACACCAGTTGGGACGCGGCCAAGTTCGAGGCGTGCGCGCACCGGTTCGTGCATCTGGAGGAGCCGGGGTGGGGGGTGGCGGTGGTCAACGACTCGACGTACGGCTACGACGTGACGCGCGCCGTGCGCGAATCCGGCACCGGGACCACGACCACGCTTCGGCTCTCACTGCTGCGGGCGCCGCGCTTCCCCGACCCGCGCACCGACCAGGGAACGCACCGGTTCCGGTACGCGCTGGTACCGGGCGCGTCGTTGGGGGACGCGGTGCGCGAGGGGTACCGGATCAATCTGCCGGAGCGGAGGGTGCCGGGCTCCGCGGGGGTCGAACCGCTCGTGTCGGTGTCCGACGACGCGGTCGTCATCTCCGCGATCAAGCTCGCGGACGACGGCAGCGGGGATGTGGTGGTGCGGCTGTACGAGTCGCTGGGCGGGCGGGCGCGGGCGCGGCTGACCGCGGGGTTCCCGACGGCGTCGGTGTCCGTGTGCGACCTGCTGGAGCGACCTGTGGCGGCCGCCACGACGGACGGTGATGCCGTGGCGCTGTCCCTGCGGCCCTTCGAGATCGTCACCCTGCGGCTGGCGCGGCGCTGAGCGTCCAGCGCGTGAGCCCCGGTCCCGCCCCTGCACCGTTTCTCGTCCGCAGTCCGCAATGGCCGGGCGGGCTCGACTTGAGCCCGTCCGGCCGTTGAGCACGTTCAGGCCCCGATCGCCTTCATCAGCATCGGGAACGACGCCACCAGCTCACGCTCCCAATAGCGCCAGGTGTGCGTGCCGGTCGACGCGCACACCGTGGCCGGGACGCCGAGCCGCGCGAGCTTGGCGCGCAGTTGCTGGTTCATGCCGAAGACGGCGCGCTCGATCCGGTCGTCGGTGCCGTGCGCTGCCGGGTCCGTGCAGCGCGCGGCGGAGGGGGCCGGGTCACCCCACTTCCAGCCCGCGCCCTTCTCGGTGCCGTTGCCGTAGGAGACGTAGAGCGGAGTGCCGGCGAGCCCGGCGGCCCGCTCCAGCGGGCTGTTGCGCTTCCACAGCCACTGCTGGCGCAGATCGGCCGGGTCGTCGGTGTCGAAGGGGTAACCGGGCTCGCCCCACAGGCGCTTCCAGTCGGTCAGGCAGGCGAGGCCGCCGGCCTTCACCGCGTCGGGACCGTCGAAACCGCCGTCGGGTGACTTGTAGAGGGGGTTGACGGCGCCACTGTAGGAGGCGGCCGCGCTGAACAGGCCGGGGCGCGCGGCCGTGAACTTCAGCGCCCCCTGACCGCCCATGGACAGCCCCGCGACGGCACGCCGCGACCCGGCGCGGTAATCCCGCTCCAGCAGCGGACGGACCTGGTCGAGCAGATACGTCTCCCAGGCCGGGGCTCCCCACCTGCCGCCGTTGTACCAATTGCTGTAGCCGCTGCACCCGCTGGTCTCCGGCATGACGACGATCGCGTCCCGGTCGGCGGTGAGCTCCTCGACGTGCGTGTTGGCGGTCCAGTCCAGATGATTGCCCGTGCCGCCGTGCAGCAGCCACAAGGTGGGCCAGGTCCGCGCCGCGTCCTTGGACCAGTCCTTGGGCAGCAGCAGGCGGACCCACGTGAACAGCGCCCCGGTGTCGGGCGAGGAGACCGCCAGGTCGAGCATCCGGTCGTCGACCCGCACTTCTTTGACCACCCGGGCCGGATTGTCCGCCGCGCGGGCCTCCGCGGGCCCCGCCCCGGCCGTCTGCGCCCCCACCACCGGCAGCAGCAGCGCGAGCGCCGCCAGCACCCGTGCGGCCCGCGCCGCGAACTGCTCGTAACAAGCCCCGCGCACCATGCGATCGCCCCTCACATGCCGCTCACGTCAGTGATGCGCGTCATATTACGGTGAGGGGGTGACAACGTACGTGGCTCTCCTTCGCGGCATCAACGTGGGCACCAAACAGCGCGTCCCCATGCAGACCTTGCGCGATCTGCTCTCCGGTCTGGGCTGCGGGTCGGTGCGCACCCACCTCAACAGCGGCAACGCGGTGTTCACCCACCCGGGCTCCGAACCGGACGCCCTGGCGGCCGGGCTCGAGGAGGCCATCGCGCGCGAGCTGGGCCTGTCCGTGCGCTGCTTCGTGCGTGAGGGAGTGGATCTGCGCCGCGTCGTTGACGCCAATCCGTTCGCCGACCGGGCGCTCGATCCGGCGCGGTTCCTGGTGGTCTTCCTCTCCGGCCTCTCCGGCGCCGCCCGCCCGGACGCCTTCGCGGACCTCGATCCGGGCGCGTACGCGCCCGACGAGTTCGCCCTCGGGGAACGTGAGGTGTATCTGTTCTGCCCGTCCGGCATCCGGGACTCCAAGCTGGCGAAGCTCCTGACGGGCCGGCGCCTGGGCGAGGACGGGACCGCCCGCAACTGGAACACCGTCACCCGGCTCGCCGACATGGCGGAGGCGGTGGACGACTGATCGGGCCAGGCCGCTCCCCCGAGGCCGCCCGTACCACGCCCGCGGTACGGGTGCCGGGGGTTGTACGCCGCGCGGAGGGGATGCCGCTCGTCCTGTCGGCGACACAGGTGGACGACGGCTCCGCTTAGCATTCGGGCATGAAGCTGCGTTTCCCCCGGCGCCCCCGGTCCGGACGCGACCGGCTGCTGGCCGCCACGGCCGCCGGCGCCGTACTCGTCGGTGCCGGTACCTGGACCGTGGCATCGGCCACCGGGTCCGGCGCCGCCGTGCACCGCGAGGACCGGTTCCTGACGATGCCCGACGCCCCGGGCGCCGAGCGCTCGGGGCCGGTCCGCATCGACACGTCGTACTTCACCTCCGGTGACACCGGCACCCGCAGACCGGCCGTGCTGCTCGCGCACGGCTTCGGCGGCAGCAAGACCGATCTGCGCGAGAGGGCGGAGGAGCTGGCGCGCGACGGCTACGCGGTGCTGACCTGGTCCGCGCGCGGCTTCGGGCGGTCCACGGGCCGTATCGGCCTCAATGACCCGGGCCGTGAGGTCGCCGATGTGAGCCGGCTGATCGACTGGCTGGCGCGGCGGCCGGAGGTGCGGCTCGACAAGGCGGGCGACCCCAGGGTCGGCATCGCGGGCGCCTCCTACGGCGGCGGCGCCGCCCTCCTGGCGGCCGGGCACGACAAGCGCGTCGACGCCATCGCCCCGCAGATCACCTACTGGAACCTCGCCGACTCGCTCTTCCCGAACGACGTCTTCAAAAAGCTCTGGTCCGGGATCTTCTTCACCACCGGCACCACATCGGCAGGCGCCACGCCGAACGGCCCCGCCCCGGCCGTCGGTGACCGCCCGGCCCGCAAGGCGGGGGCCGGCGCCCCGTTCTCCGGTTGCGGCCGGTTCGAGAAGACGCTGTGCGAGATGTACGAGCGGGTGGCCGTCGAGGGGAAGCCGGACGCGCGGGCGCGGGAGCTGCTGGAGAGCCGCAGCCCCTCCGCCGTCGCCGACCGGATCAAGGTGCCCACCCTCCTCGTCCAGGGGCAGACCGACTCCCTCTTCCCGCTCGACCAGTCCGACGCCGCGGCCAAGGCCATCGCCCGCAACGGCGCGCCCGTCTCCGTCGACTGGATCGCGGGCGGACACGACGGCGGGGCGGACGAGAGCGACCGGATCGCGCGGCGCACGCGCGCGTGGTTCGACCGCTACCTCAAGGGCGACGAGAGCGCGGGCACCGGGCCCGCGTTCCGCGTCAGCAGGACCGGCGGAATCGACACCACCGACGGCAAGGCGCAGCTGCGCGGTGCGAGCGGAGACCGCTACCCGGGGCTGCGGGGCGACCCGCGCACGATCGAACTGACCGGGCGTGAGCAGTCGTTCGGCAACCCGGCGGGGGCGGCACCGCCCGCGATCTCGGCGGTGCCGGGCATCGGTTCGCTGACCCAGCTGTCGGGCCTCGGTGTCGGCGTCTCCCTCGACTTCCCCGGCCAGCACGCGCGCTTCGACTCGGCCCGGCTCACCGAGGGCGTCCGCGTCACCGGCTCCCCGACCGTGCGGACGAGGATCTCCTCGGACACCGGTGAGGCCGTCCTCTTCGCCAAGGTCTACGACGTCGGGCCGAACGGGCAGCAGGTGCTGCCCGGACAGCTCGTCACGCCCGTCCGTGTCACCGACGCGAAGGGGGGCCGCACCGTCGAGCTCAAGCTGCCCGCCATCGACCACACCTTCGAGTCCGGCCACCGGATGCGGCTCGTCCTCGCCGCCACCGACCTCGGGTACGCCTCCCCGGCCCGGCCCGCCGCGTACACCGTCGCGCTCGCGGGCGGAGGCTTGAGCGTGCCGACCGCGCCCGGTGTGCGGACCGGCTCCTCCGCCCTCCCCTGGTGGACATGGGGGCTGCCGCTCGGCGGCGCGGCCGTCGCGGCGGTCCTGCTGCTGACCGGTCGCCGCCGCACCGCACCGCCCGCGCCCGACCCGGCGCTCGCCGAGGTGCCGTTGCAGATCACCGGTTTGAGCAAGCGGTACGCCAAGTCCGCCGACCGGTACGCGGTACGGGAGTTGTCCTTCCGCGTCGAGCGGGGCCAGGTGCTGGGACTGCTCGGCCCGAACGGTGCGGGCAAGACCACCACCCTGCGCATGCTCATGGGCCTCATCCGTCCCGACGACGGCGAGGTCCGCGTCTTCGGGCACGCGATCCGGCCGGGTGCGCCGGTGCTGTCGCGCGTCGGGGCGTTCGTGGAGGGCGCGGGGTTCCTGCCGCACCTGTCCGGCCGGGCCAACCTCGATCTGTACTGGCAGGCGACGGGCCGCCCGGCGAAGGACGCGCACCTGGAGGAGGCCCTGGAGATCGCCGGCCTCGGCTCCGCGCTGGAGCGGGCGGTACGGACGTACTCCCAGGGCATGCGGCAGCGTCTCGCGATCGCGCAGGCCATGCTCGGGCTGCCGGACCTGCTGATCCTGGACGAGCCGACCAACGGGCTCGATCCGCCGCAGATCCGGGAGATGCGCGAGGTGATGATCCGGTACGCGGCCGCCGGCCGTACCGTCATCGTCTCCAGCCATCTCCTCGCCGAGGTCGAACAGAGCTGTACGCACCTGGTCGTGATGGACCGCGGCCGGCTGGTGAGCGCGGGTCCGGTCGCGGAGATCGTCAGCTCGGGCGACACGCTGCTGGTCGGCGTCGAGGGCGAGCTGCCCGAGGTCACGGCGGAGAAGGTGGCGGCGCTGCCCGGCGTGGCCTCGGCCGTGCGGAGCGACGAGGGGCTGCTGGTGCGGCTCGACGGCATGGGCGCACCGGAGCTGCTGGTGGAGCTGGTGCGGTTGGAGATCCCGGTGGCGCGTGTCGGCCCGCACCGCCGCCTGGAGGACGCGTTCTTGACCCTGATCGGAGGCTCGGCATGAGCACCGCGGTGACCACGGACCCCGAGTCCGCGCCCGGATACCGGGCGCGGCACACCCTGCCGCTGCGGGTGGAGGCGATGCGTCAGTTGCGGCGTCGGCGCACGCTCGTGGTGGGGGCGGTGCTGGCGGTGCTGCCGTTCGTCCTGATCGCGGCGTTCGCCATCGGCGGGCAGCCGAGCGGGCGCAACGGGCGGGTGACGCTGATCGACACCGCCACCGCCTCCGGCGCGAACTTCGCGGCGACCTGTCTGTTCGTCTCGGCGGGCTTTCTGCTGGTGGTGCCGGTGGCGCTGTTCTGCGGTGACGCCGTGGCCTCCGAGGCGAGCTGGTCCTCGCTGCGCTATCTGCTCGCGGCGCCGGTGCCGCGCGCCCGGCTGCTGCTGAGCAAGCTGGCCGTGGCGCTCGGGTTCAGCGCGGCCGCGATGGTGCTGCTGCCGGTGGTGGCCCTGGCGGCGGGCACGGCGGCGTACGGCTGGGACGGCCTGCAGATCCCCACCGGCGGTGCGCTGCCCGCCCAGGCGGCCGTCGGCCGGCTCGCGATCGTGGTGGCGTACATCTTCGTCGGGCAGTTGGTCACGGCGGCGCTGGCGTTCTGGCTGTCGACGGTCACGGACGCCCCGCTGGGGGCGGTGGGCGGCGCGGTCGGGCTGACCATCGTCGGCAATGTGCTGGACGCGGTGACCGCGCTCGGGCACTGGCGCGATTTCCTGCCGGCGCACTGGCAGTACGCGTGGGCGGACGCGTTGCAGCCGCAGTTGGAGTGGGGCGGCATGATCAAGGGGACGGCGGTGTCGGTGGCGTACGCGCTGGTGCTGTTCGCGCTCGCCTTCCGGCACTTCCGGGCGAAGGACGTCGTGTCCTGAAATCCCCGGGCCGCCCTGGTGCTCAGTCGCCGGACGGGGCAGCCCCGTACACCCCTCCCGGCTCCCGCAGCCCCGGCAGCAGCTCCCGTACCGCCCCGCCCGCCTCGGCCGGTGTCCAGCGGTCGCCCTTGTCGGCCGTGGGGCCGGGGTGCCAGCCCTCCATCACGGTGATGCGGCCGCCCTCCGCTTCGAAGACCTCGCCGCTGACGCCGGCGGAGTCCGCCGAGGCGAGCCACACCACCAGCGGGGAGACGTTCTCGGGGGCCATGGCGTCGAATCCGGTCGTGGGCGCGGCCATGGCATCGGCGAACGTCCGCTCGGTCATACGGGTGCGGGCGGCGGGGGCGACGGCGTTGACCTGGACGCCGTAGCGGGCCAGTTCGGCGGCGGCGACGAGGGTGAGTGCCACGATTCCGGCCTTCGCGGCGGCGTAGTTCCCCTGCCCCACGCTGCCCAGCAGCCCCGCGCCGGAGGTGGTGTTGACGACGCGTGCCCGGCGGGCGCGGCCCCCCTTGGCCTCGGCGCGCCAGTACCGGGCCGCGTGCTTGAGCGGCAGGAAGTGGCCCTTGAGGTGCACGCGCAGGACCGCGTCCCAGTCGTCCTCCTCGAGGTTGACGAGCATCCGGTCGCGCAGGAACCCGGCGTTGTTGACGAGTGTGTCGAGCCGGCCGTAGGCGTCGAGGGCCGTGGCGAGGAGCGAGGCGGCGCCGTCGGTGGTGGCGATGTCGCCGCTGTGCGCGACGGCTTCGCCGCCACGGGCGCGGATCTCGTCGGCGACCCGCCGGGCGGGGCTCGCCGAGCCGCCCTCCCCGCCGGGCCCGACGCCGAGGTCGTTGACGACGACCCGCGCGCCTTCGGCGGCGAGCGCGAGGGCGTGTGCCCGGCCGAGACCGCGGCCGGCGCCGGTGACGGCGGCTACACGGCCCGCGCAGATTCCGGTCATCTCAGGGCTCCTCGAAGGACGTGGCCGAAGGGGTGGCACGCGCCGCGGCCAGGAACGCCGGGCGTTCGCCGCCGCCGTGGACGACGAGGCTGGCGCCGGTGATGTAGGACGCGCGGTCGGAGGCGAGGAAGACGACGGCGTCGCCGATCTCGTCGGGTTCGGCGAGGCGGCCCGCCGGGACGGTGCGGGCGACGGCGGCAACGCCCGCCGCGTCGCCGTAGTGCAGATGGGCGGATTCCGTGCGCACCATGCCGAGGACGAGGGTGTTGACGCGTACGGCCGGTGCCCACTCCACCGCCATCGTGCGGGCGAGGTGTTCCAGCCCGGCCTTGGCGGCGCCGTAGGCCGCCGTGCCCGGTGAGGGGCGGGTGCCGCTCACGCTCCCGATCATCAGGACGCAGCCGCCGGCCGGCTGCCGACGCATGATCCGGCGGGCGGCGAGCGAGACGGTCAGCGGCGCGGTGAGGTTGAGGTCGAGTACGCGCGCGTGGCGCTCGGCGTCCGCGTCGTCGAGGAGCCGGAAGGGCGCGCCCCCGGCGTTGTTGACCAGCAGGTCCAGTTGGCCGAAGGCCGTCGCCAGCTCGTCGAACAGGGCCTGTACGGCGGTCGGTCGGCGTACGTCCACCGGCCGGAAGCAGGCGGTCCGCCCGTCGGCCGTGACCGGCTCGTCCGGTGGGCGGCGGGCGCAGACCACCACCCGTGCCCCGGCGCGCAGCAGCGCCCGCGCGATGCCCGCGCCGACGCCGCGCGTGCCACCGGTGACGACGGCGACGCGTCCGTCCAGGTCGAGCGCTCCACTCATTCCCTGCCACCTCCCGCGCCGGACGATCCGCTGCTACCTTCGCCCCTAACAAACGTTTGGTGGAAAGGTAGCTGATCCACTGATGGGTGTCTCCACCTCCCGCCCCGAAGCGGGCATCGCCGTCGTCACCGTCGACTTCCCGCCCGTCAACGCCGTTCCCGTGCGCGGCTGGTACGAGATGGCGGAGGCCGTCCGCGCGGCGGGCGCCGACCCCGCCGTCCGCTGTGTCGTCCTGGCCGCAGCCGGGCGCGGCTTCAACGCGGGGGTCGACCTCAAGGAGATCCAGCGCGGCCCGGGTCACCGGGCGCTGATCGGCGCCAACCGGGGCTGCGCCGCCGCGTTCTCGGCCGTGTACGACTGCGAGGTGCCGGTCGTCGCCGCCGTGCGGGGCTTCTGCCTCGGCGGCGGGATCGGGCTCGTCGGCAACGCCGACGCCGTCGTCGCGGCCGAGGACGCCACCTTCGGCCTGCCCGAGCTGGACCGGGGCGCGCTCGGCGCCGCCACCCACCTCGCCCGGCTCGTGCCCCGGCATCTGCTGCGCACCCTGTACTACACCTCGCGCACCGTCACCGCGTGGGAGCTGCACCGGCACGGTTCCGTGTGGCGGGTCGTGCCGCCCGGTGAACTCCTGTCGGCGGCCCTGGAGCTGGCGCGCGAGATCGCGGCCAAGGACGGCTTGCTGATCCGTCTCGCCAAGGCCGCCCTCAACGGCATCGACCCGGTCGACGTCCACCGCGACTACCGCTTCGAGCAGGGCTTCACCTTCGAGGCCGCACTGAGCGGCGTCGCCGACCGGCATCGCGAGGCCTTCGTCTCCGGGACATCCAGGCCGCCCCCGATGTCCCAGCCGTCCCGGTCGTCCCGGAAATCCGCGACGGACCCCGAGGAGGAGCCGTGACCGGCGGGAAACTGATGACCGCCGACGAGGCGATCGGCCGGCTGGAGAGCGGTATGACCGTCGGCATCGGCGGCTGGGGCTCGCGGCGCAAGCCGATGGCGCTCGTACGGGCCCTGCTGCGTTCGGATCTGACGGATCTCACCGTGGTGTCCTACGGCGGCCCCGACGTGGGCCTGCTGGCGGCGGCGGGGCGGATCGCCAGGCTCGTGACCGCCTTCGTCACGCTCGACTCCGTCCCCCTCGAACCGCACTTCCGGGCCGCCCGGCAGAGCGGCCGCCTGGAGCTGACGGAGCTGGACGAGGCGATGCTGATGTGGGGGCTGACGGCCGCCGCGCACCGGCTGCCCTTCCTGCCCGTCCGGGCCGGTCTCGGCTCCGACGTCATGACGGTCAACCCCCAGCTGCGGACAGTCGTCTCGCCGTACGCGGACGGGGAGGAGCTCCTCGCCGTGCCCGCGCTGACCCTGGACGCGGCCCTGGTCCACCTCAACCGGGCGGACGCGCGGGGCAACGCCCAGTACCTGGGCCCCGATCCCTACTTCGACGATCTCTTCTGCGAGGCCGCCCGCGAGGCGTACGTCTCCTGCGAACAGGTCGTGGACAGCGCCGATTTCGCGCCCGCGGGCGGCCCGCAGACCCTGCTGATCGCGCGGCACTGCGTCACCGGGGTCGTCGAGGCGCCGGGTGGGGCGCACTTCACCTCCTGCGCCCCGGACTACGACCGCGACGAGGCGTTCCAGGCCGCGTACGTCAAGGCCGCCGCCGACCCCGTGGCGTGGCGCGCGTTCGCGGGCCGTTTCCTGTCGGGGGACGAGGACGACTACCGGTCCGCCGTCGCGGCCTTCGCCGGGGAGGGCGCGTGAGCGAGGACGCGAGCGCGGGCGTGACCCGTGCCGAGTACTGCGTGGTCGCCTGCGCGGAGGCGTGGCGCGGCGCCGGGGAGATCCTGGCCGCCCCGATGGGGCTCGTCCCGACGGCCGGCGCGCGGCTCGCGAAGCTCACCTTCTCCCCCGGCCTGCTGCTGACCGACGGCGAGGCGATGCTGATGGGGGACGTGCCCGCACTGGGGGCGGCGTCGCGGGTGAGCGAGGGGTGGCTGCCGTACCGCCGGCACCTGGCGCTGGTCACCGGCGGCAGACGGCACGTGATGATGGGCGCGAGCCAACTGGACCGCCACGGCAACCAGAACATCTCCTGTATCGGCGACTGGAAGCGGCCCGACCGCCAGCTCCTCGGCGTGCGCGGCGCTCCCGTCAACACCGCGAACAACCCCACCAGTTACTGGATCCCCCGGCACTCCCCCCGGGTGCTGGTCGATCGGGTCGACATGGTGTGCGGGGTCGGCTACGACCGGGCGGCGGCGGCCGGGCCCTCCGCGACCCGCTTCCATCACCTTCCCCGCGTGGTCACCGATCTGGCCGTGCTCGACTTCGAGACCCCGGACCGCACGATGCGCGTACGCTCCCTGCACCCCGGGGTCACGCCCGACGAACTGCGGGCGGCGACCGGCTTCCCGCTCGCCGTCCCCGACGACGTGCCGCGCACCCGCGAGCCGACCCCCCGCGAACTGCGGCTGATCCGCGAGGTCGTCGACCCGGCCGGGCTGCGCGGGCGGGAGGTACCCCGATGAGGACCGCGCTCACCGACCTGACCGGTGTCCGCCACCCCCTCGTGCAGACCGGCATGGGCTGGGTCGCGGGCCCGCGCCTCGTCGCGGCGACGGCGAACGCGGGGGCGCTCGGCATCCTGGGCTCCGCGACCATGACGCCCGACCGGCTCAGGGAGGCGGTCCGCGAGGTGCGCCTGCGCACGGACCACCCCTTCGGGGTCAACCTGCGCGCGGACGCGGGGGACGCGGAGGAGCGGGTGCGGATCATCATCGGCGAGGGCGTGAGGGTCGCTTCCTTCGCGCTCGCCCCCTCCCGCGATCTGATCGCCCGTCTCAAGGACGCCGGGGTGGTCGTCCTGCCGTCCGTGGGTGCACGGCGGCACGCGGAGAAGGTCGCGGCGTGGGGCGCGGACGCGGTCGTCGTGCAGGGCGGCGAGGGCGGTGGCCACACCGGGGGCGTCGCGACCACGGTCCTGCTGCCGCAGGTGGTCGACGCGGTGGACATCCCGGTCGTGGCGGCGGGCGGCTTCCACGACGGCCGGGGCCTGGTCGCCGCCCTGGCCTTCGGGGCGGCGGGGGTGGCGATGGGCACCCGGTTCCTGCTCACTGCCGACAGCACGGTCCCGGCGGCGGTGAAGGCCGCCTACCTCGCCGCGTCCGTCGGGGACGTCACGGTCACCACGAAGGTCGACGGGCTCCCCCACCGCGTGCTGCGCACGCCGTTCGTCGACGCCCTGGAGCGTTCGGGCCGGGCCCGGGCCCTGCTGCGGGCGGTGCGGCGCGCCGCTTCCTTCCGCGCGGTCTCCGGGCTGACCTGGCGCGAGATGGTGCGCGACGGGCTGGCCACACGGCACGGAAGGGACCTCACCTGGAGCCAGGTGCTGCTGGCCGCGAACACCCCGATGCTGCTCAAGGCCGCCATGGTGGACGGCCGTACGGACCTCGGGGTGATGTCCTCGGGGCAGGTCGCGGGCCTCGTCGAGGACCTGCCGTCCTGCGCGGAGCTGGTGGAGCGGGTGATGCGGGAGGCCCACGAGACGCTCGCGGGCCTCCCGCCGGTCACAGCCGCTCGATGATCGTGACGTTCGCCTGGCCGCCGCCCTCGCACATCACCTGGAGGCCGTAGCGCCCGCCCGTGCGCTCCAGTTCGTGCAGCAGGGTGGTCATCAGCTTGACCCCGGTGGCGCCCAGGGGGTGTCCGAGGGCGATCGCGCCGCCGTTGACGTTGACCCGGTCCGGGTCGGCGCCCGTCTCGTGCTGCCAGGCCAGGACCACGGGGGCGAACGCCTCGTTGATCTCGACCAGATCGAGGTCGGCCATCGCGAGGCCGGTCTTCTTCAGCGCGTGTGCCGTGGCGGGGATGGGTGCGGACAGCATCCGGATCGGGTCCTCGCCCCGGACCGAGAGGTGGTGGATCCGGGCGCGCGGGGTCAGCCCGTGGTCGCGCACGGCACGCTCGCTCGCGAGGAGCATGGCCGCCGCACCGTCCGAGACCTGCGAGGAGAGGGCCGCGGTCAGCCGCCCGCCGGGCATCACGGGCGCGAGGGCCGCCATCTTCTCCCGCGTGGTGTCGCGGCGCGGCCCCTCGTCGGTGCGCACCTCGCCGTACGCGACGAGTTCGCGGTCGAAGCGGCCCTCGTCGATGGCCCGCAGCGCCCGCCGGTGCGAGCGGAGGGCGAATTCCTCCATGGCCGGGCGGGTGATGCCCCACCGCTCGGCGATCAGCTCGGCGCCGTGGAACTGGCTGACGGGCCGGTCGCCGTAACGGTCCCGCCAGCCGCGCGACCCGGCGAACGGCCCCTCGGTCATCCCCAGGGGCTCGGTGGCCCGGCGGGTGGCGTAACCGATGGGGATCTGCGACATGTTCTGGGTGCCGCCCGCGACGACCAGGTCCTGGGTGCCGGAGAGCACGGCCTGGGCGGCGAAGTGGACGGCCTGCTGGGAGGAGCCGCACTGCCGGTCGACGGTGACGCCGGGCACCTCCTCCGGGAGCCCGGCGGCCAGCCAACTCGTCCGGGCGATGTCACCGGCCTGCGGCCCGACCGCGTCGAGACAGCCGAAGACGACGTCCTCGACGGCGCCCGGGTCCACGCCCGTACGCTCCATCAACGCCGTGAGCACGTGCGCTCCGAGGTCGGCGGGGTGAACGGACGCGAGCGCGCCGTTCCGTTTGCCGACGGGGGTGCGTACCGCTCCGACGATGTACGCCTCGGCCATGGCTGCTCCTTCGACAGATGATGCCCGTGCGGGCCCTATGCGGCCGGTTCCCTCCCGGCGATGCCGTCCAGCACCATCGACAGGTACTGACGGGCGATCTCCTCCGGGCTGTGCGCCCCGCCCGGCCGGTACCAGGACGCGGCGACCCACACGGTGTCGCGCACGAAGCGGTAGACGAGCCGGATGTCGAGGTCGGCGCGGAAGGACCCGTCGGCCACGCCGCGCTCCAGCGTGCCCAGCCAGGCCTTCTCGAACTTCCGCTGCGAGTCCACGAGATAGCCGAAGCGGGGCTGGTGGACCAGGTGCCGGGACTCCTTCTGGTAGATGGCGACGGCGGCGCGGTGCCGGTCGATCTCCCGGAAGGACTCGGTGACGAGGGCCTCGATGGTCTCCCGGGGGCCGAGACCGGCGTCGAGCACGGCGTCGTAGCCGGTCCACAGCTCGTCCAGGAAGCCGGAGAGGATTTCGTCGAGCATCGACTCCTTGGAGTCGAAGTGGTAGTAGAGGCTGCCCGCGAGCAGCCCCGCCTCGTCGGCGATCCGGCGGACGGTGGTGGCGTTGTAGCCCTGCGTGGCGAACACCTCGGCGGCGGTCGCGAGGAGCTCGCGGCGCCGCTCGGGGGCGGGGTTCGCGGTGGTCTTCTTGCTGTTCGTCGGCACTCTCTCATTGTCGGTCACGCGCGCTGGCTGCTGACGGAGACCGTCTCGCCGGTCATGTACGAGGAGTAGCCGCTGGCGAGGAAGACGATCACGTTGGCGATCTCCCAGGGCTCGGCGTACCGCCCGAACGCCTCGCGCCCGGTCAGCTCGGTGAGCAGTTCGGGGGTGGTGACCTTCGCCAGGTGCGGGTGCATGGCCAGGCTCGGGGAGACGGCGTTGACGCGCACCCCGTAGGCCGCGGCCTCCACGGCGGCGCAGCGGGTGAGGGCCATGACGCCGGCTTTGGCGGCGGCGTAGTGGGCCTGGCCGCGCTGGGCCCGCCAGCCGATGACGGAGGCGTTGTTGACGACGACCCCGCCGCCGGTGCCGTGGCGCAGCCGACGCAGGGCGGCGCGGGTGCAGCGGAAGGTGCCGGTGAGGGTGGTGTCGAGAACCTTGTCCCACTGCTCGTCGGTCATGTCCACCAGATCGGCGGTGCCGCCGAGCCCGGCGTTGTTGACGACGACGTCGAGGCCGCCGTGCCGCTCCTCGGCGAGGTCGAACAGGGCGGCGACCTGTGTCTCGTCGGTGACGTCGCAGGTCAGCCCGGCGACGGAGCGGGCGCCGAACGCGTCCGCGAGCGTCGCGACGCACCCCCGCAGACGGCGCGCGTGGACGTCGCCGAGCACGACGCGGGCGCCTTCCTCGAGGAAGCGGCGGGCGGTGGCGCCGCCGATCCCGGCGCCGGCGGCGGCGGTGATGACGGCGGTGCGGCCGGCCAGCAGATCGTGACCGGGGAGATAGGGCGGCGGGCCCGCGGGGCGGTCGGCGGGCGCCACGGACTCCTCGACGCTGCTCATGGCCGTACGTTAACCTACCAAACACTTGTTAGGGAAGGAGGGGCGGATGGCCCCCGACCATGACCCCGACCACCACCCGGCTCAGGACTCGGGCCACGACGAGCCGCGGGAGCCGGTGGTGCGCTACGCGCGGCGGGGCCCGGTCGCGACCGTCACCATGAACCGGCCGGAGTACCGCAACGCCCAGAATTCCGCGATGACCTACGCGCTGGACGACGCCTTCTCCGCTGCCGCCGCCGACGACGGGGTCAAGGTCGTCGTCCTCGCCGGGGCGGGCCGGCACTTCTCCGCGGGCCATGACATCGGCTCCCCGGGTCGCGACGCGGATGCCTCCTTCCCCCGCCGGGCGGGCCTGTGGTGGGACCACTGCGACAAGGCGGGCGCGGAGCGCCGCTTCGCCCGCGAGTCCGAGGTCTATCTGGGCATGTGCCGCCGCTGGCGCGAGCTGCCGAAGCCGGTGATCGCGTCCGTCCAAGGGGCCTGCGTGGCGGGCGGGTTGATGTTGGCCTGGGTGTGCGATCTGATCGTGGCGAGCGAGGACGCCTTCTTCGCCGACCCCGTCGTCCGGATGGGCATCCCCGGCGTCGAGTACTTCGCCCATCCGTGGGTGATGCCGCCCCGGGTCGCGAAGGAGTTCCTCTTCACCGGCGACCGGATGAGCGCGCGGCGGGCGCATGAGGTCGGGATGGTCAACCGCGTGGTACCCCGCGAGCAACTCGCCGCGCACACCGGCGAATTGGCCGAGCGCGTGGCGGAGATGCCGCGCATGGGTCTCGCCCTCGCCAAGCGGGCCGTCAATCAGGCCGAGGACCTCCAGGGGCTGCACAGCGGTCTGGACGCGGTGTTCGGCCTCCACCACCTCGCGCACGCGCACAACGCGGAGACCGCCGCCGATCCGCTCGGCGGGATGGACGTCTCCGCCATGAAGGCGCGGGCGGGCACCCGCGCGCGGCCGGAGGAGCAAGGGGGAACCCAGCGCTGATGGATCTCGACTTCACCCCCGCCGAGGGCGCCTTCCGTCATGAGGCCCGCGACTGGCTGGCGGCCCACGTGCCCCGGACACCCCTGCGCTCGCTGGAGACCGAGGAGGGGTTCGCCGAGCACCGGGCGTGGGAGCGGACGCTGTTCGCCGGCCGCTGGTCGGCGGTGTCCTGGCCGTCCGCGTACGGCGGCCGGGACCGCTCGCTGCTGGAGTGGCTGGTCTTCGAGGAGGAGTACTACGCGGCCGGCGCGCCCGCCCGGGTCGCCCAGAACGGCATCCATCTCCTCGCCCCCACCCTCTTCGAGCACGGCAGCGACGAGCAGCGTGCCCGCGTCCTGCCCGCCATGGCGAGCGGTGCGACGATCTGGGCGCAGGCCTGGTCCGAGCCCGAGGCGGGCTCCGACCTCGCCTCCCTGCGGTCCGTCGGGGTGCGCACGACGGGTGGCTGGCTGCTCAGGGGGCAGAAGACCTGGTCCTCGCGGGCCGCGTTCGCCGACCGCGCGTTCGGGCTGTTCCGCACCCACCCCGACGCGGACCGGCCGCACCGGGGGCTCACGTATGTGATGTTCCCGCTGGATGCGGACGGGGTGACCGTGCGGCCCGTACGGCGCCTCGACGGCAAGCCCGCCTTCGCGGAAATCTTCCTCGACGATGTCTTCGTCCCCGACGCGGACGTCATCGGCGAGCCGGGACGGGGCTGGTCCGTCGCCATGAGCACGGCCGGGAACGAACGCGGGCCGACCCTGCGCAGCCCCGGCCGTTTCACCGCCGCCGCACGCCGGCTCGTCGGGCTGTGGCAGGCCCGTGCCGACCACGGCGACACGGCCCTGCGGGACCGGGTCGCCGACGCCGTGATCCGGGCCCGCGCCTACCAGCTGTCCGCCTACGCGGACGCCTCGCGCCCGGCCGAAGGCGGCGCGCCGGGCGCGAGGTCGAGCCTCACCAAGGTGTTCTGGTCCGAGCTGGACCTGGCCCTCCACGAAACGGCCCTCGACCTGCTCGGCCCGTTCGGCGAACTCGCCGACGGCGCCACGGACGCGCCCGCGCGGGGCGCCTGGGCGGACGGCTACACGTTCTCCCTGGCCGGGCCGATCTACGCGGGCACCAACGAGATCCAGCGGGACATCATCGCCGAGCGGCTGCTCGGGCTGCCGAAGGGGACGCGCCGCGCATGAGGTTCCTGTTGGACACCGAGCAGACCGCCTTCGGCCGCACCCTCGACCGGATGCTGGGCACCGCCGACACCCCGGCGGTCGTACGGGCCTGGGCGGACGGCGACCACGGGCCGGGGCTCGCGCTGTGGGAGCGCCTCGCGGACGCCGGGGTCCTCGCCGTCGCCGTGCCCCCGGCCTACGGCGGCATGGGACAGCTGCCCGTCGAACTGTCTGTCGCCTTCGTGGAGTTGGGCCGCCATGCCGTGCCCGGGCCGCTGGTCGAGACGGTCACCGCCGTGGTTCTGCTGTCGCGGCTCGCCGAGCGCGGCGCGTCGGCGCCCGCCGAGGAGTGGCTGCCCCGGCTCGGCTCGGGGAAGGCGAGGGTGACGGTGGCCCTGACGGCCGGCGGCCCGTACGCGCTGGACGCGGACGCCGCCGACGCGACCTTCGTGGTGACGGGCGACCACCCCGCGCTGCGGCTCGCCACCGGCCACGGGCCGGTGCAGCCCTCGCTCGACCCCGCGCGGCGGCTGTCGCGCCCGCTCACCGGCGGAAAGCCGCTCGCGAGCGGACCCGCGGTGCGGGACGCGGCCGCCCATGCCGCCGACTGGGCCGCGTTCACAACCGCCGCGCAGGCGCTCGGGGTCGGACTGGCATTGCTGGAGCGCACGGTCGCGTACGCCAAGGCGCGCACGCAGTTCGGGGCGGCCATCGGCTCGTTCCAGGCGGTCAAGCACCGGCTGGCCGACGTGCTGTTCGGGCTGGAGTTCGCCCGGCCGCTGCTCCACGGCGCCGCCGTGGCCCTCGCGTCCGGGGTGCCGGGCGCGCGGGCGGAGATCGCCGCGGCCAAGGTCGCCGCCTGCGACGCGGCGTACGCGGCCGCCCGGACCGCCCTCCAGGTGCACGGCGCGATCGGCTACACCGCCGAGTGCGACCTGTCCCTGTGGCTCGGAAAGGCCCGGGCGCTGCGGTCGGCGTGGGGCACCCCGGCGGTCTGCCGGGCCCGCGCGCTGGAGCTGTTCGACGGGTCATGCGGCAGGTAGAGGGACGGGCAAGGGTCGGCAGGCGGCGCGCGGGCGCGTGCGGACGGGACGGCCCGGCGCGTGAACCGCGCGCGTCGCGGCCTCCTTCGGCGCGTCGCCCGCGAGGCGGCAGAATCACTCTCCAGTGCACCGACCGGAGAGGATCGACACCGTGGGCCATGACGCCGGGGACGCCGGGAGCGCCGTGAGTGCCAGGGGCGACGGGGACGCCGAGGACATCGTCGCGCGGGTGCTGCGCCAGTGGCAGCACGTCCACCCCGGGCTCGACACCGCGCCGATGGCCGTGATCGGCAGGCTTAACCGCTGTGCCGCGCTGCTCCAGCAGGCCACCGACGCCCCGTTGGCGAGCGAGGGGCTGACGCGGGGGGAGTTCGACATCCTCGGCACGCTGCGGCGCACCGGCCGGGAGCTGACGCCGGGGCAGATCGCGCGGGAGACCTTCGCCTCGGGGGCCGCGGTCACCAAGCGGCTGCGGGTGCTCGAAGGGCGCGGGCTCGTCGCCCGCCGTCCCGACGACCGGGACCGGCGGGTCGCGCATCTGTCGCTCACCGAGCACGGCGGCGCGCTCATCGACCGGCTGGTCCCGCATCAGGTCGCCTACGAGGGCGCCCTGCTGGCGGGGCTCGGCGAGGAGCGCCAAGGCCGGCTGGCGGAAACCCTCGCCGAGCTCCTCGTCCTTCTCGAAGGGCGGATCGGGGGGCTCCAGCCCTGAGACACGCTTGCCGGGGCGGCGGGGGGTCAGCGCAGGAGCAGCGACATGATCAGCCGGTCCTCGTGCGGGCCGAAGTAGTCGTCCCGCCGCCCGGCCTCGGTGAAGCCGAAGGAGCCGTAGAGCCGTATCGCGGCGTGGTTGGCCGGCTCGACGCTCAGCCGCACCTCGCCGACGCCGTGGTCGGTGAGCCTGGCGAGGCCCGCCCGTAACAGCCGTCTGCCGTGCCCGTGGCCGCGCTCGGCAGGCTCGACGCCGAGGCCGAGTATCCAGGCGTCCTTGCCACCGGGTACGACGCCGGCCAGCACATAGCCGAGGAGCCGGGGGGCGCCGGGCGCGGTTCCCTTTCCGGGCCCCTCGCCGTACCCCTCGCTTCCGGGGCCCTCCAGCACGAGTAAGTGCTCACGGTGCACGTCGAAGAGCTGACGCATGACGAAGAACGGATAGGCGGCGCCCTGGAATACCGCGCGATCCAGCCGCAGCAGTTGCGGAAGGTCGGCTTCCGAGACTTCCCGCACTTCCCGGACTTCCTTGAGCCCCGGATCTTCCTGGGCCGCCCGGACTTCCCGGCCCTCCCGAACGTCTCGACATTCCCGGACTCCGGGGGCATAACGCTCGCCGGTGCGGGGTGCCGCGGTGCGACGCGACCTGCGGTCGCGGTCGTCGGACAGGGGATTCATCGCGCTCCCTTCGTGGGCCGATGCCACGACTATTGATCCTTTCGGGTGAAGAGCGAGATCCCCCGTCATTCGATCACAGGTCCGGGCGCGCCACGGTCAATGGCGCAAGCCCCACCCCTACCCAACCCCGGCTGCCGGTGTACCCGGCGGTGCGGGTTCTGTCCAGTACGCACCCGCTCCCATCGGGGTGTCACCGCACCCCCCAAGCGCTACCATCGACAGATGGATCTCACGTCCGCGGGATACACCAAGGGGCTCAATCGAGAAGCCCCCTGGGACTCATTCGACTCCCGGGCTTACCACCAGCACAACTACGCCTTCCTCCGGAAGGAAGACCAAGAGATCATCGGTGCCGTTCGCGACTACTTCTGCGAGCATTTCCGGAAGCATCCCGACCGGCCCGATTCCGGTATCGACGTCGGGGCCGGCACCAATCTCTATCCCGCGTTGTCCCTCTTGCCGTGGTGTTCGAATATCACGCTGTATGAGCACTCCGTGGAGAATGTGCTGTGGCTGGAGAGGGAGGTCGCCGCGTTCTCCGCCAACTGGGGCGCCTTCTGGGAGGTGTTCACCGAGCGGCCGGAGTACCGGGCCGTCAGCGACCCCCGGGGAGCCATCGCGTCGGCGGCCGCCGTCGGCAAGGGGGACCTCTTCGACCTGCCCCGGGAGCGGTGGGGCATCGGCACGATGTTCTTCGTGGCCGAGTCGATGTCCACCGCCTACCGGGAGTTCGAGGGCGCGGTGGCCGCCTTCGCCCGGGCACTCACCCCGCGCGCGCCCTTCGCCGCCGCGTTCATGGAGAACTCACAGGGGTATCAGGTCGGCGATCTCCACTTCCCGGCGTGCAGCGTCGATGCCAAGGACGTCCGCGGCGCCCTCGCGCCGTTCGCCGAAGATCTGCGGATCAGCCGGGTGGGACTGCCCGAGGATCCCATTCGCTCGGGTTACACGGGAATGATTCTGGCGTGCGGAAGGCGCGTATAGAACCGGCGGATCAGAATCCGGTTCCACCACGGCGGGGCAGCAGGGAAAAGGGGCAGGGGTACGGGGGATGCGCATACAACCACGCCAGCACATGCTGGAGATCTGGCGGGCCGTCGCCCGGCAGTCGTTCCACCGGGGGGAATGGCGCCCGGACGATACCGATGGCGATTCGAGCAGCGTCGAGGACGCCGAGCGGCTGCTCTGTCTGATGTATCCGGCGACGGAATTACCGGCGTTCAGACTGGACGCGCCGGACGAAACGGCGGCGGACGTCCTGGCCGCCCTCCAGCGGGTCGGCAACAACATCGACATTCCGCGGAAGCTGATCGACGCCATAACGGATTTCACCCGGACGCACACGGACGAGGCGTCGGTCCCGAGTTTCGCGGGCGGCCGGTATTTCTCCCCCGTCGACCCCGCCGCCGAACTCACCCCGGAGCAGCGCGCCCTCGGAGTCGTCGATTCCTATTCCATGTCGATCACCCTGTCGCTGGCGACGCTGGGTTTTCTGAAGGTCCTGACCCGGAAGGTGCACCGCAAGGACGTCCAGGAAATGGCCGAAAAGCTGGAGGTCGCCACCCGCACCCGGCTCTCGGCCGCCATGGTGAGCCTGCTGCGCAGCTTCACGGTGAACCTCTTCGACGCCGAATCCCCTCAAGGGCGCGCGGTGTGCGCGCTGGTGAACCAGGACGGGCTGTCCAACCGCCTGGTCGTGCACCAGCTCCAGCAGCGGCTCAAGCCGCTGCGCGCCTCCATCCGGGAGTACATCACCCTGGGCCTCAATGTGGTCGGCGATCTGGACAACGACAACCTCCTCCTGGAGTGCGGCTGGTCGTGGGGGCTCGTGCGGGACGCCCCGCCGGTCGACACCACCGAGCCGGTCGGGGCGCAGCCCAAGGGGTTGGCGCACCAGGTGCCGTATCTGTACTTCACCGTCGTGGCCCTCGACGGCATCGCCGATCTGTTCTCCGAGCGCACCCTCACCCTCGGGCTGCTCAACGACGAGCAGCAGCGGCTGGCGGAGGCGCTGCGGCTGCGCTGGGAGATCACCCAGCAGTACTGGTCGATGGTGGCGCGGTTCGGTGAGGAACGCTGGCCGCTGGAGGACATTCCCTGGCGGGCGACCGCGCGGGTGCAGGAATCCGAGTATTTCAGCCTCTCCGTCGCCGCCATTCTCGTGCAGGATCTGGTGCGCCGACGGGCCACGGACGACGATCTGACGCGCACCGTCGCGGTGATGGAGGAACTCGCGGTCCGCGCCAAGATCACCCGGCGGATGACCGACGGCGATCCGGCCATCGCCCTGCACCACCCCGGGGTGCGGCTGCCGCTGCTGGGCAGCGAGGGCATCGGGCCGCCCATGCAGTGGACCATGACGGATTTCTCGGCCCAGTTGCTCAAGCGCACCATCCAACTGTGCGCCCTGTCGCGGAACATAGAGTCCCACGACCGGCTGCTGCGGCTCGCCGAGCAGATTCTGGACCACCTCTGGAAGCGCCGTATCCCCTCGGGCCCGGGCGCCAGTCTCTGGGACAACATCCGCGCGGTCTATCCGCAGTCGGCACAGACCGGCACCCCGCTGTCGTGGAGCATGACCGAGCGCACGGTGGAGTGCATGGTGGCGGCCGCGGGGCTGTACGAACAGCCGCCGATCCGCAGCCGCACGCTCAACGACATCGCCACGGCGCTGCTCAGCGAGGCGTCCCACCTCTTCGGCAAGGAGATGATGGAGCCCGCGCCGGCCCTGGAGGAGTCCGCGCGCAACGACCTCAGCGACCAGCTGACGGTCGCCGAGGGGAAGCTCCGGCGTGCCCGTCAGATCGTCGACGACCGGCCCGGCACCGCCTGCACCCTGGCCCTGCAGGTCCTCGGCCAGTTGGACGAGATCGCGCTCGGCCGACGTGCGGCATCGAGGGGGGTGTAGGGGCGTGCTGGTCTTCGCCGCGTCGGACAAGGGCGGCACCGGACGCTCGGTGACGAGCGCGAACATCGCCTATCGCCGTGCGCTCGGCGGAGACGACGTGTGCTATCTCGACTTCGACTTCGGCTCGCCCACGGCCGCCGCCGTCTTCGACGTGCCGGGGGCGCTGCGGGGCATCGAGGCGGGCGGTCTGCACTCCTATCTGCAAGGGACGACGGTCGAGCCGCACCGGGTGGACGTGTGGGCCGAATCCGAGCACGATGTGCTGCGCTCACGCCCCACCGGCGCCGGCCAGCTGGTGCTGGTCCCGGGCGACCGCAGCGGCGGCGAGTTCACCACCAACCCGGCCACCGTGCGCCGGTGCGCGGAGCTCTTCCTGCGGCTGGAGGAAGAGTTCGACATCATCCTGGTCGACCTCAGCGCGGGCCGTTCCTACGCCGTCGACATGGTGCTGGAGGCGACCGCGCGGGAGGAGCTCAGCGGTCTGCGGGTGCGCTGGCTGGTCTTCCACCGGTGGACACGGCAGCACATCATCGCCGCCCACGGCCTGGTGTTCGGCGAGCGCGGGGTGGTGGCGGGGGGCGTCACGCGGGGGCACGAGGCGGACCGGCTGCGCAGCGCCATCCGGTTCGTGCGAGCGGCCGTGCCCGACCCGGAGTCGGCGCTGTTCGCGCATGTGCCGCCGCCCCAGGCGGCGTGGCTGCGCAAGTGCGACCAGGACCTCAAGGAGCTGGCGGCCCGGTTGGACATCGGGGTGACGAAGGTGCTGGGCAGCGTGCCGCTGGAGCCGGTGCTCCAGTGGCGCGAGCAGTTGATCACCGACGAGGACGTGCTCACCAGCCGGGTGGCGAACGTCCGCACCCGGGATGCCTTGAAACGGCTGGCGGAGGCGCTGACCGGCGAGCAGGCATGGGAGCCGCTGTGATGGAGACGACCTTCCGGGAGGAGAGCGCGGATCCGCGCACCCAGTCCCTGCCGCTGTCCCATCTGTCCTTGGAGCTGGGCCATCTCTACATGGAGGACTTCGCGGCGGGGGCCGGGCGGCTGCGGGAGCAGTTCACGCGGGTGAAGCCGTGGGCGGACGCGGCACGGCTGTCCGTGGCGGGCGCGGCCGGGGCCCGGCGGCCCCGGGTGAGTACGTGCTTTCTGGTCGACGACTACTTCACCCGCTTCTCCTCACCCGCCGAGCTGGTGCCGATGCTGCTGGCGGAGGCGGCGGCGTGCGGTCTGACCATCGACTATCTGGCGCGTGAGTCGGGGTGCGCGGGGGCCGACGGCATGGAGTTGGCGTCGCTGGTGGAGGGCAGGCTGGTCGAGTCGCCGCCGGTGGGGAGCAACGGCTCCCGTCCGGCGGTGCGGGAGATCGGCTGGCTGTGCAACGGCGAACGGACCCCGGCCGCCGGCGGCGAGGCGATGAGCGGCGTCACGGCCTGGGCCGCGCCGGTCGAGACCGGCGCCCGACGGCATTCGGTGTTCATGGACGTGGAACTGTGGGACGACGGGGACGGGGGCCGGACGTGGTCGTGCCCGTTTCTGGCCGCCGTCTGGCAGTTGTTACGGCTGGGATTGTTACGTCGCGAGGGACGGCCGGTATTACAGGCCGTTCCCTGGGGTGGTGAGCGAGGCGGCTTTCCCCACGACTGGGACGACCTGCCGCCGCTGGTGCAGCTCAACCCCTCGGCCACCCCGTTCGCCGCCTACGGCACGTTCTCCGTGCTTCCCTCGCGGTTCCTTCCGGTGGAGCACGCGGTACGGCTCGTCCTCGGCCAAGTGGCCCTGGAGGAGGCGGTATTGCGTCAGACCGCCGAGCGGGCGGGCCGCGAGGGCTTCGCCGTTCCCCCCGCGGTCGCCGACCGCGCCGCCTACGCCTTCTACGCCGAGCCATGACGGGCGGCGCGGGAGAGGGGCCCGAGGCGTTCGTCTGCGGCGAGGTGCGCACCTGCCTGTTGCAGACTTCGGCGTCGCTGCCGCGCGCCGAGGCCCTGCGGCTGCTCCGGCTCCGGTCCGACGAGGCGGTGCGCTTCTCGGAGCGCCCGAACATGTACGCCGTCTCCCCCGAGGTGCTCACCGGCGTCGACTGCGCGCTGCCCGCCGCCACCGGCGGCCGGGTGCGGGCGGTGGGCACGGTGCGGGCGCGGGCGGTGCTCACCGAGGGCCGGGTGCTCCAGGCGACGGCCCGGCTGTCCGCGCCCGTCTCGGGCGCCGACCGGCGGTTGCCGTGGGGGCACTATCTCGTCCGACCCGGAGTCGTCCAGCCGCTCGGGCGGCTGTCGGTGCCCGATGTGGCGGCGGGCTTCCTCGGCGCCCGGCCGGCCGCGCCGGACCGGCACGCGGCCGCCACGGTCGATCTGGGGGCGATCGCCGAGCGGTTGCTGGCACGCGTGCTCGGGCAGCCGCTGCTGGACCGGCGCGCGCCCTTCAAGACCCGCCGCACCCGCCTGCGGTGGTTCGCGGTCCACACGGCGGACGGGCAGGGCCCGCCCGCCGCGGAGTTCACCGTCGCCGCCGACGGGCTACGGACGCTGCGGATCTCCGCGGCGGGCCTCGACGCGGCGGAGATCGCCGGTTTCTGCGAGGAACTGGCGCTGCACGACTGGCTGTTGACGACGTTGATAAGGATGATCGACCGCAGTCGGCTCGGGTCGACGGCGGGGCCCGAGGCGGTGCTCGCCCTGCGGCCCGCCGTGGACCATCTGCTGCACCTGTGGATGCCCGGTGCCCGTACGGGAGCCCGGCTGGCCCCGCTGTGGGACGGTCTGGAACGGCACCCGGGCTTCACCCGCCAGTGGCAGACGCTGGTCCAGCGCATCCGCGATCAACTGGCCTTGCAGGCCATCCCGTTCAGGTGCGAGGCGTAGGGAGCACCCGAACGGCCCACTCACCGGAAAGAACACCCATCGGGGGAAGACATGGAACGTACGACGAGAATCCCGCCGTTCCTTCAGAAGGCCGCGATCACCGTGATCCTCGGGTGCGCCGCGTATCTGACGACCACGCTCACCGGACAGCCGGAGATATGGCGGCTGACCATCTCGATATTCATCGGCGGCGCGTCCCTGATCGTGCAGTTCATGACGGACTTCGACCGCCGCCTGGGGGTGGTCGAGACGTCGCTGACGACGCACAGCGAAGACATGAAGAAGCTCGTCGACGGCGGGTTCTCCCGGATCAACGAGGCGACCCGGCTGTTCGGCCTGGTGGAGGGCTCGGCACTGCGCACCGACGCGGTCACCCAACTGGTGCGCAACGCCACCGAGATCGGTGTGGGCGGCCCGGACATCATCTACGACTTCGCGCAGGCCGAGATCAGCCGGCTGGCCCAGCTGATGAAGGACCTGCACGGCGGCCAGGCCGCCTACGACGGCGAGGACCACGACTGGCTGCTGACGCTCACCCGGAGCGCCGGGGTCAGCATCGACGCCACGAGCACCGCGATGGACACCGACTTCTGGCCCACCGAGCTGGGCCGTCGCTATCTGCGGGCGCAGCGCGAGGCGATCAAGCGGGGGGTGCGGGTGCGCAGGCTGTTCATCGTGGCCCGCCCCGAGCTGCTCCAGGACGAGCGGATCAAGGCGGTCTGCCGCAGCCACGAGGACCTCGGCGTGGAGGTGCGGGTGGCGGCGATGTGCACGCTGCCGCCGGCGGCCATGCTGGACCCGGTCTTCGACTTCATCGTCTTCGACGGAGGCGTGAGTTACGAGGTCAGCCCGGCGCTGGGCAGTGAGCAGACGCCGCGCCCCGTCGTCGCCAAGACGACGCTGGACGTACGCGAGAGCCTGGTGACGGACCGGGTCCACCGTTTCAACGATCTGTGGGAGGCGGGTCAGTGATCGCGGGCACCGCGACGGCCTTCTCGTCGGTCTTGGTCGGCAACAGCCTGTGGCCGCGCGGGATCCGCCCCATGGGCCGGTAGGGCTCGTCCGCCGCGGCGGGCTGTCGAGCGACCCCGGCGTCAGGGTACCGGGGACACGGACGGGCCGCTTCGGCCGGCCTGGGGGAAGAGGGAAGCGCAGACCTGGTCGGTGACGGACTTGCCGCCGCCGACCAGGCTCACCTTCACCTCGTCGGCGGGCAGCTTGCCCGGCACCCCGTTGTGGGCCGCCGTGCACACCAGCTGGTTGCGCGCGGTCCGGGTGAGCCGGGAGACGTCCGTCCCCAGTCGGATGACGACACGGTCGGTGCTGGTGACGACGTCCACGCCGCCGACCTTCGGCAGCTCGGAGTAGTAGCCGCGCAGCCGCTCGGGCTCGTTGGGCCCCTTCAGCAGGAGCGGTACCGCGTCCTCCGCGGTCACCGCGTCACCGGCCGGGCGGCTCACCGGCACCACGCCCCCCGGGTAGGCGAAGTAGAGCACGGCCTGCGTCGCCGGAACGCCCGGCCGCTTGGCACCGGTGGCGGGATAGCCCACGTCGATGACCTCGGTCGGTTCGATGCCGCAGCCCGCCAGCGCGGTGAGCAGACCGAACAGGGTCGCGACGGCCGCCGCGTTTCGGAACCTCATGCTTGCCCCTCCTCGGGCTCCCCGCACTCCCCGCGCCGCAGCGGGAGATCCACGGTGAACACCGCGCCCCCTTCGGGGCCGTTGGCGGCTCGTACGGTGCCGTCGTGCAGACGGACGTTTTCCAGGGTGATGGCGAGCCCGAGCCCGCTGCCCTCGGAGCGGGCCCGGGCGGAGTCCGCCTTGAAGAACCGCTCGAAGACGTGGGGCAGCACCTCGGGGTCGATGCCCTCGCCCCGGTCCGCGATCTCGATCAGCAGACGCTGCCCTTCGGCCCCGTGCGCCGTCCGGACCGCGACGCTCACCGGTTCCCCTCCGTGCTTGAGGGCGTTGCCGACGAGGTTGGCGACCACGACGTCGATGCGGCGCGGATCCAGCCGGGCCCGTACGCCCTCGGGCAGGTCGGCCGTGATCCCGTCCTGCCAGCCACGGGCCTGGAGGGTCTTGCGCACGGTCTCGGAGACGTCGACCTCGTCCAGGTGCAGGGCGGCGGCGCCCGCGTCGAAGCGGGAGATCTCCATCAGGTCCTCGACCATGCGGGCGAGCTTGCCGGTCTCCTCGCTGATGAGCCGGACGGCATAGGCGGTGTCGGGGTCGAGCGTGGCGGCGTCCTCGTCCAGGACGTCGACGACGGCGGTCATCGCGGCCAGCGGGGTGCGCAGCTCGTGCGAGACGTCGGCGGCGAAGCGCCGGGAGTTGGCCTCCATGCGGCGCAGCTCGGCGACGTTCTCCTCCAGCGCCGCCGCCATGTCGTTGAACGTCCGGGAGAGGTCGGCGAGCTCGTCGCGGCCCGTCACCTTGAGCCGGGTGTCCAGCTCACCGGCGGTGATCTGCTGGGTGGCGCGCCGCAGCTCCCGTACGGGCCGCAGTACCCCGCGCGCGGCGATCAGGGCGGGGACCACGGCCAGCGCGATGGCGGGCAGCGCGCCGTTCTGGGCGGCCTGGACCAGCGCCTGCACATTGAGCTCGTCCTCGCGCAGCGGGAGCTTCGCGTAGACCTCGAGGCCGGAGATCTCCCCGCCGTCACCGCTGTAGGTGACGGGCAGTCCGATCGCGAGCCACGGCTTGCCGTCGAGTTCGATGCGCTGGAACGCCGCGATGCCCTTGTGGACCTTGCCCTGCACGCCGGCCGGGATGCCCCGGCTCCCGTTCGGGCCGGTGGGCGGGACGAGCGGCCCGTCCTTGTACCGCGTGTGGACCATCCAGCGCTGGGCCACCCCCGCCCGGTTGAGGCCCTCGGAGAGCCGCACGAGGTCGTCGTTCCCCGGCGGGAAGGTCACTTCGGGCACCTGCGAGTTGACCTGCGCGCGCAGGGTCTCCACGGCCGTGTCCTGGGTGCGCTGGAGGATCTTGGTGCGGGCTTCCCGGAAGGTGAGCCCCGCCGTGGTGAGCGCGCTCAACGCGGCCACCAGCAAGAACGCCACCACGAGACGTGCCCGCAGCCCCCGGGCGAAGGTGCCCAGCGCCGGGCGCCCGAGCCGCAGGCTCCGGAACCTGATGCTCCGCAGCCGCGCGCGCCACGGGGCCGGGGGCTTCTCGGGGATCACCGGGGTCACAGGGGCCCGAACCGGTATCCGAAGCCCCGCACGGTCTGGATGTACTTCGGCGACCGCGAGGAGTCCTCGACCTTGGTGCGCAGCCGCATCACACAGGCGTCCACCAGCCGGGCGTCGCCGTGGTAGCTGTGCTCCCACACGTGTTCCAGGAGCTGCTGGCGGCTGAAGACCCGGCCCGGGGTGGCGGAGAGGTACAACAGCAGCTTCATCTCGGAGGGGGCGAGCGCCAGGTCCTGGCCGTTCTTGGAGACGAGCAGGCCCGCGCGGTCGACGGTCAGGTCGCCGTGGGTCTCGGCGGGCTGGGTGACGGCCGGGTCCGGACCGCCGTCGCTCGGGGCGGCGCGGCGCAGCACGGCCCGGATGCGCGCTTCGAGGACCTCGCCCCGGGCGGGCTTGACGATGTAGTCGTCCGCGCCGGCCTCCAGGCCGAGGACGACGTCGATGTCGTCACCGCGCGCGGTGAGCATGATGATCGGGATCTGCTGGGTGGCCCGGATGCGGCGGCACACCTCGAAGCCGCTCTTGTCGGGCAGCATCAGATCGAGCAGGACCAGGTCGGGGCGGAAGGTCTCCAGGGCGGCGAGACCGGCCTCGCCGGTCGGCGCGGCCTCGACCTCGTGGCCGCGGCGGCGCAGGGTGAGAGTGACGCCTTCCCGTACAGCCCGGTCGTCCTCGATCAGAAGCACGCGTGACATGCGGACAGTATCGTTCCCATCAGCACACTTGTGCGCCGCACGGGCCTGTGAACGGCGCAACTGTCACCGACTGCTCATATTCCCCGCACCCCGCGTGGGCGCCGCGGCGAGGACCGGCCACAGCCCGGGCTCCTCGAAGTCCAGCGCCCACAGCGCGGTCCCCGTGACCCCGTACCGGGCCAGTACGGGCAGGTGGGCGGCGATGCCGCGGGCGTCCTGGTACCAGACCTCGCGCCGTCGGCCGCCCTCGGTGTAGGTGAAGTGCGGTGTCCGGGAGACGGGGTCGAGGGCGTAGGGGGCGCCGACGCGGCGGCGCAGCGCCTCGGCCTCGCGCGAGGTGCGGTGGGTGGCGCGGGCGGGGTCCGCCACCCTGTGGTCCCAGCCGTAGGCCGGGATCCCCATCTCGATCTTCCGTGCCGGGACCCGCGCGGTGGCGTACCGCAGGACGTCCGCGTACCAGTCGGGGCTGGAGAGCGGGCCGGGGGCGTCGAGGGCGTTGTGCAGGTTGTAGCCCATGATCCGCAGCCGGTCGAGGGCGCGGCCCAGGTGCGCGTAGTCGTGGACGGGCCCGTCGTCGCGGGAGGCGGAGCGGGGGAAGACGGCGGCCACGCATTCCTTGCGCAGGGCGTGCAGACGGTCGCACAGCTCGCTGATCAGGGTGTTGAAGCCGGTGCGGACGCGTTCGACGAGGGCCGGGGCGGCGGTGGGCTCGTTCATCCGCTCGTAGTCGAGGTCGAGACCGTCGTAGGGGTGGGCGGTGGCGAGGCGGACCAGGGTGTCGACGTGGGTGGCCCGGGCCTTCGGGTTCTCCATCAGCCCTGCCATCGCGGCCGCGTCGAGGCTTTCGGTGACGGTCGGCACGACCTTGATCCCGGCCCGGTGCAGCCCGTCGATCACGGCCCGGTCAGCGGCGCCCGGGTGGGCCGTGACGCGGTCGGCGGCGGTGGCCTCGTACCAGAACGGGCTGACCGTGTGGAGCTGGTCGGCGTGGGCGAGGGCGTCCCGGTAGGCGCCGGGTTCCCAGTACGGCAGCCAGGCCGACACGGTGCGTTTCGCGGGCGCCGGCGGCTCGGCGGCGGCGGGCAGGGGCGAGCCGGCGAGGGCGAGGGCCGTGGCCAGGACGGCCACGCGTCTGCGGAGCATGGGCTCAGCGTCGTACGGGGTGGCTTGCGCCGCATCCGGGCACCTGCTGCGGGCGGCCGGTGCCGCCTGCGGCGGCGGGCGCCCTGCGGGCGCGTCCTCAAACGCCGGACGGGCTGGTTCTGGCTGAGCCCGGCCACGACCAGCCCCCTGGGGCCCTAGCCCCCGATGTGCCGCAGCAGCAGGTCGCGGAAGTCACGGTCAGTGCTTTCGTAGCGGCGCCGCAGCCGGTCGCCGGGCCAGTTCTCGGGGAGCAGGGCGGCCGGGAGCACCGGGTCGGCGAGGAGGTGGCGCAGGACCGCCGCCGAGACCATGAAGCGGTCCGCGAGGTTCTCGGTCCGCTCCTCCCGCAGCGCCTCCTCCAGCACGCGGGCCCGCGCCGCCCAGCCGTCGAGGTCCCACAGGGTCGCGGCGAGCGCGGCCGGATCGCCCTCGGGGACGCCGGTGAGCCGGGTGCACTGCTCGTCGACGACGTCGGAGTGGGTACGCACGAGGTTGGCCGGGCGCAGCCAGCAGCCCTCGCGCAGCTCGGCCAGGCGGAGGGCGGCCATGGCCTGGCGGAGGGCGGCGCGGTCGGTGGCGGAGCGGCGTTCGCCGGTGACGACGGCGATCTCCCAGTCGCCGTCCCAGGGGCGGGTGCGCGGGGCCCGGCTGTCGTCCTGCCGGGTCTGGCGGGCGAGGAGGCGGTCGGTGAGCCGGTACGTGCCGTCGCGTTGTTCCAGGTCACCGGCGGCGACCATCCGGGTGAGGGCGGTGCGGACGGTGCCCTCGGCGGTGCCGAAGAGTTCGCCGACGCGGACGAGGGCACGGGCGGGCAGGGCGGGCGGGTGGTGGCCGAGGAGGGTGGAGAGCACGATCGAGCGCGCGGTCAGCGGCGGCAGGGCGAGGAGGTCGGTGGCGTCCATGATTGCCGAAACCCTATCCATTACAGTCCTGTATCACGCATCATGAAACTGTAATACCTGGCCGTACGCACCCCTCGGAGGTCGCTGTGAGCGCCACGCACGAAGTCCTCAACCAGGCTCCGCCCCTGACCGGCTTCACCACGGCCGACGATCCGGCGCTGCTGGAGGCGCTGCGCCGGGACGGCGGTGACTGGGGCGAGGCGGAGGTGCGCGAGCTGGGCGCACGGGCCGGATCGGAGGAGACGCAGGAGCAGTCGCGGCTCGCCGAGGCGCATCCGCCGGTGCTGCGCACCCACGACCGCTTCGGCCACCGCCTCGACGAGGTGGAGTTCCACCCCGCCTGGCACCGGCTGATGGCGGCGGCCGTGGAGAGCGGCCAGCACGCCGCGCCCTGGGTGGAGGCCCGGCCCGGGGCACATCTGGTGCGCGCCGCGAAGTTCTACGTCTGGGCCCAGGCCGAGCCGGGCCACGGCTGCCCGATCTCCATGACGTACGCCGCCGTCCCCGCGCTGCGCGCCCAGCCCGAGCTCGCGGCGCTCTACGAACCATTGCTCGCGTCGCGCAGTTACGACTACGGGCTGCGGCCCCCGTTGGGCAAGCGGGGCCTGATCGCCGGCATGTCGATGACGGAGAAGCAGGGCGGCTCGGACGTGCGGGTCAATACGACGACGGCCGTGCCGACGGGCGACGGCTCGTACGCGATCACCGGCCACAAGTGGTTCACGTCCGCGCCGATGAGCGATGTCTTCCTGGTGCTGGCCCAGACGCGAGAGGGCCTGACCTGCTTCCTCATGCCGCGCGTGCTGCCGGACGGCACCCGCAACGCGATGCGGCTGCAGCGGCTGAAGGACAAGCTCGGCAACCGCTCCAACGCCTCGGCGGAGATCGAGTACGAGCGGGCCGTGGCCTGGCCGGTCGGCGAACTCGGCCGGGGAGTGCGGACGATCGTCGAGATGGTCAACATGACCCGGCTCGACTGCGTCATCGGCTCGGCGGCCGGCATGCGCGCGGGTCTGCGGCAGGCCCTGCACCACACCGCGCACCGGCGGGCGTTCGGCGCCGAGCTGATCGACCAGCCGCTGATGCGCAACGTCCTGGCGGACCTCGCCGTCGAGTCCGAGGCGGCGACGCTGCTCGCGATGCGGCTCGCGGCGGCGCTGGACGCCTCCGAGGCGGGCGACGCCTCCGAGGCCGCCCTGCGACGGCTCGCGCTGGCGGCGGGCAAGTACTGGGTCTGCAAGCGCGGCAGCGCGCACGCCGCCGAGGCGCTCGAGTGCCTCGGCGGCAACGGCTACGTCGAGGAGTCCGGCATGCCGCGGCTGTACCGGGAGGCGCCGCTGCTCTCCATCTGGGAGGGCTCGGGCAATGTGGCGGCCCTGGACGTGCTGCGCGCCCTGGCCAAGGAACCGGCGGGGCTGGACGCCTACTTCGCGGAGGTCGACGCGGCGGCCGGGGCGGACGCCCGCCTCGACGCGGCGGTGGCACGGGTGCGCGAGCTGCTCGGTTCGCTGTCGGACCCGCACCGGGCCCAGTTGCTCGCCCGCCGGCTGGCGGAGCAGCTCACGCTGGTCCTCCAGGGCAGCCTGCTCGTACGGCACAGCACTCCGGCCGTCGCGGACGCCTTCTGCGCGTCCCGGCTGGGCGGGGAGTGGGGGCACGCGTTCGGCACCCTGCCGACGGGCACGGACCTGGGGCCGATCATCGACCGCGCGGTGGCGAAGGACTCCCTGTGACGGACGGCCCGGCGGTCCGTACCGAGCGCCGGGGGCCCGTCACCACCGTCGTCCTGTCCCGGCCCGCGGTCCGCAACGCCGTGGACGGGCCGACGGCCCGGGAACTGGCCGACGCCTTCCGGGCGTTCGAGGCCGACGACGGCGCGCGGGTCGCGGTGCTGTGGGGCGAGGCCGGCACGTTCTGCGCGGGAGCGGACCTCAAGGCGCTCGGCACGGCGCGCGGCAACCGGGTCGCACCCGACGGTGACGGCCCGATGGGCCCCACCCGGCTGCGGCTGTCCAAGCCGGTGATCGCCGCGGTGAGCGGCCACGCGGTGGCGGGCGGGCTGGAGCTGGCCCTGTGGTGCGATCTTCGGGTGGCGGAGGAGGACGCGGTCTTCGGCGTCTTCTGCCGCCGTTGGGGCGTGCCGCTGATCGACGGCGGTACGGTCCGGCTGCCCCGGATCGTCGGCACGGGCCGGGCCCTGGACATGATCCTGACGGGCCGCCCGGTGCCGGCGGCGGAGGCCCTTGCCATCGGGCTCGTGGGCCGGCTCACCCCGCCGGGCGGGGCCCGGGCGGCGGCCGAGGAGCTGGCGGCGGAGATCGCCCGCTTCCCGCAGACGTGCCTGCGCGGCGATCGGGCCTCCGCCCTGGACCAGGAGGGGCTGACGGAGCAGGCCGCGCTGGCCGCCGAATTCGACCGGGGCCGGGCGGCGTTGGCCGAGGCCGCCGAGGGCGCGGCGCGCTTCGCGGCGGGCGCGGGGCGGCACGGGGACTTCTCGGGGCGATGAGGAGGGGCGCACTGCCCGGGGTGACCGGGCTCCGCACGCCGGGCCCGTCGGGGTGAATTCCCGCTGAACGTCCGGCCATTAAGTCCACATTGCCCGGGATGACGCACACACAACGCACACAGTTGTTCATCCCATCGGAGGGATTTGGTCCAGGACGCGACCAAGGGGAGCGCGGGCACCGGAAGATCTCCGTCGTGAACGGACGGGCGCCGACAGGGCGAGCGGGGATCGTGGCCTTCGTGGCCGTACTGGCGACAGCGGGGTCCGGGCCCGCGTGGGGCGGTGAGGCCGACGGCCCACCGGCCGCGGAGCCTCCGGCGTTCGCGGCGCCCGGTCACGCCGCGAACGGCCATGTCTTCGACGGCGCGTCGGCCGTCCGCCGCTCCCACGGAGTGAACGTCACTGCACACGACGGCTCGTCCTCCGTCGTCATCCACGAGGGGCGTCGTCGCACCGGGGCGTCCGACGGTCGGCGGGCCCGCACGGTGACCGCCGTCACGGGCGACGGACTGTCCTCCGCCGTGGTCCGCGACGGCGACGGGTGCCTGTCCGTCAGCGCACGCACCGCGGGGAGCGCGACCGTGGTGCGGATCTGCGGCCCACGGGCGCCTCGCCCGAAGCCCGCGGCCGTCATCCGCCCCGCACCGGTCCCACCGGTCCCACCGGCCGTGAAACCGGCCCCCGCTCCCCCGGCCCCGCCGGCCCCCGCATCGCCCCCACGCCCCGTCCCCGTCCTGGCCCAAGGCGGCGAGGCGCCGGCGCCGGCGCCTCCCGCGGCCCGGGCCGCTCCCCCACCGCCGCCCTCCCCCGTGCCGAGGGCGAGGCCCGCCCGGATCGCACCGCGCGCCTACCACCGGGCCGAGACCAGGACACCCGACGGCGGGACCTCGATGGTCACGCTGATGCTGCTGCTCACGGCCCCCGCCGTGCTCACGGCCGCGCTGCTGCGGCCCCGCGGCGGCAGCGGGCGGCGCTGACCGCCCCGATCGTCCGTCCCTTCCCCGCCCCCGAAAATCCCTTCCCGCCCCGAAACCCCCTGTTCGATCCCGGAGGTTCCCTTGTCCGAATGGCTGGTCCTGGCCATCGCTATGGCCGCCGCGTGCGCCGTCGTCCTGACCATCACCGTCGTCAGAGAGCGCAGGCTCGGAGCGGACGACGACCCGAGCCAGACCCCCGACGTCATCGAGTACATGACGATGATGGTCGGCGTGGTCTACGCCATCGTGCTGGGCCTCGCCATCGCCGGTGTCTGGGAGGCACGCAACGGCGCGCAGCAGGCGGTCGCGGCCGAGGCGCAGGCCCTGCACGAGGTCAGTGAGCGGGTGGCGGCGTACGCCCCGGCCACCCGGGACCGTACGCGCGAGGACGTCGAGACGTATGTGACGTACGTCGTGCACACCGAGTGGCGGCACATGCTGGACGAGGGCGAACTCACCGACAAGGGTGCGGAGCTGCTGGCCAAGGTGCGCCAGGACGTGACCTCGTACGTGCCGCGCAGCGACCAGGAGGGGCAGCACTATCAGCCACTGCTGGACCAGGTCTCGGCGGCGGACGCGGCGCGCGTCGGACGGGGGCAGAACGCGGAGCCGACGCTGCCGGGCGTGGTGTGGTTCGGCCTGATCGCGGGGGCGCTGGTCGCCGTGGGACTGATCTTCACGCTGCAGATCCGGCGTTCGCCCCGCGAGCTGCTGCTGGCGGGGCTCTACAGCGCGCTGATCTCTTTCCTCCTCTTCCTCGTCTGGGACTTCAACTCCCCCTTCGGGCACAGTGTCGCGGACGCGTCCGGCCCGTTCACCGATCTGTTCGCCATCTGACCGGCAGGCGCTTGAGGCCGTTCTGGAAGTTGGACGCCAGCCGGACGGCCTCACCCGCCCGCTCCAGGCCGGGGAGCCGGTCGATCGTGACCCGCAGCATGGTCCGCATTTGTACGCGCGCGAGGTGGGCGCCCAGGCAGAAGTGCGGGCCGAAGCCGAAACTGACGTGGTCGTTGGGGGTGCGGGTGATGTCGAAGCGATCGGGGTCGCTGAAGACGCGCTCGTCGCGATTGGCGGAGGCGTGGAAGACGACGACCTTCTCGCCGCGCCGGATGCGCCGGCCGCCGAGCTCGGTGTCCCGGGTGGCGGTGCGCCGGAAGTCCATGACGGGCGGCCAGAAGCGCAGCACCTCCTCCACCGCGGACGGCATCAGGTCCTCGCGCTCCCGCAGCAGGGCGTACTGGTCGGGGTGGTCGAGGAGCGACTTGAGGCCACCGGGGATCCCGTTGCGCAGCGTCTCGTTCCCGGCCGTCGCGAACAGCAGGAACATGGTTTCGAACTCGTCCCGGGTCAGGCCGCCTTCGCGCATCTGGGCCATGATGCTGCCGGGCCGGGCGTGGTCCGCCAGGGCGTGGGCGTAGACGAACATGTCGGCGAGGGCCTCACGGGTGCGCGGGGCGGCCACACTCCCGTCGGCTCGGGTGAGCGTGGCCGGCCGGTGGGCGAGGGCCGCGCGGCCCATCGGGCTCAGCTTCCCCGCGTCGGCGGTGTTCGAGCCGGCGCGGTCGGTGTCCTGGTAGCCGATCACCCGGTTGGACCAGTCGTACAGCAGCCGACGGTCCTCCTCGGGCACGCCCATGAGGTGGGCGAGGGTCCAGACGGGCAGGTCCGCGGCCAGCTCCACGTAGTCCGTGGCGCCGAGGCCGGCGACGGAGTCGACGAGGGCGTGCGCCCGCGCCTCGACGACGGCCTCCAGCTCCCGCACCGCACGGGGGGTGAAGGCGGCGGAGACGATGCGCCGCAGCCGCGCGTGGGCGGGCGGGTCCTGGTTGAGCATCATGCTCCGCAGGAAGACGAGGTCGTTCTCGGTCTCCGGGTCGGCGATCTGGGTGGCGCCCGCGTACGAGGAGAAGACCTCGGGGGTCCGCAGCACATGTTTGACGTCGGCGTGCCGGAAGACCGCCCAGAAGCCGGGGCCGGCGGGCCAGGGTCCGACGGCCGGTTCCCCGATCCGGCACACCGGGGCGATGTCCCGCAGCTCCCGGTAGCGGGCGTAGGGCACGCCGCGCGCATAGGTCTCGGAAAGGAAGACGTCGGCGGTCACCTCGTGTGAAGTCACCTCACGGACGGTAGGTCCTCCCCTGGCGGAGGCGTCAAGGGGTGGCCACAATGTCCTGGTGGCCCGATGCCGTCCGGCCGGCCCGGACGGCGTGACGGCTGGTTCGCGCCCCCATGCACTCTTGAAGCAGCGGGCATGCAGTGGTTTAGGTGGTACGGACCGAACGTACGGGAGGTACGGACCGTGACCGACAGCAAGGACCTCAGAGAGGACCGCGACCGGCTCGTCGACGCGGCCGACGCGGACGCCTATGTGCGGGGCATCTGCTTCAAGACCGGGCCGCCCCGGTTGCTCGGTGTCGAACTGGAATGGCTCGTCCACGACGGGCGCGACCCCCTGCGCCCGGTCGCCCCGCCCCGGCTCGCGGCCGCCGCCGACCGGCTGCGCGCGCTGCCGCTGAAATCGCTGCTGACCGTCGAGCCCGGCGGCCAGCTGGAATTCTCCTCGCAGCCCGCGAGCTCGCTGGCCTCCTGTGTCACGGAGGTCTCGGCGGACCTCGCCCTCGCCCGCGCCGAGCTGAGCGATCTCGGGCTCGTCCTCGCCGGGTACGGCAAGGCTCCCTGGCACGAACCGTCCCGGGTCGTGCACGATCCGCGCTACGACGCCATGGAGAACTACTACGGCCGGTGGAACGACGCCGGGTACACGATCATGTGCCGTACGGCGTCCGTCCAGGTCTGTGTGGACGCGGGGTACGAGGAGCCCGGACCGCTCGGCTACGGGCGCCGCTGGGCGCTGGCGCATCTGCTGGGCGCGGTCCTGGTCGCCTCGTTCGCCAATTCCCCGCTGCACATGGGCCGTCCCACGGGCTGGCGCTCGACCCGGCAGGCCTGTTACGGGCGGACGGACCCCGGGCGCACCCTGGCCCCGTCCGACCGTCTCGACCCGCGGTCGGCCTACGGGGCGTACGCGCTCGAGGCGCCGGTGATGGTGCTGCGCTCCGAGGACGGGCCCTGGGACCCCCCCGAGGGACTGAACCTGCGCCGCTGGACCCGTACCGGGCGGCCCCGGCCGCCGACGGTCGACGATGTCGCCTACCACCTGACCACGCTGTTCCCGCCGATACGGCCGCGGGGGCATCTGGAACTGCGCATGATCGACGCGCAGCCCGGGGAGGAGGGCTGGCTGGTGCCGCTGGCCGTCACCGCCGCGCTCTTCGACGACCCCGTGGCCACCGAGACGGCCTACCGCGCGGTCAAAGCGCTCGCGGACACGGCGGGCACCGATCCGGCGCCCCGCAATCCGCTGTGGCGCAACGCCGCCCGGTTCGGGCTGGCCGATCCGGAGCTGCACGCCGCCGCCACCGTCTGCTTCGCCGCGGCCCGTGAGGCGCTCCCCCGGCTCGGTGCCCCGCCGCACGTCCTCGACGCCGTCGACGCCTTCACCGCCCGCTATGTGGACCGCCACCGATGTCCCGCCGACGATCTGCTCGACCGGGTGAACGGCAAGGAGGTCCGCCCATGAGCGCCCCCGGCCCGGATCCCGACCTGTTCCGCTCGCGGGCCGTGGACGCCCTTCTCACGGCCCGCGAGCGGACCCGTGTCCTCACCGCCTGCGTGGACGAGCGGGAACTGACCGCCCAGCATTCGCCGTTGATGTCCCCGCTGGTCTGGGACCTCGCCCACATCGGCAATCAGGAGGAGCAGTGGCTGCTGCGCACCGTGGGCGGCCACGACGCGCTGCGGCCCGAGATCGACTCGGTGTACGACGCGTTCGAGCACCCGCGTGCCGAGCGGCCGACGCTGCCGCTGCTGGCGCCCGCCGAGGCCCGGGGCTATGTCGCGGACGTCCGTGACCGGGTCCTGGACGTGCTGCACAGCGCCCCGCTGCGCGGCGGGCCGCTGCTGGAGGCGGGCTTCGCCTTCGGCATGATCGCGCAGCACGAGCAGCAGCACGACGAGACCATGCTCATCACCCATCAGCTGCGCCGCGGCCCGGCCGCGCTCTCGGCACCCGAGCCGCCGCCGGCCGCGCCGGACGCGGCGCTGCTGCCGCCGGAGGTGCGCGTCGAGGGCGGCCCGTTCACGATGGGCACCTCCACCGAGCCGTGGGCCCTGGACAACGAACGGCCCGCGCACCACCGCTTCGTGCCGTCGTTCTTCATCGACACGCTGCCGGTGAGCAACGGCGCGTATCTGCGCTTCATCGGCGACGGGGGCTACGCCGACCCGCGCTGGTGGCATCCCGAGGGCTGGGAGCAGGTCCGCCGGCACGGGCTGGAGGCGCCGCTGTTCTGGCGGCGCGAGGGCACCGGCTGGGTGCGGCGACGGTTCGGGGTGGTCGAGCCCGTACCGCCGGACGAGCCCGTGCTGCACGTCGGCTGGTACGAGGCGGCGGCGTACGCGGCGTGGGCGGGGCGGCGGCTGCCCACGGAGGCGGAGTGGGAGAAGGCGGCCCGCCACGACCCCGTCTCCGGCCGCTCGCTGCGCTATCCGTGGGGTGACGCCGACCCCACCCCCGAGCGGGCCAATCTCGGTCAGCGCCATCTGCGGCCGGCGCCGGTCGGGGCCTATGCCGCGGGTGACTCGCCGCTGGGTGTGCGGCAGTTGATCGGTGACGTGTGGGAGTGGACGTCGAGCGATTTCCTGCCCTACCCCGGTTTCCGGGCGTTTCCCTACCGGGAGTACTCCGAGGTCTTCTTCGGCGATTCCCACAAGGTGCTGCGCGGCGGCTCCTTCGCCGTCGACGCCGTCGCCTGCCGGGGGACGTTCCGCAACTGGGACCTGCCGGTGCGCCGGCAGATCTTCGCGGGTTTCCGTACCGCCCGTGACGCGGAACCCGCCTGATGTGCCGCCATCTGGCCGTCGTGGGGCCCGAAGCACCCCTCGGCGAGAGCGTCCTCGCGCCCCCGCACTCGCTGCTGAGGCAGTCGTGGGCGCCTCGGCGGCAGCTGCACGGGACGGTCAACGCCGACGGGTTCGGCGTCGGCTGGTACGCGGCGGGCGACCCGGTGCCCGCGCGCTACCGGCGGGCCGGGCCGATCTGGGCGGACGGCTCGTTCCTCGACCTGGCCCGGGTCGTCCGCACCGGGGCACTGCTCGCCTCGGTGCGGGACGCGACCGTCGCGGACCCGGACGGGGAGGCGGGCGCGGCCCCGTTCACGGCCGGGCCGTGGCTGTTCAGCCACAACGGCGCGCTGACCGGATGGCCGGACACCGCGGCGCCGCTCGCGGCGCTGCTGCCCCCGGCGGCGCTGCTGCGGCTGGCCGCGCGCTGTGACTCCGCGTTCGTCTGGGCCCTCGTGGAACACCGGCTGCGGGAGGGCGAGGCGATGGGGCCGGCGCTGGCCGGGACGGTCCGGGCGCTGGCCGACGCCGCCCCCGGCTCCCGGCTCAACCTCCTGCTCACCGACGGCACCGCGATAGCCGCCACCGCCTGGGGGGACACCCTCTGGTACCTCAGCGGGCCGGACGGCCGGACGGCCGTGGCCTCCGAGCCGTACGACGACGATCCGCGCTGGGTGGAGGTCCCCGACCGCACCCTCCTCACCGCGACCCCCACCGACATCACGCTGCGCACGCTCAAGGAGCCCTGTCTGTGAGCCCGTTCGCCCTGACCCGCACCCTCCCCCTCGACGCGACCGCCGCGGCCCTGCGCGCGGACGTCGCCACGGGGCTCACCCGAACCCCCAAGGAACTGCCGCCGAAGTGGTTCTACGACGCCCGGGGCAGTGAACTGTTCGACGAGATCACCCTGCTGCCCGAGTACTATCCGACGCGCGCCGAGCGGGAGATCCTCATCGGCCGCGCCCCGGAGATCGCCGAGGCCACCGGCGCCCGTACGCTCGTGGAGCTGGGCTCGGGGTCCTCCGACAAGACCCGCCACCTCATCCGGGCGCTGCCCGCCCTGGACCACTACGTGCCCGTCGACGTCAGCGAGAGCGCCCTGCGGGGCGCGGCCGGCACGCTGCTCGCCGAGCACCCTTCACTGACCGTGCACGCCCTCGTCGCCGACTTCCAGTACGGCCTGGCGCTGCCCCGGACCCCCGGCCCGCGCCTGGTCGCCTTCCTCGGCGGCACCATCGGCAATCTGCTGCCCGCCGAGCGGGTGGCGTTCCTCACGGCCGTACGCTCCGAGCTCGCCCCCGGCGACGCCCTGCTGCTCGGCACGGACCTCGTGAAGGACGAGCGGACGCTGGTCGCCGCGTACGACGACGCGGCCGGGGTGACGGCCGCCTTCAACAAGAACGTCCTCGCCGTCGTCAACCGCGAGCTCGGCGCGGACTTCGACCCCGACGACTTCGCGCACGTGGCCCGGTGGGACGCGCGACAGGAGTGGATCGAGATGCGGCTGCGGGCCCGTACGGCGCTCGTGGCGAAGATCCCCGCGCTGGACCTCGCGGTCCACTTCGCGGCGGGCGAGGAACTGCGCACGGAGGTGTCGGCGAAGTTCCGCCGGGACGGGGTCGCCGGCGAGCTGGCGGAGGCCGGACTGCGCATGAGCCACTGGTGGACGGACGAAGAGGGCCGCTTCGCCCTGTCGTTGTCGGTGCCGGACGAATCCGGGGGCGGGGCAGGACTAGCCTCGGGGGTGTGAACCAGGGGAACAGCGAAGAGAACACGTCCCACGCCGACGACCGGTCGGCCGGCTTCGAGCGCGGCACGGACGGCCCGAAGGTGATCGTCGTCGGCGTGGACGGCTCCGACTCGTCATGGCGCGCCGCGGCCTACGCGGCGGGCCTGGCCCGTCGGCAGAACGCGCTGCTCGCGCTCGTCTACGTCCAGCCGGTGCTCGCGGGCGGCGCGGCACTGGGCATGTCCGTCGTGGAGGCGACGGAGGAGATCGCCGAGGAGCTGATGGCCGAGATCCGTACCCAGGCGGAGCGGTTGCGCGGCATCTTCGAGGTGCGCTGGCAGTTCCACACCTTCCGCGGCGACCCCTACAGCGGCCTGGTGCGGGCGGCCGACGACCTCACGGCGGACGCGGTCGTGGTGGGCGCCTCCGAGCGGGCCGGCCACCGCATCGTCGGCTCGGTGGCGGTCCGCCTGGTCAAGGCGGGGCGCTGGCCGGTCACGGTGGTGCCGTAGGCCTGCCGGCCTCGGGTCACCCGATCGGGACGGCACCGCCGCCGGCGCCCGGCGGGCGGCCTCCGGAGCCCACCCCGGCCCTGCGGGCACACCGACAACGGCGCTCGGCCCGCACGCCGCCGCGCGTGGCGCCGCCGCCCACCCAGCCGGAACGGCGCCGCCGGCGCCCGGCGGGCAGGCCGGGGGCCTCACCCCGACCGTCCCGGTCCGGCGGGCCACGCCAAAGGCGGCGCTTGCCTCGCGCCGTACCGTCGCGTGCACGACGGTGGAGGTGTCAAGGCCGCCCAGTCGCCCGGAGAGCACCCATGACGCACCACAACAGCCACACCTACCGCGTGACCGAGATCGTCGGTTCCTCCCCGGACGGCGTGGACGCAGCCGTTCGCAACGGGCTCGCGCGTGCCTCGCAGACACTGCGGAACCTTGACTGGTTCGAGGTCACACAGATCAGGGGGCACTTCGAGGAAGGCAAGGTCGGTCACTACCAGGTGGGCCTGAAGGTCGGCTTCCGGCTGGAGGACAGCGCCTGATCCCGGCGCCCGGACCGGTCAGCCGCGGGGGACCACCGTGGAGAGGACCTGCGGCAGCGGGTGCCAGTCGGCGGTCGCGAAGCTGGCGTGGGCCCTGGCCATGAGGGCGACGCGGGCGCGCGCCTCCGCCTCGGTCGGCTTGGTGCCGTCGATGACGGGCGGCACCTTGTGCGCGTCGGTCATGACGACGAGGTAGTGCCGGTTGTCGTACCAGGCGGTGTCGATGCCGCCCTTGGCGTAGGTGGCGGCGTCACCGTCGAAGACCACGAACCACGGGCGGATGGTGGGGTCGGCGTAACGCGTGCGCGGGTCGCCGGCCACCGCGCCGTGGACGGCGGGGAAGGCCCCGGCCTGGCGGAGCCGGCCGGCGGCGGCGAGGTCGCGCAGGTGTGTGGCGTACTCCCGGTCCGTCCACAGCCGGTCGGCGGGGTTGCCCTCCTCCACCGTGCCGGGGATCAGCTCGACGACGAACTTGCCCGCGAGCGCCGACCGGCTGGGCCAGCCGCCGGCCCGTACGGCCTGGTCGAGGTCGGCGTGGCCGGCCGCGAGGTCGGCGGGCCGGTAGAGGGCGTCGCCGAGCTTCTCGGTGAGCAGGGCGTCCAGTTCGGCGGGGCCGCGTCCGCTGTCCGCGTTGAAGCCGTCCTTCATCTCCACCTTGAGGAAGACGGGCCGGTGGCCGGGGTTGGCGTCGTGCCAGGCCCGGATGTCCGCGAGGCAGCCGGAGAGGGGCTGGTTGCGGGACTTGGTGCGCAGCTCGGCGGGGGACGTGGCGCCCTCGCAGTTGTTGGCGTTGCGCACCGGGTTGGCGTGCGAGACGCGGAAGGCGCGGCCGCCGAAGCCGTTCGTCCAGACGTCGAGTTCGAGGAGCGAGGCCCCGGAGTCGAGGGCGTCGGCGAAGTAGGGGTACTTGTCCTGGAGGTAGGCGTTGTGGAGGCCGACGGACGTCGTCGCGGAGTAGGGCGCGGCGGCGGTGCCCGTCGCCGCGCCCGTGGTCCGTGCCCCCGCCGGGGCCACCGTCGTGGCGACCGCCGCCGCTGCCGCCACCGCGACCATTCCCGTACGCGTGACTGCGCGCATGTCCCCCACCGCTTTCGTTCTGTCTTTCTGTTACGAACGAGGAGCAGGGTACGGGAGTTGATCAAGTGGCGGGAACGGGGGTTGCTCAGCCCATCCCGTAGACGTCCTCCACATAGCGGCCCGCTTCGGTCAGCTCGCGCAGCCAGGCGTCGCAGGCGGTGGTGTCCGCGCCCGTCCGGCGGGCGTACAGCTCGCGCAGGGCCGCGCGGACGCCCGGTGCCATCCGGGCGCCGTCGCCGCACACGTACACGCGCGCCCCGGCCGCCAGCAGCGCCCAGACCTCGTCCCCCTCGGCGGCGATGCGGTGCTGGACGTAGCGGATGCCCTCCGCGCCGCCGGGGCGGGGTGCTGCGCTGAACGCGGGCCGCAGGGAGACCGCGCCCGCGTCCTCGGCGGCGCGCAGTTCGGCCGCGTGCAGGAAATCCGCCTCCGGTGCGTCGCAGCCGAAGTACAGCAGTGCGGGGGCGAGTTCGGCACCGGCCGCGAGGAGGGCGCGGCGGTCGGCGACCGCGCCCCGGAAGGGGGCGAGGCCCGTGCCGGCGGCCACCATGACGACGGGGGTCCCGGCCCCGTGCGGGACGCGGAAGTCCGCCCGGCACGGCTGGACGCGGGCGAGGACGGTGTCGCCCGGCCGCAGGCCGGCGAGGTGCCCCGAGCCCGTGCCCCGGTACTCGCCCCGGCCGGAGCGGGCGGGGGCCCGCAGCAAGGAGACCATGAGGTCGAGGTGACCCGCCCCCGTGGCGGCGGGCGAGGAGGAAATGGAGTACATCCGGGGCCGCATGGGCGCCAGCAGGTCGGGCACGGCCGCCGGGCCGAGCGTGCCGCGCAGCGCGGGGTGGTCCTCGATCAGGTCCAGGAGGGTACGCGGGTCGTCGGCGGGCAGGGCGCGCAGGGCGGCCTGTTCGGGCGGGCAGGGGTGACGGTCGGCGAGGGCGGCCAGTTGCCGGGGCGTGGGGCGGTCCTGCAGCTCGACGTGGTGGGTGAGGATCTCCCGTACGGTCAGCGGCCGGTCGAGGGACAGGGTGCCCGGGCCCGTCCGGCCCGGACCGCCCGGCCGCACGTCGAGGACGGTGTCCGGGTCCAGGCCGAGAAGGTCCGCGGCGCGGGCGACGACGTGCGGGGCGTTGGCGGGGAGTACGGCGAGGTGGTCGGCGGTGCGGTACTCCACCCCGTCGGGGAGGGCGAGCCGCAGGAAGTGCTTGGTGCGCGGATGCGCGGGGTCGGTGAGGGGGTACGCCTCGGTGACCGTCATGGGCACCATGCCGTGCCGGTCGGCGAGTGCGGTGAGCGGGTCGCCGGGGATCTCGGTGACGGTGCGGGAGGGTTGCGAAGCGGAGGTGGAAGCGTCCGCCCCGATGGATTCCGGGTCGCCGTGCCGTTCCAGGAGCGTCCTTCGCAGGGCGTGGGCGAAGTCCTCGATCGCGCCGGTCAGATCGCCCGAGGCGTCGGCCTCCGCGCGGGGCAGCAGCCGGGTGGCGCCGAGCGCCGCGAGCCGTTCGTCGAGGAGGGTGGGCACGCGCTGGTAGGTGGCGGCCCAGTTGCGGTCGCCGACGCCGAGGACGGCGTAGGTGACCCCGGTGGCGGCGTCCGGGGCCGCCGTCTCGGCCCACCGGGTGAAGGCGGCCGCGTCGTCCGTCGGCCGGCCGTTGTAGGAGGCGGCGACGATGACGACGGGCGCGTCGGTGGGCAGGGCGTCGGCGTGCGCGTCGAGCGGGGCGACGGTGGCGTCGAAGCCGAGGGCGGCGGCCTCGTCGGCGAGGTTGCGGGCGAAGTCGCGGCAGGTGCCGTAGTTGCTGCCGTGCAGGACGAGCAGTCCGGTGCCCTGGCGGGCCCGGGTGGGCAGTTCGTCGCCGGTGCCGGTGCCCGTGCGCGGGGCGGGGGCGGAGCCGCCGGGCAGGGCGGCGCGGACCTCGGCCCGGTCGGCGGGGGTGCGGCGGGCGAGGGTGAGGGTGAAGCCGTCCGGCTTGAGGGTCAGCGTCTCCTTGATCCGCAGCCGGTAGCCGGTGTGGTCGATGAAGCGGTAGCGGTGCACCAGCAGCCCGAGCAGCATGGTGGCCTCGTGCAGGGCGAACTGCCGGCCGATGCAGGCGCGTTCTCCCGTGCCGAAGGGCTTGTACGCGTGCGGGGAGCGGGCCGCCTCCGCCTCGGGGGCGAAGCGGGTGGGGTCGAACAGCTCGGGGTTGTCGCCCCAGACGGCGTCCCGGTGGAGCAGCGGTGTGAGGACGGTGACGCCCTGCCCCGCGCGCAGCGGGTAGCGGCCGCCGAGGAGGGTGTCCTCGCGGGCCTGGCGGCTGAAGGCGGCGGCGGTGGGCCACAGCCGCAGCGCTTCATTCAGCACCTGCCGGGTCCAGCGCAGCCGCCCGACGTCCTCGAACGTCGGCTCGGGGTCCTCGGCGTCGCCCCACAGTTCGTCCGTCTCCCGCTGGGCGAGCCGTAGCGCGACGGGGTCCTTCAGCAGGTGGTGGAGTGCGAAGGACAGCGCCCCGGAGGTGGTCTCGTGGCCGGCGATGAGGAAGGTGATGACCTGGTTGCGGATGTTGGCGGGGTCGAGGGTGGTGCCGTCCGCCGGGTGCGGGGCGCCGAGCATGAGGCCGAGGAGGTCGTCGGTGCGGTCGTCGCCGGCGGCCGTACGGGCGCTGATGACGTCGTCGACGACAGAGGCGAGGAAGGCGGCGTCCGCCCGGAACGCCTCGTCCTCGGCGCTGTGGTCGCCGCCGGGTGCGCGCCCGAGGGCGTTCATGCTCCAGTCCAGGCAGCGCACCATGGCGCCGACGAAGGGGTGCGGCTCCTCGCGGGCGAACGACTCGAAGTCGTACCCGAACCCGGCGAGGCCGATGGTGTCGAGCGTCATCCGGGTCATGTCCTCGGGGACGTCCACGGGCGTGCCCCGGCCGAGCCGGGCGTCCCAGGAGGAGATGAGGCGGCGGGCGACCCGCAGCATGGCCGGGTGGTAGGCGCGCATCGACCCGAGGGCGAAGGCGGGCATCAGGATGTCGTGCGCCTTGCCCCAGTTGGGCTCGTCGTTGTACGCGGTGAACAGTCCGTCGGCGGCGAACTCACGGACGTTCTCCAGGGCCGGGCCGATGTACTTGGTGAAGCGTTCCTCGTCGGCGAGTTCGGTGACCAGGTCGAGCGAGCTGACGAAGAGGGTGTCGAGGCCGTTCAGCCTGCGCCGGAAGACCGGGCCGTGCCGGCGGGCCAGCCGCATCGCCTGCTGGACGGGGGTGGCGCCGGCGCCGATGGCGGAGATGTCCACCACGGGGACGGCACCGTCCCAGGTGCCCGATGGCGTCCCTGACGGTTCGGTGCCTGAAACCTCAGTGCTTGAGGCCGCCGTGCTTGAGGCCGCCGTGCTTGAGGCCTCTGTGCCTGAGGCCTCTGTGCCTGACGGCTCGACACGTGCGGCGGGCAGGGCGTGCGCGGGCTGCGCGGGGGTCGCGTGGATCATGCGTCCAGGCTGACCGCCCCGGCGGGGGATGCCGTCGACGGCGACTGCATGATTGTGCAGTGGTCCACGGCGTGCCGCTCTTGCGCGCGAGCACGCGAGGGGCCATGCACGAGCACGGTACGAGCGGGAGGCCCGCGGGCATGAGCAGCGACGCGTACATCGCCTGGCGCAACCACTTCCTGCTGCTGCTCGACCGGATCCCGACGCCGATCGCCGTCTGCCGGGCGGACGGGGAGATCACCGTCGCGAACCCGGCCATGGCCGCCGAGTGGGGCGCGGTCCCCGGGCGGCTGCGGGGCCGTAATGTGCTGGACCTCTTCCGCCCCCGCGCCACCGCCCAGCTCGACCGGCTGGGTGAGGCGCTGCGGCTGGGCCACCGCTCCCGCTACCGCGTCGAGGTGTGCTGGTCCCCGGTGGGCGCGGACGGCGTCGAGCGCGAGGGCGAGCTGCTGGTGGACCCGGTCGGCGAGCCGTCCCCGACGTATCCGCTGCTGCTGGTGGTGCTGCGGGTGCGAGCGGCCGGGCCGCCCCGCCCGTGGCGGCGCCGGAGGCGGAGGTGAGCGAGGTGGAGGGACGGATCCTCGCGCTGGCGGCGTCGGGGGCCACGACGGCCGCCGTGGGCAAGGCGGTCGGGCTGACCGTGGACGGGGTCAACTACCACCTGGCCCGGCTCACCCGGCGCTGGCGGGTGCCGAACCGTACGGCGCTGGTGGCCAAGGCGTACGTACTCGGTGTGCTCTCCCCCGGGCGGTGGCCGCCGGAGCCGGCCGGTCAGCGGGTGCGCAGCACGCAGTCGCCGCACATGCCGCCGGAGGGCACCCGGTAGTACAGACAGCAGCTGCGGCGCCGGAAGGACGGCTCGCCACGGGTGGTGAGCGTGCCGGTGTCGCGCAGCAGCGGGTCCTCGAAGAGGGCCCGGGTGACGGTGATCGCCCGGGCCGCGTCCTCGGGCCGGCCCTGAGCGAGGCACCAGGTGTGCAGGACGCGCAGGGAGCCGGCGAGGGAGGAGGCCGCGTTGCCCCACAGCAGCCGCCCGGAGACCGGGACGACCGCGCGGGTGAGGTGGTGCAGGGAGGCCAGCCGGTCGTGCAGGACGCTCGCGGCGATCTGTGGCACCGGGTCCGTGCCGGGTGGCAGGGCGGCCGGGCGGTGCAGCCAGAGGTCGTCGGGGGCGGTCCGGGCGGGGTCCCACCACAGCGTCGGGCCCGCGAGGTCGGGTACGCGCCCGGTGAGCACGGCGGAGCCGAGGGCGATGGAGAGCAGCCGTCCGGCGATGCCCTGGAAGGCGATGGACGCGGCCACCCGGCGGTCCGCCGTGCCGAGCCGCTCGGCGACGGTCGCCACCCGGGCCCGTACCGCCGGTTCGGCCAGGGGCAGATAGCCGGGGCCGGGCGGCCCGTCAGGTCCGGCGTCGGTGCGCAGGGCGAAGAACGGTCCTACGGAGGCGAGGTCGCCGAGGTGCATGGGGCGGGTGCGCCTTCCTCAGTCGGTCGTGCGGCTGCCGGGGGGCGCGCCCATAGGTATCAGAAGGCGGTCCCCGGGCCACCGGCGGGGTGACAGGGCGTCAACCCGTGGGCGGGCGGCCCCAAGACGTGGCCCGGACACCACGCCCACCATCCGACGCATCCTTGACAGGCTTCCCGCCCCACAGGAGCCTCGATCTGACAACGATGTCATCGGAACATGTGAGGGACGTGGACGATGAGATGGACCGAACGCCTGCGGCCGCGCACCCTGGCGGCCTCGCTCGCCCTCGCGGCGATGCTGGGCGGTACCGCACTCGTGTCCGCACCGGTGGCCCCGAGGGCCGAGCGCCTCACCGATCTGGTGAACCCGTTCATCGGCACCCAGAACGCGGGCAACACCTTCCCCGGCGCCTCGGTACCGTTCGGCATGGTGCAGCTCTCCCCCGACACCAGAGGCGACTTCGGCTACGACTACAAGGACGACCACATCCGCGGCTTCAGCTCCGTACATCTGTCCGGGGTCGGCTGCAATCTCGGCGGCGACCTGCCCGTCCTGCCCACCACGGGTGAGGTGACGGAGACCGACTACGGGCGCTACGCCGCGAAATTCGACCACGCGGACGAGAAGGCTCACCCCGGCTACTACCGGGTCGCTCTGCGGACCGGCATCACCGCCGAGCTGACGGCGGGTGCCCGCACCGGTCACCAGCGCTACACCTTCCCCGCGACGGACAAGGCCAACGTCCTGCTCAACGCCGGACAGTCGATCCACAAGACGGTCTCCACCACCGTCGAGATCCTGGATTCCCGTACCGTCCGCACCACCATCACCGGCCGGGGCTTCTGCCGGGACACCCGCCCGTACACCCTCCACACCCTCACCCGTTTCGACCGCCCCTTCACCGCCTACGGCACCTGGAACGGCGGAACGGTCACCGACCGGTCCAAGCACTCCACCTCCACCGGCCGCAACGGCGCCTGGGTCCGCTTCGACACCACCGCCGACCGCACCGTCGAGGCCACCACCGCCCTCAGCTACGTCGACGCGGCGGGCGCGGCGGGCAACCTCCGGGCACAGCCGGGCGACTTCGACCGTACGGCCGAGGCCGCCCGCGCCGCCTGGGAGAAGCGGCTGGCCACGGTGGGGGCCGTGGGCGGCGGGGAGACGCAGCGGCGCACCTTCTACTCCTCGCTGTACCGCTCCTTCCTCACCCCCAGCATCGGCAGCGACGCCGACGGCCGCTACACCGGCTGGGACCAGCGCACGCACCGCGCCGAGGGCTTCACCTACTACCAGAACTGGTCCCTGTGGGACACCTACCGCACCCAGGCGCAGCTGCTGGCGCTGCTCGCGCCCGGCGAGGCACGGGACATGGCGCTGTCCGTACTGCGGATCGACACCGACAGCGGCTGGCTGCCCAAATGGGGCTACGCCACGGTCGAGACGAACATCATGACGGGTGACCCCGTGACGCCCTACCTCACCAACGCCTATCAGCACGGGCTGCTGGCGGGCCACGAGGAGGAGGTCTACCGGGCGCTGCGCAAGAACGCCGACGGGGTGCCCCCGGCGGAGTCCATGCAGGTGGGGCGGGAGGGCAACGCCGAGTACCTACGGAACGGTTTCGTCCCCTTCCAGCCCGACGCGGCCGAGCGCAAGCCCGGCGACTCCGACTACAAGCACGCCGCGTCGGCCACCTTGGAGTACGCGCTCTCCGACGCCGTGCTCGCGAAGATGGCCCGGGGCCTCGGCCACCGGGAGGACGCCGAGCGCTACACGGCCCGGTCCCGGAACTACCGGAAGCTGCACGATCCGGCCACCGGCTTCTTCCGCCCCCGGGACGCCGGCGGCGCGTTCACCGGTTCCACCGACCCGGCGAAGAGCCCGGGCTTCCACGAGGGCACGGCCTGGCAGTACCAGTGGCTGGTCCCGCACGACGTGCCGGGCATGGTGGAGCTGATCGGCGGCAAGGACGCGGCGGACAAACGGCTGGACGCGTTCTTCGCGTACGACAAGCTGCTCGCCGACCCGGCACGCACCGCGCGCGAGGTGTGGGTCAACGGCCCGTACGCCTACTACAACGCCGACAAGTACAACCCGCAGAACGAGCCGGACCTCATCGCCCCGTACACCTATCTGTCCACCGGCAAGCCGTGGAAAACGACGGACGTGGTGCACGCCGCGCTGACGCTCTTCACCGACACGCCGACCGGGATGACGGGCAACGACGACCTCGGCACGATGTCGGCGTGGATGGTGCTCTCCGCCATCGGGGTGTATCCGGTGCAGCCGGGCGGTGACGTCTGGGGGCTGAGCACCCCGGTCTTCGACCGCGTGGAGCTGCGGCTGGACCGGCGCTGGTATCCGGGAGGCGGCTTCACGGTCACCGCACCGGGCACCTCGGGCACCAACCGGTACATCCGGTCCGCGCACCTGGACGGGAAGCAACTCGACCGTACGTATCTGACGACCCGGGAGATCAGCCGGGGCCGGCGGCTGGACTTCCGCGTGGGCGCCACCCCCTCCCGCTGGGGCACGGCGCGCACCGCCGCGGCGCCCGCCATCGGATGAACCCTTGGCCGGGCGCGGGGCGGCACCTTCCTTCGCCGCCCCCGCTCGGCCATGATGACCCGCCGTCAGCGTCGACGAGAGGACACGAGATGGCCGGGCTCCGGCAAGGCGTACTGCGCCGCAAACCGATCGAGCACATCGAGGAGGCGGAGACGGCCGAGGGCGGCGGGCCCTCCCAACGGCTGACCCGGACACTGGGCCTGTGGCAGCTCACGGCCATCGGCGTCGGCGGCATCATCGGCGCCGGCATCTTCAGCCTCGCGGGCACCATCGCGAACGGCACGGCGGGCCCGGCCGTGCTCATCTCCTTCCTGATCGCGGGCGTGGCGAGCGCGGCCGCCGCGTTCTCGTACGCGGAGTTCGCGGGCCTGATCCCGCGCGCCGGGTCCGCCTACACCTACGGCTACGTGGTGCTCGGTGAGATCGGCGGCTGGTTCATCGGCTGGGACCTGCTGCTGGAGTACACGGCGATCGTCGCGGTGGTGGCGATCGGCATCTCCGGGTACATCAACTTCCTGCTCGGGCAGGCGAACGCGGAGCTGCCCGCATGGATGCTGGGCGCCCCGGGCACCGGGGACGGGCACCGGGTGGACCTGTTCGCGGCGGTGCTGTGCCTGCTGATCGCGTATCTGCTGACCATGGGCATCAAGAACGCGGCCCGTTTCGAGACCGTGGTCGTGGGGCTGAAGATCCTGGTGGTGGCGCTGGTCGTCGTGGTGGGCTTCTTCCACGTCAAGTCCGACAACTACACCCCGTTCTTCCCCTTCGGCGTCAGCGGCGCGTTCACGGGAGCGGCCACGGTCTTCTTCGCGGTGTTCGGCTACGACGCGATGTCCACGGCGGCCGAGGAGTCGAAGGACGCGCAGCGGCACATGCCGAAGGCGATCATGTACTCGCTCGCGGTGTCGATGGTCCTCTACGTCCTGGCGTGCCTGGTGCTCACCGGAATGCAGCCCTACAAGGAGATCGACAAGGAGAGCGGCTTCTCCACCGCGTTCAAGTCGGTGGGGCTGACCGGCATCGCGGACGTCATCGCGGTCGGCGCGATCATCGGCATCCTGACCGTGATGTTCACCTTCATGCTCGGGGTGACCCGCGTGTGGTACGCGATGAGCCGTGACGGGCTGCTGCCGAAGTGGTTCGCGAAGACGCACCCGACCCGGCACGTGCCGACGCGGGTGACGTGGATCGTCGGTGCCGCGTCGGCGGCCATCGCGGGCTTCGTGCCGATCGGCGAGGCGGCGGAGCTCACCAACATCGGCATTCTGCTGGCCTTCGCGGTGGTGTGCACCGCCGTCATCGTGCTGCGCCGCAAGCGGCCGGAGCTGCCGCGCAGCTTCCGCTGCCCGTGGGTGCCGTTCGTCCCGGCGGTCGGGGTCGCCGCGTCGATCTGGCTGATCACGTATCTGGCCTGGCAGACGTGGGTGCGGTTCGCGGTGTGGTTCGCCGTCGGGCTGGTCGTGTACTTCGCGTACTCCTACCGCAATTCGGAGCTCGCGAAGGCGGAGCGGGCGGCCGGCCGCCAGGACTGACGCGCCCTGTCCCAGCTGTCGCGGCAGGGCCTGTCCCCGCAGTGCCCTACTTCAGCAGGGCCCTACTTCAGCAGGCGGGAAAGCCTCCGGTCCGCGAGAGGCTTCCCGCCCGTCTGGCAGGTGGGGCAGTACTGGAGGGAGGAGTCGCGATAGGACACCTCGCGGATCGTGTCCTGGCAGACCGGGCAGGGCTGCCCGGTCCTGCCGTGCACCCGCAGCCCGCTCGTCTTCTCCGCCTTCAGCTCCCCGGCGGCGTGCCCGCGCGAGCGTTCCAGGGCGTCGCGCAGGGTCGCACCGAGGGCCGCGTAGAGCGCTGCGGTCTCCTCCTCGGTGAGGCTCGCGGCGAGTTTGAAGGGGGACATGCGCGCGGCGTGCAGGATCTCGTCGGAGTAGGCGTTGCCGATGCCGGCGATCACGCTCTGGTCCCGCAGGACACCCTTGAGCTGCCGGCGCTCCTCGCGCAGCAGCCCCGCGAAGACCTCCAGGGTGAACTCCGGCGCCAGGGGGTCGGGGCCGAGCCGGGCGATGCCCGGCACCTCGGAGACGTCGCGGACGCAGTACACCGCGAGCCGCTTCTGGGTGCCGGCCTCGGTGAGGTCGAAGCCGTCCCCGCCGGGCCCCGCGAGGCGCACACGGAGGGCGAGCGGCCCCTTGCCGGGCCGCGGCGGAGCGTCCGGCAGCGGGTCCCGCCAGCGCAGCCAGCCCGCGCGGGCGAGGTGGAAAACGAGATGGGGGCCGTCAAAACCGTCGGTGACGAGATCGAGGAACTTGCCGTGCCGGCGCACCTCGGTGACCGTGCGGCCCTCGACCTCGGTCAGCGGCGGGTCGTACGTCTTCAGCACGCTGACCGCCAGCGGCAGCACACGCTCGACCGTCCGGCCGACGAGGTGCTCGGTGAGGAAGCCGGCCAGCGCTTCGACCTCGGGCAGCTCCGGCATGCCTCCAGTCTGCCGCAGCGGGCCGGGGCGGCAAGTCAGCGCACGGTCGCCGCCCAGTCGACGCGGTAGCCGGTGAGCCAGTCGGCGCTGCCGTCGCCGCCCTCCGCGACCTGGCGGGCCACCTCGGCGTCACGCGCCCGCCGCTCCTCGAAGGTGGGCGACAGGCGGCCCGCCATCTCGGCGCTGAGCGCGACGGCCCGCTCGACGCGCTCGCGGCGCAGCCGCTCGTAGGCGACGAAGGCCCGCTGCGCGTCGGGGAGGTCGCGCAGACAGCGGGCGAGGACGACGGCGTCCTCGATGGCCAGGGAGGCGCCCTGCGCGGCGTTGGGCGCGGTGGCGTGGGCGGCGTCCCCTATGAGGACGGCACGCCGGCCGTGCCAGACCGGGGTGGTGGGGATGTCGTAGGCGTTCATGCCGACGATGGCGTCGCCGGTGGCCGCGGCGATGGCGGCGGCGGGCGTGCGGTCCTCGGCGAAGGTCTCGACGACGCGGCGGCGCCAGCGGGCCGGGCCGACGTCGAGGCCGTCGGCGGGCAGCTCGGCGCAGGGGATGTTCGCGAACCAGTAGGTCGTGCCGTCCGGTGCCGTGGTGCAGCCGAAGAACCCCCGCCGTCCGTAGACCATCCGGTAGGTGTGCGGCGGGGCGGGGTCGGTGCTGTCCCGGATGCGGCCGCAGACGGTGAGCTGGCCGGTGTGGCGGGGCGGCGGAGCGGCGGGGTCGAGGAGGGTGCGGGTGCGGGAGTGGATACCGTCGGCGCCGATGAGCACATCGCCCTCGGCGCGGGTGCCGTCCGCGAAGAACGCCACCACCCGGCCGCCCGCCGTGGTCGTGGCGTCGACGAGGCGTTTGCCGTACTCGACGCGGACACCACGGCGGACGGCTTCGTCGCGCAGGGCGCGGTAGAGGGCGGCGCGCTGGAGGGTGCGGGGGCTCAGGGCCGGCTCCGCCGTGCCCGCGAGGGGCCGGGAGCCGAGCCGCTCGCCGGTGTCGGAGAGGAACTCCACCGTCTCGGCGGGAAAGGAGTGCTCGCGCACGGGAGCGTCGGCATCGATGCTCCGCAGCGCGGCCAGCCCGTTGGCGAAGAGGATGAGGAACGCGCCGAGGTGGTCGGCAGCGGTGGGATACGCCTCATGGACGGTCGCGTCGAAGCCGGCTTTCCGCAGGGCCATCGCGGCCACGGGTCCGGCGATGCCCCCGCCGATGATCAGAGCATGCGCCATGGTGCTCCGTTCCGACGCCTCGCGTGCGGTCGAACGCTTGACCATGAGCGTAGCGGGCCGGGGGGCCGTGCTCCAGAGTGCGTGCCACCGGGTCCGGGGCCGCTCAGCCGCCTCCCCGCAGGGCCTCGGCGAGGTAGGGCGCGGTCACGCTTCCGGCGGCGCCCGCCACCTCCGGTGGGGTTCCGGCGGCGACGATCCGCCCGCCTTCGGCCCCGCCGCCGGGCCCGAGGTCGATGACGTGGTCGGCGCCCGCGGCCACGGCCATGTCGTGCTCGACGACCACCACCGTGTTGCCCGCGTCGACCAGTCCGTGCAGCTGACGCAGCAGCAGTTCGGTGTCGGCCGGGTGCAGCCCGGTGGTGGGCTCGTCCAGGAGGTACAGGGTGTGTCCGCGGTGGGTGCGCTGGAGTTCGGTGGCGAGCTTGATGCGCTGTGCCTCGCCGCCGGACAGCTCGGTGGCGGGCTGGCCCAGGCGCAGATAGCCGAGGCCGACGTCCTGGAGCGTCCGCAGGCCGCGCAGCGCGGCGGGCACGTCGGCGAGGAAGCCGCCGGCCGCGTCGACGGTCATGTCGAGGACGTCGGCGATGGTCGCGCCCCGGTAGGTGATCTCCAGCGTCTCGGGGTTGTAGCGCGCGCCCCGGCAGGCGGTGCAGGGCGCGTACGTACCGGGCAGGAAGAGCAGTTCGACGGCGACGAAGCCCTCGCCCTGGCAGACCTCGCAGCGCCCGGCGACGACGTTGAAGGAGAAGCGGCCGACGGTGTACCCGCGGGCGCGGGCCTCGTCCGTCGCCGCGAAGACCTTGCGTACGGCGTCGAACAGGCCGGTGTAGGTGGCGAGGTTGGAGCGCGGGGTGCGGCCGATCGGCCGCTGGTCGACCCGGACCAGGCGGTCGATCGCCGCGAGCCCCTCGGCGGCCGCGGCTGCGGGACCGTGCCCGCCATGCTCACTGTCCTCGTCCTCGGCTCCGGTGTGCGCGCCGACGACCTCCGCGAGCACCTGGCTGACCAGCGTCGACTTGCCCGATCCGGACACGCCGGTGACGGCGGTGAAGACCCCGAGCGGGAACTCGGCGTCGAGGTCGCGGAGGTTGTGCCGGGTGACGCCGCGCAGCCGCAGCACGCCGGAGGGGGTGCGGGGCGCGCGGAGGCCCGGCGCCGGCGCGTCCGGGAAGACGTACCGCCGGGTGGCCGATTCGGCCACGTCCGCGAGCCCCGCGACCGGCCCGCTGTGCAGCACCCGCCCGCCGTGTTCCCCGGCGTGCGGCCCGACATCGACGATCCAGTCCGCGCGGCGCACGACGTCCATGTGGTGCTCGACGACGAACAGTGAATTGCCCGCGGCCTTGAGCCGGTCCAGGATGGTCAGCAGGGCGGCGCTGTCGGCGGGGTGCAGCCCCGCCGACGGCTCGTCCAGGACGTACACGACGCCGAACAGCCCCGAACGCAGTTGGGTGGCGAGCCGGAGCCGCTGGAGTTCACCGGCGGAGAGGGTGGGGGTGGGCCGGTCCATGCCGAGGTAGCCGAGGCCGAGTTCGGTCAGCACCTCGATCCGGGCGACGAGGTCCTTGGCGAGCGTCGCGGCGACGCCGTCGCGGTCGCCGTCGTCCGTGGCGGCCGGTCGCAGCACCTCCGCGAGCCCGGACAGGGGCAGCGCGGCGAGCGCGGCGATGTCCCGCCCGGAGAAGGTGACGGCCAGCGCCTCGGGCCGCAGCCGCCGGCCGCCGCACGCCGGGCACGGCCCGCTCACCAGGTGCCGCTCGGCGCGCGCCCGCAGCGCGGCGCTCTTGGAGTCCGCGAAGGTGTGCAGCACATAGCGTTTCGCGCTCATGTACGTGCCCTGGTACGGGCGTTGGATCCGCTCCGCGTCCCGTACGGGGTGCACGGTGACGACCGGCTGCTCGTCGGTGAAGAGGATCCATTCGCGGTCGGCGCGCGGCAGCTCGCGCCACGGCCGGTCGACGTCGTGGCCGAGCGCGGCCAGGATGTCGCGCAGGTTCTTGCCCTGCCACGCCCCCGGCCAGGCGGCGATCGCCCCGTCCCGGATCGACAGCGACGGATCGGGGACCAGCGACTCCTCCGTCACCCGGTGCACCCGCCCGAGCCCGTGGCACTCGGGGCAGGCCCCGGCGGCCGTGTTGGGCGAGAAGGCGTCGGAATCGAGCCGCGCGGCCCCTTCGGGGTACGTACCGGCCCGGGAGAACAGCATCCGCAGCGAGTTGGACAGCGTGGTCACCGTCCCCACGGACGACCGTGACGTCGGCGCCGACCGCCGCTGCTCGAGCGCCACGGCGGGCGGCAGCCCGGTGATCTCCTCCACCTTCGGCGCGCCGACCTGATGGATCAGCCGCCGCGCGTAGGGGGCGACGGATTCGAAGTAACGCCGCTGGGCCTCGGCGTACAGGGTGCCGAAGGCGAGCGAGCTCTTGCCCGAGCCGGAGACCCCGGTGAAGACGACGAGGGCGTCCCGGGGGATGTCCACGTCGACACCCCGCAGATTGTGCACCCGGGCGCCGCGGACGCGTACGTACGGATCGTGAGCACCGCGCGGGTCGTTCATCGGGGTCATCTCCGCAGGTCGGCGCGTGTGGCGTGGCACGCCGATCTTAGCCGTGACGGCTTGCGTGTCGGGCGGACCCCGGCTGCGTGCCGCCTGCGGCGGCGAGCGCCCTGCGGGCGCGTCCTCAATCGCCGGACGGGCTGCGTGTGCAGCCCCTGGGGGTACCTCCCAGCGGTAGCTGGGGGAGATTGAGGACACCGCCGCGCAGCGGAGGTGCACAACTACCAACGGCCCGCTTCCGTCAACGCGCGAGTGAACCCGTGGTGGGGAGCCGCCAGCACCCTGGCCGTCTCGCCCTGTTCGACGATCTCGCCGTCGTCCAGGACCGCGATGCGGGTCGCGAGGGCCGCCGTGTCCAGGTCGTGGGTGATGAGGACGAGCGCCGGGCCGTCCGGCTCGTGGGCCAGGTCGGTCAGCAGTCGGAGGATGCCGCGGCAGGTAACCGCGTCGAGGCCGGAGGTGATCTCGTCGCAGATCAGCACCCGGGGGCGGGCGATGAGCGCCCGTGCGAGCGCGGCGCGCTGGAGTTCGCCCCCGGACAGCCGGCCGGGCCGCCGCCGGGCGTGTTCCTCGCCCAGCCCCACCCCGGCGAGGAGCGTACGGGCCTGTTCCTCGGCCGCGCGCGGCCCGGCGCCGCGGAGCCGGACGGCCGTGCGGGCCACCTGCTCCAGCACGGGACGGTATTCGTCGAAGGCGGCCCGCGCGTCCTGGAAGACGTACTGCACCGCCGCCAGTTGGGACCGGCTCCGGCGCCGCAGGCTGCGGGGCAGGGGGGAGCCGTCGAGGCGCACGACCCCGTCATAGGTGGAGTGGAGTCCGGCGAGGCACCGGGCCAGGGTGGTCTTGCCGCTGCCGGACCGTCCCACGACGGCCACGCACTCGCCCGCGCGGACCGTCAGCGAGGCGCCGCGGAGCAGATCGCCGGTGCCGCGGTGGCGCGCGGTGACACCCTCGGCGGCGAGCAGCCGTGGCCTGTCGGCAACGTCCGCCCGCACGGCACCCGGATGGGCTTCGGCCGAGTCGGCGCCCTCCGTCCGCCCCTCCGTGACCGCGCCCGGTCCGTGGGCGACGCCGCCGTCACCACCGGACGCCGGACCCACTACCGCACCCGGGCTCCCTCCCTCATTCCCGTACAGGAGTTCACGCGTCCATGGGTGTCCGGGGGCGGCCCATACGTCCTCCACCGCCCCCGACTCGATCACCTGCCCTTCCCTCATCACCAGCACCTCGTCGGCCAGCTCGCGCACCACGGGCAGATCGTGGCTGAGCAGCACGACCGCGATGCCCTGCCGGGCGATCGCGGCCAGCTCGGCGACGATCCGGCGCTTGGTGAGGGCGTCCTGGCCCGTGGTCGGTTCGTCCGCGACCACCACGCGGGCGCCCAGCAGGAGGGCCTGGGCCAGCACCACGCGCTGTTGCTGGCCGCCGGAGAGCTGGTGCGGGTAGCGCGTCAGGACCGACCGGCTGTCGGGGAGTTGCGCCGAGGCGAGGGCCGCGAGCACGCGCTCGCGCGCCGCCGCGCCGCGTGCCCGGCGGGGCAGGGAACGGACCTGGTTGCGGGCGATGTCGTGCAGGAGCGCGCCGACGCGCCGGGCCGGGTTGAGGACGGACGCCGGATGCTGGGGCACGTACCCCACCAGGCCCTCCGCGACGCGTACGTCACCCGTGACCCGCGCCCCGGCCGGGTACTCGCCGAGCAGCGCGAGGCCCGTGGTCGTCTTTCCGCTGCCGGACGCCCCGACGAGCGCCGTGACCCGGCCGGGCCGGGCCGTCAGGTCCACCCCGTCGACGACGGCACGGCCGTCGATCTCGACCCGGAGCCTCCGGATCTCCGCCACGGGCCCGGGTCCGCTCACCGCCTTGTTCATGACCGTCCTCTCTTCTTCGCCAGCCCCGCGTCGAACAGCAGATTCGTCCCGACGGACAGAGCGACGATCAGCAGTGCGGGGACCACCACCGCCCACGGCGCCACGAACAGCCCGGTGCGGTTGCGGTCGACCATCACCGCCCAGTCGGCGGTGTCCGCTTCGACCCCCACCCCCAGGAACGCGGCCGTGGCGACCAGGTACAGCACGCCCGTCAGCCGGACGCCCGCGTCGGCGGCGAGTGTCCGGGCCATCGAGCGCCCGACGTATCCGGCGGCCATCCGCCACCAACTCTCGCCCTGCATGCGCAGGGCCTCGACGGCCGGGCGGGACGCGGCCTCGGCGGCCTGCGCCCGGACGATCCGTGCCGCGTCCGGCGCGGTGACGAGTGCCACGATCAGCGCGAGCCCGAAGGTCCCCGGTTCCAGGGCCGTCGCCACCAGCAGCACGAGGAGCAGGGACGGTACGGCCAGCAGGACGTCCAGGGGGCGCATCAGGGCCTCCTCCAGCCACGGCCGGTGGGTGAGCGCGGCCGTGAGCCCCACCGGCAGGGCCACCGCGTACGCCAGTGCCGTCGCCGCGAGCGAGACGAGGACGACGGACCGGCCGCCGAGCAGCACCTGCCGCCACACGTCCCGGCCCACGAAGTCCGTGCCGAGCCAGTGCCCGCCACCGAGGGTGAACGACGTGCCGCGCGCGCCCGCCTCGCCCGCGAACCAGGGGCCCAGCAGCGCGAGCAGCAGCGGGATCCCGACGATCACCGCGCCGGCCGGAAAGCGGTGGGGTCTCATGCCGCCGCCCCCGTCCGGGGGGCGAAGCGGCGGGCGACCAGGTCGGCCGCCAGGTTGAGCACGACGGCGACGAGGCCGAAGACCAGCGCGAGGCCCTGGACCACGGGGACGTCCCGGGCCGCGACCGCGTCCATGAGGACCGTGCCGAGGCCGGGCACGACGAACAGCGCCTCGACGACGATCACACCGCTGAGCAGCCAGTCGACGGTCCGGGCGAGTTGCTGGGCGGCGGGGGCGACGGCGTTGGGCAGGGCGTGGGCGTAGCGGACGCGGGCCCCGGAGATCCCGTACCGGCGGGCCTGTGCGGTGTACGGCGCGGACAGCGCGTCGATCATGCCGGCCCGTACGAGCCGGCTGAGGGAGCACACCGGGCGGGCCAGCAGCACCAGGACCGGCAGGACCAGCACCGCCGGGTGGGCGAGCAGGTCGGTGCCGTATCCGACGGCGGTCGGCGGCAGCCAGCCCAGACGCAGCGCGAAGACGGTCACCAGCAGCACCCCGAAGGCGAATTCGGGCACCGCGTACACCGCGAGCGTCAGGGAGCTGACGGCCCGGTCCAGGGGCCCGCCCTCGCGCCGGGCGCCCAGCACACCGAGTCCGACGCCGAGAGGCACCAGCAGCGTCACGGTGAGCGCGGCCAGCAACAGCGTCGGTCCGAAGCCGTCGGCGAGGGCCGAGGTGACGGGGCGTCCGGAGGCGAGCGAGACCCCGAGGTCTCCGTGGAGCAGACCGGTGACCCAGTCCGCGAGGCGTTCGTGGGCGGGCCGGTCCAGGTGCAGCGACTCCCGGATCGCGGCGATCCGGGCCGGGTCGGGGTCGTCGCCCGCCAGCGCCACGGCCGCGTCGCCCGGCAGTGCCTCGGTGAGCACGAAGACGAGCAGGACGACGGCCGCGGTCTGCGCGAGGCCGAGCAGCAGTCGGCGGGCCGCCCAGGAGCGCCACGGGGACGGCCCCGCGGGCCCGGGCAGGACCGCGGTCACGCCAGCCACACGGTGTCGAAGCGGGCCCAGTCCAGCGTGTTGGCGGGCGCGTCGTCGGCGACGCCGCGCACCCGGCGTCCGGTGCCGACGATCCAGTCGGCGAACCCCCACACGAGGAACCCGCCCTCGGCGTGCAGCCTGCGCTGCATCCGCTCGTAGAGGGCGTGGCGCTCGGGGGTGCTCTTCGTCGACTGGAGCCGCTGGTAGAGGGCGTCGAAGTCCTTGCGGCGCCAGTGGGTGGCGTTGGTGGTGGAGTCGGTGAGCAGCCGCTGGGAGATGTGCGACTCGATGGGCATGGCGCCGGAGCGGTAGCTGGCCAGGGTGCCGGAGTCGAGGATGTCCTTCCAGTAGCTGTCCTTGTTGCCGGTCCTGACCTCGATCGTGACGCCCGCCTTCTTGGCCTGGTCACGGAAGATCCCGGCGGCCTCGACGAAGCCGGCGGCGACCGGTGAGGTGTCGAGGGTGACCCGCAGGTCCTCGGCGCCCGCCTGCTTGAGCAGATGGCGGGCGCGGTCGAGGTCCTGGGTGCGCTGCGGCAGCCCGGCCGCGTAGTGGGCGTAGCCCTTGCCGAAGAGGTCGTTGCCGATCTCCCCGGCGCCGGAGAGCGCGCCCTTGACGAGCTCCGCCCGGTCGGCGATGAGGAAGAACGCCTCCCGTACCCGCGGGTCGTCGAACGGTGCCCGGTCGGTCTTCATCGCGAAGCCCTGCATGGCGCTGTCGCGCAGCCGTACGATCTCGATCTGCCCCTTCCCCTCGTGGGCGCGGGCGGTGGTGGGGTTCAGCTCGTGCGCGTACTCGACCTGGCCGCCGAGCAGGGCGTTCACCCGCGCGGCCTCCTCACCCGCGATGACGAACTCGATCTCGTCCAGGTGGGGGGCGCCCTCCCAGTAGGCGTCGTTGCGACGGAAGACCGCGGAGCGGCCGGGCGCGAAGGACACGAAGCGGAACGGGCCCGAGCCGACCGGCTTGTCGAACCGCTCGGTGCCCTGGGGGACGATGTACGCGCCGAACGCCGCCAGCACGTTGGGGAATTCGGCCGTCGGCCGCTTCAGCCGGAACTCGACGGTGCGGGCGCCCGCCGCGCGGCTCTCGGCGAGGTCGATGGGTTCCAGGGACGCCTTGGCGCGGTAGGCCTTCTTGGGGTCGGCGATGCGGCGGTAGCTGTAGAGGACGTCCTCGGCGGTGACGGGCCTGCCGTCGTGGAAGACCGCCTCGCGCAGGGAGACCGTCCAGCGGTCCAGCCCCGCGTTCGGCTCCCAGCGGGTGGCGAGGCGCGGCCGGGCGGACATGTCGGAGCCGTAGTCGGCGAGCTTGTCGAACAGCGCCTTGGCGCGGGCGGCGTCGGCGAACAGGTTACTGAGGTGCGGATCGAGCGTCTCGGCGGCGCCGCCACCGGCGAAGGCGGCCCGGAGGCGGCCACCGCGCCGGGGCTTGCCGCCCTTGTCCTGGCCGGGCTTGAGGGCGGGCCCGCTGCCGCAGCCGGCGAGGGTGAGGGCGGCGGCGGTGCCGCCGGTCGCGGTGAGGAAGCGGCGGCGGTGGAGGCCTGGGGAGTCGTGCATGGGTGCTCCTGGTGAGGGAAAATCCAGCCCGCTGGGGGCACCTCCCAGCGGTAGCTGGGGGAGATTGAGGACCGGGGTCCGGGGCGGAGCCCCGGTTCGGGAAGGGGCGGGGTGGGGAAAAGTCAGGTCCGGCGGGCGACGACGTGCAGGCGATCGCCGTCCGCTCCGCCCGTCGGGGCCGGCCCTCCGGACCGCCACGGCGGATCCGTCCGCGGCCCCGGCCCGTCATGCAGCTCCAGCACCGTGAAGCCGTGCGCGGCCAGTGCGTACCGCAGCTCCTGGGGGAACAGCAGCCGCCAGGCGGATCGCTGCTCCAGCGGTGGTGACCCGTCGTCGGCCGTCCAGACGCGGCGTCGGCACAGCAGTTGCGCGGCCCGGTCGACCCGCAGCCTCGTGACGTGGCGGTACGTCGTGCCCTGCCAGGTGAACGAACCGGTCGCCGGCGCGTCCAGCAGTTCCGTACTGCCCAGGAAGAACGCCCCGTTGCGCATCTCCGCGACGAGCAGCCCGCCCGGCGCGAGGGCCCGGCGGCAGGAGGCGAGCAGGCCGTCGAGGTCGTCGTTGGTGTGGCAGTACAGCAGGGCGCTGTCCAGGCAGACGACGGCGTCGAACGCCTTCGCGCCGAGGTCGAAGCGGCGCAGGTCGGCGCGGGCGTACTCCGGGCCCGGGTGGTGGGCGCGGGCGTGGGCGAGCATCGCGTCGGACAGGTCCGCGCCGGTGACCTCGTACCCGGCCCGGTGCAGCCATGCCGCGTCGCGGCCCGTGCCGCAGCCGAGGTCCAGGAGGCGGGGTCCGGCGGTGCGGTAGCGCAGGCAGTGGTCGGCCCAGCGCGCGGCCAGGTGGCCGGGGTCGGGGAATCTGGCCTCGTACAGCGCGGGGTGGTCGGTGAGGAGGTTGGCGTCGGTCATCGGGTGGCTCCGACGGGCAGCGGCAGCGGCGGCAGGACGCGCAGCCGGTGCAGCCAGGCGACACCGCCCGCGGAGGCGAGTCCGAGGGCGAGGCAGCAGGCCCACGGCAGCCACTCGGCCCCGCCGCGGCCGCCCGCGTCCATCGCCCAGCCGACGACGGTGTTGCCGACGGCCGCGGCGATGCCGGAGACGACGTAGAAGATCCCGAAGTAGGTGCCGGTCAGCTCGGGGCGGCCGAACGCGGGGATCAGTTCCATCACGAACGGCTGGGCCACCATCACCCCGAGGTACAGCAGCAGGGCCCCGCCCAGCACCGGCAGCAGTCCGAGGGCCGCGCGGGCCGCGCCGCCGGGTTCCGCGGTGCCCGTCACCGCCATGGGCGGCAGGAACGCGAGTCCCATGAGAGCGAGCCCGGCGCCGATCCACTTCGTCCGGCTGCCCCGGTTCTTCAGCGCGTGGGTGACGCGCAGTTGCAGCCCCAGGTTGGCGAGGGTGCCGACGAGGAAGACGATCCCGGCCGCGCCGTCCCAGCCGGTGGCCCGGCGGGCACCGTCGGGCAGGAGGAGGTAGAGCTGGTTCTCCATGGTGAACATGCCGACCATGGCCAGCGAGAACGCCAGGAAGGCACGGTTGGCGAGGACTTCCCGCCAGTCGGCGAGCACGCTGCCGCCGCTGGGGGTGACCTCCCGGGCGGGCAGGACGAGCGCCTGGGCGACGGTCAGCAGGGCGAAGATGCCGGCGGCCGTGAGCGCGGAGGCGCGGAAGTCGACGAGCAGCAGGGCGCTGCCGAGCAGGGGGCCGACGAGGGCGCCGGTCGTCGCGAAGACGTTGAACAGGGCGAACGCCTCCGCCTTGCGCTCCCCCGCCTCCTGTGCGAAGTAGGCCCGTACGGCCGGGTTGAACAGGGCCCCCGCGAGTCCGCTGAGGACGGACGCGGCGAGCAGGACCGCCAGTCCGTCGCCGAGGGCGAAGAGGGCGAAGCCGACGGTGCGCAGCGCGCATCCGGCGATGATGACGCCGCGTGCCCCGAGCCGGTCGGCGGCCGAGCCGCCGACGATGAACAGGCCCTGCTGGCTGAGGTTGCGGACACCGAGGACGATGCCGACGACGGCGGCGGACATGCCGAGGTCCTGGCCGAGGTGGGTGGCGAGGTAGGGGATGAGCAGATAGAAGCCGGTGTTGACGCCGAGCTGGTTGACCAGCAGCAGGCGGATCGCGAGCGGGAAGGCGCGTATCTCATGCCACGTGCGCACGGTGCGGTGTCTCCTTGGAGGGGCCGGGTATGCCGGGGGCGGGCATGCCCGTGGTGGTCGTGGCTCCGGGCTCGGGAGCGGGCTCGGCCCGGCGCACGCCGAGGCCGGCGCGGTCGGCCGCCCGTACGGTCCCGTCGGTGCCGCCGATGCCCTGCCAGGGGTCGTGGGCCAGCAGCAGGTGGCCGTCGAGGTCGATCCAGCGGGCCCGGTCGGCGAGATGGACGGCGGGGGCGATGCCGAGCGAACTCGCCGTCAGGCAGCCGAGCATGAGGTCGGTTCCGCTGCCCGCCAGCGCCTCGGCGATGCGCAGCGCGGCGTGCGGGCCGCCGCACTTGGCGAGCTTGACGTTGACGCCGTGCACCCGGCCGGCGAGGCGGCGGGCGTCGTCGAGTCCGACGGCGTCCTCGTCGGCGATGAGGGGCAGCGGTGAGGTTTCCGCGAGGCGGGCGAGCGCCTCGGGGTCGCCGGGGGCGGTGGGCTGTTCCACGGCCTCGACGCCGAGTGCGGCGAAGCGCGGCAGCAGTCGCTTCGCTTCGGCGGGGGTCCAGGCGCCGTTGGGGTCGAGGAGCAGCCGGGCGTGGGGGGCTCCCTCGCGGACGGCCCGTACCCGCGCGAGGTCGTCGGCGGGGTCCGGCGAGCCGCCCTTGACCTTGATGACGGTGAAGCCGCTGTCCGCGAGGCAGCGGGCCCGCAGGGCGGCCCGTACCGGGGAGGTGATGCCGATGGTGCGGGCGGTCGCGGCGGCGGGCGGGGCCTGGGCGCCGAGCAGGTGGTGAACGGGGGTGCCCGCGCGCTTGCCGACGAGGTCGAGCAGGGCCGCGTCGACGGCGGCGCGTACGGCGGGCGGGGTGTCGTGGGGCAGCAGCGCGGCGTCCCGGGACGCCGCCAGGGCGCTCTCCGGCTCGGCGAAGCGTGCGAGTTCCACCGCCGCCTCGCGCAGCAGCCGCCCGAGGGTGGCGGCGTCCAGCCCGTAGTAGACGCTGGCCACGGCCTCGCCGTGGCCGCGCGCCCCGCCGTGCTCGACGGACAGCCACACGGCGTCCCGGGCATCCATGACGGACCGGGAGATGCGCAGCGGTTCGGCGAGCGTCAGACGCGTGGTGTGCAGGGTGCTCTTCACGGGGTGCCTCCGCAGGGGGTACCGGGTGCCGGGTCGGTGACCGTCGCGCACCGCGCCCAGCCCGTGGCCTCCGCCGCGCGGGGGTGCGGAATCTCCACGGGCCGGGTGGCGGCGCTCGCGAGGTCGAGGCCGTGGGCGGTGGTGAAGTCGTCGTCGTAGAGGGTGCCGAGGTAGCGGTGCGGGCCGTCGGGGAAGACCGTGGCGACGACCGCGCCGGGGTGGACGCGGGCGGCCCAGGCCGCGACGAGTGCGACGGCGCCGGTGCTCCAGCCACCGCTGACGAAGTTGGCGCGGGCCAGTCGGCGGCAGGCGCCGGCCGCCTCGGCGGGGCCGACCCAGTGCACTTCGTCGAAGGCCTCGTAGGCGACGTTGCGCGGGTGGATGCTGCTGCCGAGGCCGCGCATGAGGCGGGCCCGGGCGGGCTGGCCGAAGATGGTCGAGCCGGTGGCGTCGACGCCGAAGAGCCGCAGCGCCGGCCAGTGGCGGCGCAGCGGTGCGGCGACGCCGGCGCTGTGTCCGCCGGTGCCGACGCTGCAGACGAGGATGTCGAGGTGGTCGAGCGCCCCGGCCAGCTCGGCGGCGAGCGAGGCGTAGCCGGCGACGTTGTCGGGGTTGTTGTACTGGTCGGGCCAGTACGCACCGGGGTGCGCCGCCAGCACCTCGCGCAGCCGGGCCAGCCGGGCGGCCTGCCAGCCGCCCTCGGGGGCGGGCCGGTCGACGAGTTCGAGGCGGGCGCCGTACGCGCGCAGCAGCTGCCGCATCGAGGGTTCCAGCTCGGTGTCGCCGATGAGGACGACGGGGTGGCCGAGGGCCTGTCCGGCGAAGGCGAGGCCGATGCCGAGCGTTCCGGAGGTGGACTCGACGACGGGTGCGCCGGGGAGGAGCTCACCGCGTTCCCGGGCGCCCATGAGCATGGACACCGCCGCGCGGGCCTTCATGCCCCCGGCGCCGAGCCCTTCGAGCTTGGCCCAGAACCCGGGGTGCGGGAAGGGGAGTTCGGCGGTGACGCGGGCGAGCGGGGTGCGGCCGAGCAGGGCGAGGAGGTCGCGGTTGGCCGGTGGTGCGGCCAGCAGCGCGGGGGTCATCGGATGCCTCCGTAGCGGTGGATCACGCCGGGTCCGCCGTCGAGCCAGAAGAAGGGGTAGGGCTCGGCGCACACCGCGGCGACGCCCGCGCCGATCAGTCGCGGCAGTACGGCGCTGCCGGTCTGCGCGAACATCACGAGGGGTGTGCCGTGCCGGGCGGCGTGCTCGCGCAGCGCCTCGAAGGTGCCGTTGCCGAGGGTCATCCCGGAGGCGAGCACGGCGTCGCAGCCGGGGAGTTCGGCGAGCGCGTCGGTACGGACGCGTTCGCCCCATTCGGTGGTGCCGCCCTTGAGGTCGCACGGCACGTAGTCGACGCCCCGCGTCCGCAGGGCCTCCAGCAGGGAGTTGACGACGCCGACCACGAGGACCCGGCCGGGGGCGGCGCCCAGCAGGTCGACGACGCCGCGGGCCCGGGCCCGTGACTTGTGCAGCGAGCTGCCGGCGGGCAGCGGCCAGGGGCTCGCGCCGTGGGCGGGGGTGTGCGGGGCGACGTGCATCAGATAGGCGTCGAGGGCGGCCACCCGGACGGCCCGGGCGGGGTGGGCGAGGAGGGTGGCGACGCTCGCGCCGACGCATTCCTCGATGGCGGTGGCGGGCAGCGCGCCCGGCTCGACCGCGCACGAGCCGACGGCTTCGCCGAGGCGCAGGCTCAGCACCTCGTTGCGGTAGCCGCCGCTGCGTCCGTCGTGGCGGACGGCCTGGCTGGTGGTGAACGCGACGCTGATCCGCGTGTCCTGCGGGGGCGGGCCGAACTCCCCGTCCCGTACGCGCCGTTCGAGGTCGAGGAGGGAGGTGGCGAGCGGAATGCCGGTCACGGTCACGGCTTCACCATCCGGGGACGGAGGCCGGACAGGAGCCGCTCGACGTGGCCACGCGCGCCGGGCCCGTCGGGGTCGGCGGCCATGACGTGGCCGAGGTAGTCGTTGTTGCTGCCGCTCGCCTTGACGGTGGTGCCGGGGCGGGCGAGGTGTGTTTCCAGCACGCCGGGTGCGCCGTCGAGGCCGTCGGCTCCGTCGATGCCCTCCAGCGTGCCGGGGGCCTCGGGGACGAGGAAGCCGATGGCGGCGCTGCGCAGACCGGTCTCACGCGTGGTCAGGTCGGGCGCGAGGCCGAGGGCGACGTCCACGCAGGCGGCGGTGAGGTCGATGCCGGTGACGTGGCGGACGAGTTCGGTGATGCGGTTGCCGGCCGGGCGGGGGTTGACCTCGACGACGCGCGGGCCGTCGTCGGTGAGCTTGATCTCGGTGTGGGCGACGAGGCCGTCGAGCCCGAGGGCGTCGAGGGCGCGCAGCGCGGTGTCGGCGGCGGCCCGGGCGGACCCCTCGGCCAGGTCGGCGGGGAACATGTGGCCCGTCTCGATGAACGCGGGTGCGCCGCTCACGCTCTTGTCGGTGATGCCGACGACGTGCGTCGCCCCGGCGAAGGAGACGGTCTCGACGCTGACTTCGGGGCCTTCGAGCAGCTCTTCGAGCAGGACGGCGGCCTCGCGTCGCTGGCCGCGGGCGTTGACGGGGAAGTCGGCGAGGGCACGGTGGGCCCCGGCCAGCTCGCTCTCGTCGGCGACCTTGCGTACGTACATCCCGGCGCAGAGGTCCACGGGCTTGAACACGAGGGGGTAGCCGAGATCGCGGGCCGCCTCGGCGGCGGCCGCCCAGTCCGGGCAGAGCGCGAAGCGCGGGCCGGGCAGGCCGGCGGCGGCGAGGGCGCGGCGGGTGGCGTCCTTGCGGCAGGCGGCGGCGACGGCCCGCTCGGTGGGGCCGGGCAGGCCGAGGCGGGCGGCGATGCGGGCCGCGGTGGGGAGGTAGTAGTCGCAGGAGGTGAGGACGCCGTCGAAGCGCAGCGCGGAGTGCAGCCGCTCGACGTGCGGAAGCAGCGCGTCCATGTCGTTGGTGTCGGCGGTGACGATGTTGCGGGCGGCGAGCAGCGGGTGGGCCGTGCCCTCGGGGGCGGCCCGCAGGTAGTGGTGGAGGTCGCGGGTGAGGAAGGTGAACTCGTGGCCGCCTTCGCGGATCGCCCGTGGCAGGAGTCTGCTCATCGATCCGACCCAGCTCTCGACCATCAGCAGATGTCCCACAACTCTCCCTTGGGGTGGCGCTGTCCGGGGGCCGGGCATGCCGAGGAGAGCCCTCGGGGCCCGGGTCCCGTCTTGACTGAGCCCACACGTTATCGATAATCGTTTTCATTGTCATCTGTCGCGCCATCAGCCACTCGCGCCCCACTCACCTCGATTGCGAGCCACGTGAACCGCCCCACCCGCCTGCCCGGCCTCCTTTGCGCCCTCGTCGCGACGAGCGCCGTCCTCTCCGTCCTGCCTCCCGTCACCCCGGCACGGGCCGCCGACGCCCCCGCCCGCTCCCCGCACCCCGGCATCCGCTTCGGCGCCTGCCCCAAGGCGGTACCGGACCCGCCCGCCCCCGCCCGCGTCGAGTGCGGCTCGCTGGACGTCCCGCTGGAATGGGACCGCCCCGACGGCCGCCGGCTGCGCGTCGCCGTCTCCCGGGTCCGTGCCGACGGCACCCCCGCCGAGCGCCGGGGCGTCCTGCTCGTCAACCCCGGCGGGCCGGGCGGCTCCGGCCTCCCCTACGCCGTGACCAAGCGCGCCAAGCTCCCCGAGCGGGTCCGCCGCGCGTACGACGTCGTCGGCTTCGACCCGCGCGGCGTCGGCGGCAGCGCACCCGCCGACTGCGGCGCGATGGGCGGCCTGTTCCGCTCCCCCGCCGCCGACCCCGTCCCGCGCGGCCGGGCGGCCGAGCGGGACCACCTGACGGCGCTGCGCCGCCTCGCCGACGACTGCGCGGCCGGCGCGGGCCCTGCCCTGCCCCATCTGTCGACCGAGGCCACGGCCCGGGACATGGACGCGATACGGGCGGCGCTCGGCGAAGAGCGGATCGGCTTCCTCGGCGTCTCCTACGGCAGCTACCTCGGCGCGGCCTACGCGACACGCTTCCCGCACCGGACCGGCCGGATGGTGCTCGACAGCGTCGTCGGACCCGAGAGCTGGTACGACTTCGACCTGCGCCAGGCCCGTGCGATGCTCCGACAGCGCGACACCCTGCTGGAGTGGCTGGCCGCCCATGACGACCGGTTCGCGCTCGGCGGGAACGCGCGCGAGGTCCGCGCGGCCTACGAGCGGGTGCGGTCGTCCCTGGCCGCCCGCCCGGCCGACGGCTTCGGCCCGGCCGAGTTCGACCGCGCGGTGTACCGGGCCCTCGGCCGCACCGAGCGCTGGGCGCCGCTCGGTGACGGGCTGCGCGCGTATCTGCGGGACGGCGCCGTCGACGGGCTGCGCCCCAAGGCGCCCTTCGACGGCCCGGAATCCCGCAACTACGAGGCCGCGAACCGCATCGTGAAGTGCGCGGACGGCCCCGGCCCCGCACCCGCCCACGTCACCGCGGACCTCCGCGCGCTGCGCCGCCTCGACCCGCTCCCCGTCGTCACCGGCATCGAGGCGTCGGCCTGCGCGTACTGGCACCACCGTCCGAAGAGCCGCACCCCGCTCGGCGGCCCGGCCACGCCGCCCGTCCTGCTGGTCGCGTCCGCGCACGACCCCGTCACGCCGATCGAGGGCGCCCGGCTGCTGCGGCGCGAACTGCCCGGCTCCCGCCTGGTGACCCTGGCCGACGACTACTCGCACGGTGTCTTCGCCAGCCGGGGCAACGCCTGCGTGGACGACGCGGTCGCCGCCCACCTCGTCGACGGCTCCCTACCGGCCGCGGACGTCCGCTGCGCGGGGCCGGGCCTGCCGCCCGTCTGAACCGGCGGGTGATTCTGAGCCGGCCGAGGCGGTGGACGGAACAACCATCACCCGACGGCGACGCAGCACCAGCCGGCTCCGCCGCACGGGAGCAACCGTCCTCCCCACCCCGACGTCCGCGCGCCGCGCGAACCGTGCGGGTCCCGTCGACCTGACGACCGGCCCCAGGTCAGCGGCCGGGCATCGCCTGGCCGCCGAAGCCGCGGCCGCCGTCGGCCGCGTCCCGCCACCAGGCGTCGATCGCCTCCGGGTCCATCGCCGCCCACTCCGGCGTCCGCTGGACCTGCGCCCGGCCCAGCCGGCGGGCGAGTTCGACCGCCGCGCGGCCGGAGGGGGTGCGTTCGGCGTCGTACGCGGCGACCGCCTCGCCCCAGGTGGCGGCCGAACGCAGGGAGCGTTCCAGCACCGAGGCGTCCTGGAGTGCCTTGACCGCGCCGCCGCCGGCGTGCGGGCGGGCGACGGCGGCAGCGTCGCCGACGAGGACGAGCCGGTCCTCCCCGAAGTGCGGGACGATGAGGTCGTAGATGGGCTGGACCTGGGTCTCGACCTCGGGGGTGCGTCTGATGACCTCCTGCCAGAAGGGCGGGAAGTACTTCTCGATCACCTCGGTGTGACCGGTGATCAGCTCCTGGGGCACCGCGCCCGGCGGCAGGCTCGTGGGGTCCTCCAGCGTCAGCCCCGCCCCGGCCGGCGGGGCGGCGTAGAACACCCAGTTCGCGGAGACGCCCCGGCCGCCGCGGCCGGGGATGCGGTAGGCCATCAGATGGCCGCCGGGGAAGCCGACGGACGTGGCGGCGTCCTCGGGCCAGGCCGTGTCCGGACCGGGCAGCAGTTCGGCGGGCAGGGCGCCGCGCCAGGCCAGATACCCCGCATAGACGGGCACGGTGGCGGCGCGGGTCGCCGCCCGGACGACCGAGCGGTAGCCGTCCGCGCCGACGACGAGGTCGAAGCGTTCCTCGCTCCCGTCGGCGAACCGCAGCGTGGCACCGTCGGGCTCCGAGCGCACCCGTTCGACGGCCGCGCCCTGGCGGTAGGTGACGGACGCGGGTATCCGGGCCCGTAACTCCTGCCAGAGCGATCCCCAGTTGTAGGAGCGGAACGGGAAGGGCACCGCGCCCACCGTCCGCCCGGCCCGCTCATCGCCGTCCCTGACCACCCAGGGCCGGTGGGTGAGGCGCACCCAGGGGATGTCCGCGTCGATGTATCCGGCGGCCTCCATCTCGGCGTACCGGTCGTCGTGGACGGCGAGGCCGACTCCCCGGTCCTCGAGCCGACCGGCCGCCCGTTCGTACACCACGACCTCGTCGGCCCCGGCCCGTGTCGCGGCGAGCGCGGCGGCACAGCCCGCCACGCTCCCGCCGACGACGGCCACGCGTCCTCCATGCATGGACGATCCCGTTCCTTTCCCGACCCGGGACGTACGCGACGCTCTCCCGGATCTTCGATCTGTACCCGGACCACCGACGTGATCCGTGGGTGCCCAGCGGGCCCCCGCTCGCCAGTGAGTCTGCTCAACTTCTCTTCCACGCGCTCCTCTTTTCACCGTGACCTGCGACTCGTTGTGCGCCGAACGGGCGGTGGCCCGGAGTCCGCTTCGTGCGGCGGTGTCCATGTGGTGGACGCGTCGGGCGGGCCGGTGCTACGCACACCCTGAGCGCCTCGCGCGGACCGCAGGCACCCGGCACGAGAAAGGGCTGAGCGCCATGGCAGACACGGAAGACGAGCCGGGCCGACAGGTCGGATTCGTACGTCGCATCGGGCTGTTCCAGGCCACCGCCCTCAACATGAGCCAGATGTGCGGCATCGGCCCCTTCGTGACCATCCCGCTGATGGTCGCGGCGTTCGGCGGCCCGCAGGCCGTCATCGGATTCGTGGCGGGCGCGGTCCTCGCGCTGGCGGACGGGCTGATCTGGGCCGAGCTGGGGGCCGCGATGCCGGGGGCGGGCGGCAGTTACGTCTATCTGCGGCAGGCGTTCCAGTACCGCACCGGAAAGCTGATGCCGTTCCTGTTCGTCTGGACGGCGATGCTCTTCATCCC
>NZ_JBVIQR010000022.1:94475-129703 GCF_055576875.1 Streptomyces sp. NPDC033229 | reverse complement strand
GGGGGGGGGTGGGGGGGTTTCTCCCACCCCCCCCCCCCCCCCCCCCCCCCCCCCCCCCGCCCCCGGAGGCCCGGCACCGACCTGTCACAGCCCCGCGCAGCGGCAACAGCCCGCGCAGCGGGAAACGCCGCCGCACAAGGCAAAGGTCAAAGCCCGCCGCGCAGCGGCAACGGCGCCGCACAAGGCAACCGTCAAAGCCCGCCGCGCAGCGGCAACCGTGGACACCGCAAAATGGCAGCCGTGAGAATGCCACGTCCCATGAGGACAGCCCTACAGATCGCCTGCGCGACAGCCCTGGCAGGCGCAGCCGTCCTCATCGCGGCGCGAGCCACATCGTTGGACGACGGGACCTGGCTCGCGATGCCGATGGCCGGGTTCCCGTACGCCGTGGCCGGCACCGTGGTGGTCCTGGTCGTGTTGCTGGTGTTGCGGTCGTGGTGGGTCGCGGCGGTGGCGGCTGTGCTGGTCGTGACGGAGCTGGCCTGGTCGGTGCCCCGGTTCGTTCCCGACAGGGAACCCGTGCCGGCGGGCGCGCCGCGGTTGCGGGTGGCCACGAGCAACACGCATGTGGGTGCGGTCGATCCAGAGGCGCTGGTCCGGCTCGTCCGTGCCGAGCGGCTGGACGTGCTGGCCGTGGAGGAGTTGACGCCGCAGGCGATCGCGGCGCTCGACAAGGCGGGCATGGCCGAGTTGATGCCGCACCGGGAGCTGCACCCGGAGTCGGATTCCTCGCTCTACTCGCGGCTGCCGTTGACGGGTGGCGGTCTGCTGCGTGGCCGGGCCACGGTGTGGCCGCAGACGACGGCCGCGGTCAAGGTCGGCGGGCGCACGGTGCGGCTGGTGGCGGTCCATACGCTCTACCCGCTGGGCGATGCCGGGCGCTGGGCGCGGGACATGCGGGAGCTGCGGGCGGAGGCGGTGGACTCGGGGCGGGACACGGTGTTCCTCGGGGACTTCAACGCGACCCTCGACCACGCGCCCATGCGGAAGCTGCTGTCCGCGGGGCTCACCGACTCCCACGCGGAACTCGGCCGCGGCTGGGCGCCGACCTGGCCGGCCGACGCCTCGGCCATGCCGTCCCTGCTCCAGCTCGACCACGTCCTGCACGGCAGGGGGCTGGCGGCGGTCTCGGTCAGCGAACACGTTGTGCGGGGCTCTGATCACAAGGCGGTTGTCGCGGAACTGGCCCTTGTCGACTGACGCCTGTCCGGCGGATCACGACGGGATCCGGCCCGTTCACCAGGCGCCGCCCGGAGGTTCGCTCCCCGGCAGCCGCCGGAGCCGCCGAAAGCCGCCGGGAGGCACCAGCTGCACCAGGGCGGCTGACGACCCTGCGCGGAACTGAGGCCCGGCGGGGACCGCCTACCCCGTCGGCCACCGGCCCGAGCCGACCGAAGCGGCCCGGCCCCCGGCAGGGAGCCCGTCCCCGGCAGGGAACCGGCCCCGCTCGAACGCCTCCGCGAAGGCCGCCTTTCCCATGGCGGCCTCAGCCGCCGTCGTGATCCGGTCGACGTCGCCGCGCTCGGCGGGCGGCAGGGGCGCGCCCGCCGACTCCCGGGTGGCCGCCGCCGTGCCGAGGAGGAAGGCGGCCCGCTCGGGGGCCCCGGACAGGACCTCGACCCCCGAAAGGCCCTCCAGGGCCAGGGCGACGGCACGGGGGCCGCCGGTCAGGCGGGCGGCCTCCAGGCCCTGGAGGTGCAGGGTCCGCGCGGCGTCCGCGTCGCCGCGCTGTTCGGCGACGAAGCCCAGTTCGGCGAGGATCAGCGCGTTGCCCGCGGGCTCCGGCGTCACCTGCTCGTACCATTCCCGGATCCGGCGGAGGTGGGACTCGGCGGTGGGCAGGTCGCCCTCCCGGCGGGCTCCCAGGGCGAGGCCCATCTCGGCGTATATCTCGCCGAAGGTGAAGCTCTGCTCGGCGGCGATCCGCCGCGCCCGCTCGTGCAGCTCGCGCGCCCCGTCCAGGTCCCCGGCCAGCAGGGCGAGCCGGCCGAGGCCGGACAGCCGCGAGGAGACCTCGGCCCGCAGACCGAGCTCCTCGGCCAGGCGCAGCCCGTCCCGGAGGATGCTCCCGGCCCGCTCGTAGTCGCCGCTGATCTCCGCGAGCGCGGCCAGCGGTGAGACGCTCTGCAACTGGCCCCAGCGGTCGCCCAGTTCCCGGAACAGCTCCGCGCTGCGCTCGCCGTCGTGTTTCAGCGTCGCCATGTCGTCGCGGATCAGGGCGTCCATCGCCCGCCGGCCGAGCGCCGCCGCGATGCCCCACCGGTCGCTCCGCTCGCGGAAACCGGCCAGGGCGAGTTCGACGAGCGCCTCCGCGCCCACCTGGTCGCCCGCGTTGGTCAGGGCGTACGAGCGGAACCACTGGGCCTGCGGGCAGGGCCCCGCGTCCGCCGTCTCCTCCGCCAAGGTCAGCGGCGTCCGGGCGCCCGACAGCAACGCGAAGCTGCCCCAGAGGGAACGGACTTCGGCCTGTAGGGGGAGCGCGTCCGCGCCGGTGGGGGCCGCCGCCTTCAGCGCGCTCTCCAGCGACCGCCGCGCTTCCCCGAGCCGGCCGCGCAGCAGCCAGTACCACGACAGGGCGGCGGTCAGCCGCAGCGCCGTCCGTGCCGGGCCCTGCCGGATCGCGGTGTCGAGGGCTGTGCGCAGATTCGCGGTCTCGGCGTCGAGGACGGCGAGCCAGTGGTCCTGTTCGGGGCCGCGGAGGCGCGGCGCGGCGCGCTCGGCCAGTTCGGTGTAGTGGTGCAGGTGGCGGGCGCGTACGGGCTCGAGGTCCGCCATGTCCCGCAGGCGTTCCGTGCCGTACGCGGCGACCGATTCGAGGAGGCGGTAGCGCGGGCCCCGGCGGCCGTCCGTCATGACCACCAGGGAGCGGTCGACCAGGCGGGCCAGCAGGTCGAGGACCTCTTCGGCCCGTACGCCGTCGCCCGCGCAGACCGTCTCGGCGGCCCGTAGCGTGCAGCCGTCGGTGTGCGCGGCGAGGCGGCGCAGCACGATGCGCTCGGGGGCCGTCAGCAGCTCCCAGCTCCAGTCGATCATCGCGCGGAGGGTCTGCTGGCGCGGTGGGGCGCCGCGGTGGGTGCCCGTCAGGACGCGGAAGCGGTCGTCGAGGCGGTCGGCCAGTTCGTGTACGCCCAGCGCGCGCACGCGCGTGGCCGCGAGTTCCAGGGCCAGGGGGAGGCCGTCGAGCCGTCGGCAGATCTCCTCGACGGCCCCGGTGGTCGTCGCGTCGAGCACGAATCCAGGGGCGGCGGCCGCCGCGCGGGCCGCGAAGAGGCGCACCGCTTCGGCGGCGGGCAGCGGTTCCACCGCCCGCACGGCCTCGCCCGCGAGCCCCAGCGGCTCCTGGCTGGTGGCCAGGACGCGCAGCCCGGGCGCGGCCCGCAGCAGCAGGGCCGTGAGGTGCGCGACGTGCTCCACGACGTGCTCGCAGTTGTCCAGGACGAGCAGGGCGCGGCGGTCGCGGAGGGCCGCTGCCAGCCGGTCGGCGGGCGCGGTGGCCGCGGCGGGCACGGGCATGCCCGAGGCCCCGTCGTCGCGGAGGCCCAGCTCGGTGGCGATCACTTCGGTGAGGTCGGCGAGGGAACCGCGCTGCCCGGCGAGCTCCACGAGGTGGACTCCGTCGGGGAAGGCCTCGGCGTGCCGGGCGGCGGTCTCGATCGCGAGGCGGGTCTTGCCGACCCCGCCGGGGCCGGTGAGGGTCACCAGGCGCCCGGCTGTGAGCAGGGCGCTCGCCTCGGCCACCGCCCGCTCCCGGCCGACCAGGGGGGTGAGCGGGGTGGGCAGACGCCCGCCCGGGCGGGCGGCGGGGGCAGGCGCGCTGGTCAGGTCCGGGGCCTGGTCGAGGATCGACCGGTGGAGCGCGGCCAGTTCGGGACCCGGGTCCAGGCCCAGCTCCTCGGCCAGCCGGACGCGCAGCTCGGCGTACGAGGCGAGGGCCTCGCTCTGCCGCCCCGCGCGGTACAGCGCCCGCAGCTGGGCGGCGCGCAACCGCTCGCGCAGCGGGTGGCGGGCCACGAGGGCGGTGAGCTCCCCGACGAGCGCGCCGTGCTCGCCCGCCGCCAGCCGCGCCTCGGCCCGCTCCTCCAGGACGGTCAGCCGCTGCTCCTCCAGGCGCAGCGCCGCCGTACGGGCGAACTCCTCGTCGGCGAAGTCGGCGTAGGCCGGGCCGCGCCACAGTCCGAGCGCCTCGGTCAGCAGGGCCGCCCGCGCCCGCGGGTCTTGTGTGGCGCGGGCGCGGGCCACCAGGGCCTGGAAGCGGTCCGCGTCCACGTCGCCGTCGTCGAGCCGCAGCCGGTATCCGGGGGGCTGACGCACCACGCCCTCACGGCCGAGGACGCGGCGCAGCTGGGAGACCTTGTTCTGCAGGGCGTTGGCGGGGTGGGCCGGGAGGTCGGCGGCCCACAGATCGTCGATCAGCCGGTCGGCGGAGACCGGCCGCCCCTCGTGCACCAGCAGGTCGGCCAGCAGCGCCCGGACCTTGGCCTCCGGCACCCTGACCGGCTTCCCCGCGCCGTCCCGGACCACCAGCGGCCCCAGCACCCCGAACCGTCCCCCGAACCCCATGCCGAAACCGTAACCCGCCCCACCGACAGCGGACCGTCAGGAAACCCACAGCGCCCCTCGGCACAGTGGGCACCACGAACCCGGCGGCACGCGGAAGCCGCCGGAACACCCCAGGGAGCAGCGGGACATGACCACGTATGCGGGTAAGAAGGCCGTCGTCATCGGTGGGACGATGGGCATGGGACTGGCCATCGGCAAGCGGCTCGTCGAGGGCGGCGCGGAGGTCCTGCTGACCGGCCGCAACCCCCAGAACCTCCAGGACGCGCGGACCGAGCTCGGCTCCTCGGCCCATGTGGTCAGCTCCGACGCGTCCGACATGGCCGCCATCGCGGCGCTCGGCGACACGGTGCGGGAGAAGCTCGGCCGGATCGACCACCTCTTCATCAACGCGGGCATATCGGAGCTGGCCCCGGTCGGGCAGGTCACCGAGGAGAGCTACGACAAGCAGTTCGCGGTGAACACCAAGGGTGCGTTCTTCACCGTGCAGCGACTGCTGCCGCTGATCGCGCAGGGCGGCTCGATCGTCTTCACCACTTCGGTCGCCGACATCATGGGCTACCCCGGCATGGCCGTCTACTCCGGTACGAAGTCGGCCCTGTGGTCCTTCGCCCAGGTGCTCGCGTCGGAGCTGGTGGGGCAGGGCATCCGCGTCAACGCGGTGTCTCCCGGCTTCATCGACACCCCCAGTGGGGGCGTGCAGGGCCTGAGCCCCGAGGAGTTCGAGGCCATGCAGCAGGTCGGTGACGCCGTCACGCCGATGCGCCGGCACGGCTCGGCCGACGAGGTGGCGCGCGCCGCGCTGTTCCTGGCCGTGGACGCGACGTTCACCACGGGCGAGAAGCTGCACATCGACGGCGGCCTCGGCCAGCACGTTGCCGTCCCGCAGGGATGACCCAGTGCACCTCCGCTGCGCGGCGGTGTCCGGGGGCGCCGGACGGGCTCATTTCAGCCCGTCCGCCGCCGCAGGCGGCAAGACGGCCCGCCGTCGGCAGGACAATCCGCGCAGGACCCCCGTACCTGCGCGGAGAGCGTCGAAGCGGCCTGGCACGGGGCTCAGTTGCCGTACGGGCGGGTGGCGCGGGCCTCGCGCAGGGCCTGGGCCCACCAGGTGAGCTGGTCGAGCATGACCTTCGCGGCACCGGCGGCGGCCGTGCCGGCCTCCTCGTCCAGGTGGCGGCCGTTGTCGTCGAACTTGCCCCACGGGCTGTGGAAGCTGATCGTCTCGCGGATGGTCACGGCGTGCAGCTCGGCGAAGACCGGGCGCAGGTGCTCGACGGCGCGCAGACCACCGGAGAGGCCGCCGTAGGAGATGAAGCCGACCGGCTTGGCCTGCCACTGGGTGTAGTGCCAGTCGATGAGGTTCTTCACCGAGGCCGGGTAGCTGTGGTTGTACTCGGGGGTGATGACGACGAAGGCGTCGGCCTCGGCGAGCCGCGGGGACACCTTGGCGAGGAGGGCGGCGGCCTCCGGGCCGGGGTCGCTGGACAGGTTCACCGGCAGCGGGTGGTCGGCGAGGTCTATGACGTCCACGTCGATGTCGGTGCGCTGGGCGGTCTGCTCGGCGAACCAGCCGGCCACCGTGGGGCCGAAGCGGCCCTCGCGGGTGGAGGCGACGATGACGGCGAGGCGGTACGGGCTGTCGGACATGGGGTCCCCCCTGGCAACGGAAATCTCAAAATCGTGGGGCGGCCGGTGGGCCGCTGAGAAGAAGCTTCCAACCTCAAGCATGGTTGAGGTCAAGCGGCCTTGATCAACCATTCATTCACTCAGCCCAAGCGCCCCGGGAAGTCCGTTATTTCCCGGGGCACTTGGGTGTGAAGGTGTGGGCGGAGAGCCGGGCCGGAAGCGGAGAGCCGGCAGAAGATGTCCGGGCACCACGGTCGGCGCGCCGTGCGCAGCAGTGTGTCCGCGAGGGTGAGCGCACCGGGCGTTCCTCCGTGACCCGGCCCAGGGCGGCGAGCCGGGTGGCGGACTCGTCGCCGAGGTACAGGGTGCCCAATTCGCCGACGGGCAGCGAGAGATCGGCCGGACGCGTGGTGGCGGTGCAGGAGGCACCGTCCGGCCCGGCCTCCAGGAGATAGCGGCCGGCGGCGAGCCCGGCCGGGTCGGCGATGTCGAGGACGAGGGAGCCCGTGGTGGCGTACGTACGGGCCTGGAGCAGCGCCGGTACGTCGAGGGGCCGCAGCCACAGGAAGTCGGCGTGCGTGACCGTCCGGGCCGCGCGGGGGTCGGGCAGCAGGAGCGGCAGCAGGTCGTCGGGGGCGCGGAGGCCGGTGCGGACCTTGATGATCCAGTCGACCGACAACAGAAAGTGCCACAGGGCGCGTTCGGCCTCGGGGGTGACCGCGAAGCAGTCGCGGACGGTGGCCGTGGTCTGCGACAGCTTGGCGTCCCACACGTCGTCGGCGGTGTAGACGAGGAGGCCGTCGACGCTGCCGGAGGCGGAGCGGTGGACGGCGTAGAAGGGCTCCGTCCAGGGGTAGCCGGGTTTCGGCGGCTCGCCCGTGCGGGTCTGCCACCACTGCGTGTCGCGGTCGACGACGCCGTGCCGTACGCCCCGCAGCCGCTCGTGGAGGACGGGGCCGAGGCGCCGTACGTCGACGAGGTCGACGCGCCCGCCGTCCGCCGGGCCCGCGTAGCGCCGGTCGAGCCCGGCGCGGGGGACGTCGATCTCCCATTCGGTGACCCAGACGGCCGGACCGTAGCCGTACCGGCCGTAGATCGGGTACTCGGCGGAGATCAGCGTCGAGGCGGCCTCGCCGCGCTCCTTGGCGGCCCGCAGATCGCGGTCCATCATGCGGCTGAGCAGCCCGCGCCGGCGGTGCGTCGGGGAGACGGTGACATTGGAGACCGCGGACGATGCCACCGCGGCGCCGCCGGGCACGGTGATCCGCTGCGGGAAGCTGCGGAAGGTGGCGACGCAGCGCCCGTCGTCGAAGGCACCCTGGGTCCGCTCGACATCGATGCCCGCGCGGCGGAACTCGATCTCTTTCCTGGTCACCGCGGGGGGCATGAGGAAGCCGGTGCGCAGGGCGCGGCTCCAGTCGGAGAGGTCGGATTCTTCGATCGCGCGGACTTCGATGCTCATGCCGTCACGCTAGGCAACCAGTGGCGTGGGCCGCACGTAATTTTCCCCGTGCGGCCCACGGTGTGCGCCGTCCGCGTGCCGGCGGGCCCTCAGAACGCCGCTCGTATCGAGCCCACCCGCTCCGCGCCGCCCAGCAGCGGCATCTCGCCGATGCGGGCCACGACGGGGGAGTCGACGCCGAGCAGCTCCAGGGCGCGGGCCAGGACGGGGCCCATGGCGCGCGGGGCGCCGTCGTCGATCTTGAAGGCGAGGGCGCGGCCGTCCGGGAGGGCCACGGCCTGGACGGACTCGGCGCCCATCTTCGACAGCACGCCGGGCACCTCGCGCATCAGCCAGGTGTCGGGACGGCGGGTGCCGGCCACGTACTCCGGGTGGGCGCGCATGGCGTCCGCCACCCGGCGCTCGGGGGTGCCCGGCGCGGCCAGGACGAAGGTGCGGAAGGCGCGGGCCAGGCCGGTGAGTGTCAGGGCCATCAGCGGGGCCCCGCAGCCGTCCGTACCGATGTGGGCGACGCGCTCGCCGCTCGCCTCCTGCACGACCTCCAGCACCAGACGCTGGAGCGGGTGGGCGGGGTCGAGGTAGGAGTCCAGCGGCCAGCCGTTGGCGGCGCTGGTGGCGATCATGGCCGCGTGCTTGCCGGAGCAGTTCATCGTGACGCGGTCGCGGACCTGGCCCGCCGCCAGGTAGGACTCGGCCTCGACCGGGTCCAGCGGCAGGTCGGCCGGGGTCTGGAGATCGCTTTCGCGGAGGCCGAACTCGGTGAGCATCGTGCGCACCAGCTCCAGGTGGAAGCCCTCGCCGGAGTGGCTGGCCGCCGCCAGGGCCAGGCGCTCGCCGGACAGCTCCAGCCCGGCCCGCAGCATGGCGGCGGCCTGCATGGGCTTGTTGGCCGAGCGCGGGTAGACCGGGGCCGCCGGGTCGCCGAGCGCCAGCTCGACGCTTCCGTCGGCGGCCAGCAGCACCAGCGAGCCGCGGTGATGGCCTTCGACGAAGCCGGAACGTACGACCTCGGCGAGAACCGGGGGTATGCCGTGGGCGGGGGAGGGCGCGAGGGGCGAGGAGGTCATCGTCGACTTTCCGGGGGGAGGTGGCGCGGACCGCCCCCCGGAGGTCTCACGAGAGGAGGTCGTCTACTTGTGCTTCCCCTTCACGGTACCTGCGGGCGATCTCGGCACTGCAATCGTCGGTCGTGCGCTGCAGCTGCCGGCGGCGGCCGGAGACCTGCCGCTCGTAGGCCACGAGGCGGGCCATCCCCTCGTGCAGCTCGTGGTCCGTCCGGGCGGCCAGGTCGGACAGCTCCACCTCGGAGAGCATGTCCTCGGCCAGCCGGCGGAACTCCTCGCTGTGCGGTGTTCCGAGCGTCACATGGCGGGCGGAGGAGCGGTGGGCCGACGGCACGTCCGCGAGGATCTCCGACAGCCGGTCGACGACGAGCCGCTCCATGAGGGGCGAGCCCGGGGTCGCGCGACGGGCCAGCTCGGCCCGCAGGATGTCGATGCGGCCCTGGAGCAGCCGCCGCACATAGCTGAGGTCCGCCTCGTCGCGCTGGGCGTCCCGGCGCACCGCGCGCAGCTCCGCGAGCCGCAGGTCGCCCAGCCGCCGCACGGGGACGTCCGCGAACCTGCCGGAACGCTGGCTCGGCGGGCGGGGGTTGAGACTGTCCACTGCCTTGAGCATGGGGCCGTCCTCGGTGGGTGTGGGCATGCGTATCCGTCCCCTCGGGCGGTGTGCGGTCACATCACGTTGCCCGCATGCGCACCGCCTGTACGCATCGTGCCACTGTGTCCGCCCCGCCCGCAGGGGCTCCGCACCCGAACAGCCCTGGATGGACGCAGGGCATCATGGTCCGTATGCGTGCAGTGGTGCAGAGAGTGGACGGCGCGAGCGTCGTCGTGGACGGTGCGGTGGTCGGCGAGATCCTCGGCGAGGGGTTGTGTGTGCTTGTCGGAGTGACGCACGAGGACACTGAGGCGAAGGCCGCGCAGCTGGCGCGCAAGCTGTGGTCGCTGCGGATCCTCGACGAGGAGAAGTCCTGCTCGGACGTGGGCGCACCGCTGCTGGTGATCTCGCAGTTCACTCTCTACGGTGACGCCCGCAAGGGCCGCCGCCCCACATGGAACGCGGCGGCACCGGGTCCCGTCGCGGAACCCTTGGTCGACGAGGTGGTCACCCAGCTGCGCGCCCTGGGCGCCGAAGTGGCAACGGGCCGCTTCGGCGCGGACATGAAGGTCTCCCTGACGAACAACGGCCCCTTCACGGTTTTGCTGGAGGTGTGAGGGAACCCCAGGGGCAGGGAGGGGCCCAGCCCCCCAATCCGCCGCAACGGCGCCGTCCCGGCTTTACCGGACCGCTGGCGCGGTGTGGGGTGCCGCCAGGTGTGGAGGGGCAGGCCCGGCCCCTCCATTCCGCCGCAACGGCGCCGCGCCCCGACGGCGCGCTCCGGCGGTGCCGAACTGCCGGACCGATGTGCCCCCGGCCGGAGGCCGACGACGGTGCCGAACCGTGCCGAACCGACCTCAACCCCAGCCGGAGGCTGGAAGGCCCGTCTCGGGCCGAGGCCGTATCCCGACAAGCCCAGCGGCAGGCGCCACGGCTACGGCTCGACCACGACCTCCTGCGCCGCCGCCGTCCCCTCGCCGACCACCAGCGCCGCGTCCACGGGGACGTTCCGCTTCACCAGGGCCAGGGCGATCGGGCCCAGCTCGTGGTGGCGGGCCGAGGTGGTGATGAAGCCCAGCTGGCGGCCCTCCGCGCCGTCCGCCGCGAGGCGGACCGGCGCACCGTGGCCGGGCAGCTTCACGTCGCTGCCGTCCAGGTGCAGGAAGACCAGCCGGCGCGGCGGCTTCCCCAGGTTGTGGACGCGGGCGACCGTCTCCTGGCCGCGGTAGCAGCCCTTCTGCAGATGGACTGCCGTGCCGAGCCAGCCCAGCTCGTGCGGGATGGTGCGGTGGTCGGTCTCCAGACCCAGCCGCGGGCGGTGCGCCTCGACGCGCAGCGCCTCGTGGGCGAGGGAGCCCGCCGCCGGGCCGTGCGAGTCCGCGAACGCCGTGAGCTGCGCGCGCGGCAGGAACAGGTCCCGGCCGTGCGGCGTCTCGCGCACCACGACGCCCTCGGGGGACTCGGCGATCGAGCCCGCCGGGAGGTGGACCACGGCGAAGTCGTCCGTGCGGTCGGCGACCTCGACCCGGTAGAAGAACTTCATGCTCTCCAGGTAGGCGATCAGATCACCCTGGGTGCCGGGCTCCACGTGGGCCCAGGTCGTCTCGCCGTCGTCCACCAGGTACAGCGCGTGCTCGATGTGGCCGTTCGCGGAGAGGACGAGCGCTTCCGTGGCCTGCCCGGCCGGGAGCTCGCTCACATGCTGGGTGATCAGCAGGTGCAGCCAGCTCAGCCGGTCGGCGCCGGTGACGGTGACCACCCCGCGGTGCGAGAGGTCCACGAAACCGGTCCCGCCGGCGAGCGCGCGCTGCTCGCGGAACAGGTCGCCGTAGTGCGCGGCGACGCCCTCGTCCGGGCCCTCGGCGGGCACGGCACCGGGCAGCGACAGCAGAGGGCTGGCTTTCGTATGACGCAGCATGCGGACAAGCCTACGACCCGGCGGACGGCGCTTTCGCGGAGCACTTGGCGCACTGCCCGAAGATCGCGAAGTGTTTCATGTCCGTCTCGAAGCCGAACGTCTCGCGCAGCGTCGCCGTGAAGGGTTCCGCCACCGACAGATCGGCCTCGATCACCTCCGTGCAGTCCCGGCAGACGAGGTGTATGTGGTGGTGCCGGTCGGCCAGGTGGTACGTGGGGGCGCCGTGGCCGAGGTGGGCGTGGCTGACCAGCCCCAGCTCCTCCAGCAGCTCCAGCGTCCGGTAGACCGTGGAGATGTTGACCCCGCCCGCGGTCTTGCGGACCTCGGTGAGGATGTCGTCCGGCGTCGCGTGCTCCAGCCGGTCCACCGCCTCCAGCACGAGCTGGCGCTGCGGGGTCAGCCGGTAGCCGCGCTTACGGAGATCGCTCTGCCAGTCGGTGTCCACCACGCCCCCAGTCTAGGGCGTGGCTGGTGGACCTTGCCGGGCTCGCTCAGCCCTTGCGGACCCCCTTCAAGTACTGGGACAGCGCGGCGATGGCCGCCGGGTTGCGGGGGCTCTCGACGAGATCGACGTAGTCGAGGACGAAAATACGGTCGTTCTTGATGGCCGAGACGCCTGCGAGCGGGGCGTAGGACTTCAGGAACTTCTTCTTCTGCTCCGCCGTGACGTCGCCGTAGTTGTTGATCACGATGACGTCCGGGTTCCGCTCCACGACCGTCTCCCAGCTGACCGACACCCAGGAGTCCTTGAGGTCCTTCATCACATGGTCGCCACCGGCCTTGGTGATGATGTCGTGCGGTCCGGCGTACATCCCGGAGGTCAGCGGCTTGTCCCGGCCGTCGTCGTAGAGGAAGACGCTGGGCCGCTCGCCGTCCTTCGGGACCTGTGCCTGTGCGTCGGCGACCTGCTTCTTGAACCCGGCGATGAGCTTCGCGGCCCGGTCCTCGACGTCGAAGACCTTCCCCAGCGTCGCCAGGTCCGTGTAGAGCGCCTCCAGCGGCGGCATCACGCCGCGGGACTTGGCGCCGCCGTTGTTGCGGCAGGACTCGGTCAGCACGTACGAGCCGATGCCGAGCTTCTCCAGGGACGCGGGGGTGAAGCCGTTGCCCTCGCCGAAGCCGTAGTTCCAGCCCGCGAAGACGAGATCGGCCTTGGCGTCGAGGACGATCTCCTTGGTGATCTCCTTCTTGGACAGCCACTTCACCCTCTTGTAGCCGTCCTTCCAGGCGGCCGCCGCCCGGTCGTCCCGGTCGCCCTTGTAGTCCGGCGCCACATACCCCGCCATGTGGTCCTCCAGGCCGAGCGCGAACATGATCTCCGCGATGCCGACGTCGTTGGTCACCACCCGCTGCGGGGCCTTGTCGTACGTCGTCTTCACTCCGCAGTTCTCGATGGTCACGGGGTAGTGCGCCGAGGCGCCCCTCCTGACCCCGTCCCCGTGGGACCCGGTCCTCTTCCCGTCCCCGGAGTCGTCGACCTTCGCACCGCAGCCCGCGAGGGCGACGGCGGCGACAAGGGCGGTGAGGGTACGGGCGGTACGGGCGGCGGCGGCCATGGCACGTCCTTAATCGGGGGGAAGCCTCAACTGGCGGGAAGGCGGTCGAAGAGCAGTTGCGGGGCGCCGGACTCGGGGTGCGTCACCCGGTGCGCCCGTACGCCGAAGACGTCGGCGAGCAGCTCGGCGGTCAGCACGTCGTGCGGCGGCCCGGAGGCGACGATGCGGCCGTCGGCGATGACGTACAGGGCGTCGCAGTGGGTGGCGGCCAGATTGAGGTCGTGCAGCGCGGCCAGGACCGTCAGCCCCGAGCCGCGCACCAGCGCCAGGACCTCCAGCTGCTGCGCGATGTCCAGATGGTTCGTCGGCTCGTCCAGGACCAGCACCTTCGGCTGCTGTGCCAGGGCCCGCGCGATCAGCACCCGCTGCTTCTCGCCGCCCGACAGGGTCAAAAAGCCCCGCTCGGCGAGGTGGGTCGCGCCGACCCGCTCCAGGGCAGCCGCGCAGACCTCGGTGTCGGCCGTCGTGACACGGCCGGCGGCGCTCTGGTGCGGCAACCGTCCCATGGCGACGATCTCGCCGACGGTGAAGTCGAACTCGCTCGCCGACTCCTGCGGCAGCGCCGCCAGCCTGCGGGCGCTCTCCCGCGGACTCAGGGCGTGCAGATCGTCGCCGTCGAGGCGGACGCTGCCCGCGGCCGGCCGCAGGGCGCGGTAGACGCAGCGCAGCAGGGTGGACTTGCCGCTGCCGTTGGGCCCGACCAGGCCGACGAACTGTCCGCTGTCCGCCCGGAGCGCGATGTCCGTGACGAGCCGGGCGCCCGCGATCTCGACCGACAGGTCCTCGATGTCGACCCGCATGCTCTAGGACCCTCCGAACGTGTAGCCGCGGCGCCGCATGAGCAGCACGAAGCAGGGCACGCCGATGACGGCCGTGATGGCACCGACCGGCAGTTCCACGGGCGCCAGCAGCAGCCGGGAGACGATGTCGACCCACAGCAGCAGCACCGCGCCCAGCAGCGGCGCGACGGCCAGGACCCGGCGGTGGTCGGCGCCCACGAGCATGCGGGTGACGTGCGGGACCATCAGGCCGACGAAGCCGATCGCACCACTGACGGCGACGACGGCGCCCGTGACGGCCGCCGCGACGACGAAGAGCCGGCGGCGTAGCCGGTCGGGGTCCACCCCGAGCGCGGCCGCGGTCTCGTCGCCCATGGCGAGGGCGTTGAGGTTCCGCGCCGACCAGAGGAGATAGCCGAGCCCGCCCGCCACGGCGGCCGCCGCGATGGGCACGGACGCCCAGGTGGCCCCGCCCAGGCTGCCGAGCAGCCACATCATGGCCGAGCGGGCGGACTCGCCGCGGTCGGCGCTGAAGACCATCAAGGTGGTGACGGCCGAGAAGCCGTAGTACATGGCGGTGCCGGTGAGCACCAGCCGCAGCGGGGTCAGCCCGTACGGGGTGCGGGCCGCCGCGTAGACGAGCAGCATGGCGGCGAGCGCGGAGGCGAAGGCCGCTCCGGACAGCGCCCACACACCGAGCGAGCCCAGTGCCCCGAAGAGCAGTACGGCGTTCGCCCCGACGGCGGCACCGGAGGAGATGCCGAGGACGAAGGGGTCGGCGAGGGCGTTGCGGACCATGGCCTGGACGGCGACGCCGATCGCGGAGAGCCCGGCGCCGACGACGGCGGCGAGCAGGGCGCGCGGGAAGCGCAGCTCCCAGATGATCGTGTAGGCGGAGACCTCGTCGGGCGCGATGGTCCCGCCGCTGAGCCCCGCCCACAGATAGCGCAGCGTCTGTGCCCAGGTCACCCCGGAGGAGCCGAGACCGATGCATGCCAGCAGCGAGCCGGTCAGGGCGGCCCCGAGCCCGGCCAGCAGGGGCGGCAGCGGCAGCCTGCGTGGGGCCGGCGGTGTGCCGGGTGGGCCCGTCGTGCTGGGAGAGGTGACCTGGGAGGGGATCCCCACGGGTGACGCCTTCGGCTCGGGCCGCGTCCCTGCGTCCCAAGGAGCGGCCCCGAGCGCGTTCCGCGGGGCGTCCCCTCGCAGTCCACGGCGAGTTGTCAGGAGCTGACGCCGCCGCGGGTGATCGGGCTCGCGGGAGGACCGTGCAGGTCCTCCCGCCTACCGTTGCGGGTCAGCGCCGGACTTCGACCGGACTTCCCCCGCGGGGCGTGGTGAGAGCGAGGCTCTCGTGGGTCGTGCTCAGCCGGTGTAGGGCGTGCCGTCCTGGTTGAAGAACGCGACGCCGTCCGGCATGTCGTCGGGCAGGTTCTTCGCCCACTCCTCCAGGGCAGCCTGGTCGGCGACCTTCTTCAGGTGCGCCGACATGTAGGGGCGCAGCGGCACCTCGGGGGTGGCCTTCTCGCCGACCCACATCAGGTCGCTCTTGACGTAGCCGTAGAGGCGCTTGCCACCGGTGTACGGGCCGGAGGCCGCGGTCCGGGCGACGGCGTCCGTGGCCAGGTCGATCTGCGGCTTCTTGTCGGCCAGCTCGCCGTACCAGACCTCGGCGACACCCTGGTCGCGGATCATGACGACCTCGAGCTTGCGGTCCTTGTCGATCCGCCAGTAGCCGCTCTCGGTCTCCAGGGGGCGGACCATCTTGCCCTCCTCGTCGAGCACCCAGCTGTGCGAGGTGTACTCGAGGAAGTCACGGCCGTCGTGCGTGAAGGTGACTTCCTGCCCGAAGTTGCACTTCTCGGCACCGGGGAAGTCGGCGACGCCGGCGCCTTCCCACTTGCCGAGGAGGAAGACGAGGGGCACGAGGCTCGGGTGAAGGTCGGACGGAATCTCGATCATGGGCTCAGGCGATCTGTAGGAGAACGAGGGAGGAGGCGCGGGGGACCAGCGGTCAGCGCTGGCCCTGGTACAGCTTCTTCCAGGTCAGCCCGGTGAATGCGAGGACGCCGACGGCGACCAGGACCAGCAGGGTGGTGAAGACTGCCTCAAGCACGAGCGCGCTCCTCGGTCGGAGTGAGGGTGTACGGACCGCTTCGAGTCTAGTCGGACGCCTCACGGGAGGCGCTGTGAGGTCGGCCGCCCCGCGCATAGGGTGTGCCGCATGGCGAAGAAGCTCGTGATCAAGGTGACGGCGGGCGCGGACGCGCCCGAGCGGTGCTCGCAGGCGTTCACGGTGGCGGCCGTCGCCGTCGCGAGCGGCGTCGAGGTGTCGTTGTGGCTGACCGGCGAGTCGTCGTGGTTCGCGCTGCCGGGCCGGGCGGCGGAGTTCGAGCTGCCGCACGCGGCGCCGCTGCCGGATCTGATCGACGGCATCAAGGCGGGTGGCGGGACGATCACGGTGTGCACGCAGTGCGCGGCGCGGCGCGGCATCGAGGAGAAGGATCTGATCGAGGGCGCGCGGATCGCGGGTGCGCAGGTGTTCGTGGCGGAGGCGATGGGGGACGGCGTGCAGGCGCTGGTCTACTGACGCGCCCGACCGGGGCTCCGCCCGGACCCGGTCCTCGAACTCCCCCGGCTACCGCTGGGAGGTGCCCCCAGCGGGCTCGTTCCTACCGTTTACCGTCCAGCTCGTCCCACCACTCGTCCGACTTGGGGTCGCCGGACGGATCGTCCCACCAGCGGTCGTCCGGCCCCCGGCGGTTGGCCGTGATCGCCGCGACCGGCGGGATCAGCATCGCGACGACGCACATGCCCACCGCGGCGGGGACGGACCACAGCCGCACCACGGACCACGCCAGGACGAACAGGCCGATGCACGTGCCCATCATGGCGAAGTACACATGGCGCCTCCGCGCGTACATAGCTCCACCGTACGACCGGCCCCCGTGCAGCGCGAAGGGCCGCACCCCCATCAAGGCGTCCAACCCCTGGGTGCGGCCCTCCGGCCGTTCGTGTCGCCGTCAGACGGCGATGGCGACCTCTGCCAGGCCGCCCTTCTGCGCCACGACCGTGCGGTCGGCGGTCGCGCCGGGCACGAGGGCCCGCACGGTCCAGGTGCCCTCGGCCGCGTAGAAGCGGAACTGTCCGGTCGCGGACGTGGGCACCTCGGCGGTGAACTCGCCGGTGCTGTCCAGGAGGCGCACGTAACCGGTGACCGGGTGGCCGTTCTGCGTCACCGAGCCCTGGATCGTGGTCTCACCGGGCTTGACGGTCGAGGCGTCGGGGCCGCCTGCCTTTGCTCCACACATGGTTCTTCCTTCGGGTCGCTGAGTTGCGGGGAGGGTCAGTTGGCGCCGAGCTCGATCGGCACGCCGACGAGCGAGCCGTACTCGGTCCAGGAACCGTCGTAGTTCTTGACGTTCTCCTGGCCGAGCAGCTCGTGCAGCACGAACCATGTGTGCGCGGAGCGCTCGCCGATGCGGCAGTAGGCGATGGTGTCCTTGGCCAGGTCCACGCCCGCGCTCTCGTAGATCTCCTTGAGCTCGTCGTCGGACTTGAAGGTGCCGTCGTCGTTGGCCGACTTCGACCAGGGGATGTTGCGCGCGCTCGGGATGTGGCCGGGGCGCTGCGACTGCTCCTGCGGGAGGTGCGCCGGGGCGAGCAGCTTGCCGCTGAACTCGTCGGGGGAGCGCACGTCGACCAGGTTCAGCGAGCCGATCGCCTTGACGGCGTCGTCGCGGAAGGCACGCAGCGAGAGGTCCTGCGGCTGGGCCTTGTACGTGGTCGCGGCCCGCTGGGGCACCTCGGCGACCAGGTCGCGGGAGCCGAGCTCCCACTTCTTGCGGCCGCCGTCGAGGAGCTTGACGTCCTGGTGGCCGTAGAGCTTGAAGTACCAATAGGCGTACGCGGCGAACCAGTTGTTGTTGCCGCCGTAGAGGACGACGGTGTCGTCGTTGGCGATGCCCTTGGCGGACAGCAGCTTCTCGAAGCCGGCCTGGTCGACGAAGTCGCGGCGGACCGGGTCCTGGAGGTCCTGCTTCCAGTCGATCCGGACGGCGTTCTTGATGTGGTTCTTGTCGTACGCGGACGTGTCCTCGTCGACCTCGACGATGACGGTCTTGGGGTCGTCGATGCGGGCCTGGACCCAGTCGGCGTCGACCAGGACCTCACTGCGGCGGCTCATGCTGTTCTCCTCCGGGGCAATTGCGGATGTGCGCGTGCTGGGCGGGTGCGCGGCGGCATGGGTGCGCGGCGCTGACGCAGCGTGTGATGCGGGGAGTTCGATGCGGCCTCGAGACGGCCGGGAGGGAAACCGGGGGAGCGGTCCCCGTCAGACACGGCGACAGAGCATGGCGGCGACGCGGCACAGGTCGACTGCCCGCCGCTTCGTGAGGTCCGCCTGTCGCTTCATGCGTCCGATCGTAGGGACGGACAGGCGGGCGTGTCACCGGTATGTCGAATGGTGAGACAGTATCGTCCGGGGAGTGGGACGGTAACGACGTGTTCCGGCCACCCGGAAGACCCGGAAGTCCCTGCGTGGCGCGGGATTCTGCTCTGCGGACGGGGGTGTCTCGCAGCGTGGACGTGAGGCGTGGTGGAAGGCGGGCGCCGAGGCCCGCGCGCCCGCCGATTCCCCGCTCAGCCCGCGAGGTTGACCTTCTCGCCGCTGAACGTGATGTCCACGCCGTCGGCGCCCGCGACGACCTTCTCGAGCTTGACGCCCTTGGGCAGCCCGCTGAGCTGCCGGTCGAAGTCGGTCTTCGCACGGATCATCTCCTCCGCCCCCGGGAAGCCGGTGGCGGGGATCTGGTCCGCGCGCACCCGGATGGTGTCCTTGCCCACCACGGTGACCGTGGACACCACGCTGCGCTCCACGGTCTGGCCGAACACCGAGACCTTCCCGGTGACCTTGACCTTGTTACTGCCCGCGTCGGCGTGGCCGACACTCACCCCGGGGTCCTGGGCGGCCTTGGTGAGGTCCTCGTACGAGATGTGCGCGGTGCCGGTCGCGCGCTGTGCGACGGCGGAGGAGAAGCTGCTGTCGATCTCGACGTCGTTCAGCTTCGCCTTGAACCTCGTCACGCGGATCGAGCGGTCGCCCGCGTTGGCGGTGACGCCGTCCAGTTTGATCTCGACCTCGTCGAGGCTGGAGCCCGCGACCTGGGTGAGGAACGGGAAGCCCTTGATGGAGACCTCGGGGGTGCCGGAGAGGCCCTGGCTGCTGCGGATCTTCTCCGCGGCCTCGTTCTCGGCGAACCAGACCGCCGCCCGGTCGGCGGCCGTGAAGAGGGCCCCCAGAATGACGGCGACGATCAGGAGTATTCGGATGGCACGCATCTGCTGTCGTTCCCCCAGCTTTCGATCGGGCTCCCTGTCGGGTTTCAGGGGAGCCTAGAGCCTGGCCGGCGGATCTTTGACTACCGGGCTGTCTGAGCCCGCCTGCGGCGGCGGGCGCCTCTCGCCTGGTCGGCGAGTCCTTCGCCCTTGCGGGCCGTCTGTGCCGCCTGCGGCGGCGAGACGCCCTGCGGGCGTGTCCTCCAAGGCCGGACGGGCTTGATGTGGCTGGGCTCGGCCGACAGCAACCCGTCAGGGCTTGATGTGGCCGGCCTCAGCCAAAACAGTCCGTCCGGCGTTTGAGGACAGAGCACAGCAAGCCCGTCCGGCGAGGACACCGCACAGCAAGCCCGTCCGGGCAATCGCGGTGGGTCAGACGAGCGCCCGGCCGATCACGTAGACCACCGGTCCCGCGGCCGCCAGCGGCAGCGCCACGCCCGCCGTCATGTGCACGAACCGGGAGGGATAGTCGTAGCTCGCGACCCGCAGTCCGATCAGGGCGCAGGCGCCCGCCGCCAGCCCCAGCAGGGCCGCGGACGGACCGATGCCGGTCAGCCCGCCGGTGGCGACGCCGGAGCCGGCCGCCGCGATCAGGGCGATCACGGGGGAGGCCACGGACGGCAGCGGCAGCGCGCGGGCCAGGACCGTCACGGCGACGGCGGCCCCGCCCACCACGACGGCGTCGTCGGCCGCGGCCAGGTGCCCGGCCGCGAGGACCGTGACACCGGCCGAGGCGACGGCGGCGGTGAGCCCGTACAGCCGCTCGTCGGGGGCGGCGTGGCTGCGCAGCTGGAGCACGAGCGTCAGCAGGACCCACACGCCGAGGGTGCCGATGAGGACCGTCGGCGCGTCGAGGGCGCCCGTGGCCAGCAGCCCGATGTCGGCGGCCACGCCGCCGAGGAACGCGAGGGCGATGCCCTGCCGGGCGGGCCACATGCCGTTCAGCCGGAACCACCCGGCCGCCGTGACCGCCTGCAGGAGCACCACGGGGACGACCAGCGCGGCCTGTCCCAGCGGCGCGGCGAGCGCCAGCAGCGCCGCGAGGACGGCGGTGAGCAGGGCGGGCTTGAAGCCGGGCGAGAGGATCTGCGGCCGGCCCTCGGCCTTCGCCTTCTCGGCCGCGGTCATCGGCCGCTCGGGGGACGCCGGCTCCCCGGCCGGGGCGGCGGTGTCGTGGCCGGAGCCGCCGCCGGGACCCGGCCCCCGCTCGTCGAGCGCCGCGGGCCAGGGTGCCGGACCCGTGCCGGGGGCCGCGGTGTGCCGGCCGACGGTGCTCCCGTACGAGGAGTCCCCGTACGGGCCCGCGCCGGTGTCACCGTTGCCCGCGTGCCGCGGCGCGGCGTGCTCGGCCGGGGCCTCCGCGTGGCCCGGCGTCTGCTGCGGCAGGGGCTCGCCGGGCCACGGCGTGCGGTACGCGGGCTCCGCCGCCGGGGACGGCTCCCAGCCGCGCTGCTCCCAGGTGCGGGTGTCCCAGGTCTGGGTGGCCGGATCCTGCTGGGGCTGAAAGCCCTGCTGGTCGGTGTGCGAGGGCCATGCCGCGGGCTGCGGTTGCGCCTGCTGCGGCTGAGCGTATGGCTCGTAGGGGCCCGGGGCGGCCTGCGGACGGTCGGGCTGCGCGGCGGCCTGGGGCTGGTACGGCCCGAACCCCTCGCGCTGCTCGTACGGCTGGGACGCGTACCGCTCGTCGTACGACTCGTACGTCTCATGAGCCTCATGCGGCTCATACGGATTGCGGTGCTGATTGCTCATGGTGTCGGGGTCACCCTCCTGCGAAGGGCGGGAGCACCTCGACAGTGCCGCCCTCGGCCAGTTGGACCGTCGTGTGGTCGCGTGTGCCGACGGGATCGCCGTCCACGAGGAAGGAGCAGCGCAGCAGGACCCGCGCGAACTCCGGACGGGTCGCGTGCCGGCGCCGGGCCGCGTCGAGCGCGTCCTTCAGCGTCCGCGCCGCGTACGGCTCCTCGGCCGTGCCGGCCGCGGCCTTCGCCGCGGCCCAGTACCGGATCGTGCCTTCCGGTTCCGGCCGGGCCGGCTGCTCCGGCAGTGCCGGACGTGCCGAGTCTGTCGTCGCCACGGCGACCCCTTTCCTTCTTCCTGCGCCTCCATGATGACGGGTGCCGCGGGCTCCCCGGTCCGCCACCCGCCAAAACCAGAGGCCCGTTGTCAGTGCGGTCACTTACGCTGCCTATGTGTTGGTACGACTTCTACGGGCGTACTTGAGGCCCTATTCGAAACCGATCGCGCTCGTGGTGTTGCTCCAGCTCCTACAGACGCTGGCCACGCTTTACCTCCCCACGCTGAACGCGGACATCATCGACAACGGCGTGGTGAAGGGGGACACGGGGTACATCCTCGGAATCGGCGGCTGGATGCTGGCCGTCACGGTCGGCCAGATCGTCTGCGCCATCGGCGCCGTCTATTACGGCGCCCGCACGGCCATGGCGGTCGGCCGCGATCTGCGTGCCACGGTCTTCGACCGGGTGCAGTCCTTCTCGGCGCGCGAGCTCGGTCACTTCGGGGCACCCTCGCTCATCACCCGCACCACCAATGACGTGCAGCAGGTCCAGATGCTGGCCCTGATGTCCTTCACCCTCATGGTCTCCGCGCCGATCATGTGCGTCGGCGGCATCGCGATGGCCGTGCAGCAGGACGTGCCGCTGTCCGCGCTGCTGCTGATCATCGTGCCGGTGCTCGGGACCGTGGTCTCGCTGATCATCTGGCGGATGCGGCCGCTCTTCCGCGGCATGCAGGACCGCATCGACACCGTCAACCGCGTGCTGCGCGAGCAGATCACCGGCATTCGGGTCATCCGTGCCTTCGTCCGCGACACCCACGAGCGGAAGCGCTTCGCGGGCGCCAACACGGACCTGATGGACGTCTCCGTGCGCGTCGGCCGGCTGATGTCGCTGATGTTCCCCTCGACGATGCTGGTGGTGAATCTCTCCTCGGTCGCCGTCCTGTGGTTCGGCGGGCACCGCATCGACGGCGGGCACATGGAGATCGGGGCGCTCACCGCGTTCCTCAGCTATCTCATGCAGATCCTGATGGCCGTGATGATGGCGACCTTCATGTTCATGATGGTGCCGCGCGCCGAGGTGTGCGCCGAGCGCATCCAGGAGGTCCTGAGCACCGACTCCAGCGTGGTGCCCCCGGCCGAGCCGGTCACCGAGCTGCGCCGCGCCGGTCATCTGGAGCTGCGCGGGGTGGAGTTCCGCTTCCCCGGCGCCGAGGAGCCGGTCCTCAAGGACGTCTCCCTGACGGCCCGGCCCGGCGAGACCACGGCCGTCATCGGCTCCACGGGCAGCGGCAAGTCCACGCTGCTGGGCCTGATCCCGCGCCTGTTCGACGCGACCGGCGGCTCGGTCCTGCTCGACGGCGTGGACGTACGGGACCTGGACCCGGCCCTGATGGCCGAGAGCGTGGGCCTCGTCCCGCAGAAGCCGTATCTCTTCTCCGGCACCATCGCCTCCAATCTGCGCTACGGACGGCCGGACGCGAGCGACGAGGAGCTGTGGCAGGCGCTGGAGACCGCGCAGGCCCGGGAGTTCGTCGAACGGATGGAGCTGGGGCTCGACGCGCCCATCGCCCAGGGCGGCTCCAACGTCTCCGGCGGGCAGCGGCAGCGCCTGGCCATCGCGCGGGCCCTGGTCCGCAGACCGGGCATCTATCTCTTCGACGACTCCTTCTCCGCGCTCGACTACGCCACCGACGCGCGCCTGCGGGCCGCGCTGGCCCATGAGACGGGCGACGCGACGGTCGTCATCGTCGCCCAGCGGGTGTCCACCATCCGCGACGCCGACCGGATCCTCGTCCTGGACGAGGGGCGGGTCGTCGGCAGCGGCACCCACACCGAGCTCATGGCGTCCAACGACACCTACCGGGAGATCGTGCTCTCCCAGCTCACCGAGGAGGAGGCAGCGTGACGTCCACCGAGAAGCCGTCCTCCGGCACGCCGAAGCCGGGCGCCGCGCAGGCCGCCCCCCGCAGGGGCCCGGCGCCGGCGACCGGGATGGCACGCCACATGGGCGGCCAGCCCACCGAGCGGTCCATGGACTTCGCGGGCTCCAGCCGCCGGCTGCTGGCCATGCTCCGCCCGGAGCGGCCGCTCATCGCCGTCGCGCTCTTCTTCAGCGTCGCCGCCGTGGCGCTGTCCGTCATCGGACCGAAGATCCTCGGCCACGCCACGGACCTGATCTTCTCGGGCGTGGTCGGCCGGCAGTACCCCGCCGGCCGGACCAAGGCCGAGGTCGTCGCCGGGCTGCGGAGCGACGGCAACGGCAAGCTCGCCGACTTGCTGGGCGCGATGGACTTCACCCCCGGCCAGGGCATCGACTTCGACGCCATCGGGGTGGTGCTGCTGTGGGTGGCGCTGATCTACCTCTGCATGTCCCTCCTGATGCTCGTCCAGGCACGGATCGCCACGGCCGTCGTGCAGCGGGCGGTCTTCCGGCTGCGCGAACAGGTCGAGGAGAAGCTCGGTCGGCTGCCGCTCGGCTACTTCGACAAGCAGCAGCGCGGCGAGGTTCTCTCCCGCGCCACCAACGACATCGACAACATCCAGCAGACCCTCCAGCAGACCCTGAGCCAGATCGTCTCCTCGGCCCTGACGATCGTCGGCGTGCTGGCGATGATGTTCTGGATCTCCTGGCTGCTGGCCCTGGTCGCGCTGGTGACCGTCCCCGTCTCCATCGTCGTCGCCACGAAGATCGGCAAGCGGGCGCAGCCGCAGTTCGTCGCCCAGTGGAAGACCACCGGCACGCTCAACGCCCACATCGAGGAGATGTACACCGGGCACTCGCTGGTGAAGGTCTTCGGGCGCCAGAAGGAGTCCGCGGAGACCTTCCGCAAGGAGAACGAGGACCTCTACGAGGCGGGCTTCAAGGCGCAGTTCATCTCCGGTGTCATCCAGCCCGCGATGATGTTCATCGGCAACCTCAACTACGTCCTCGTCGCCGTCGTCGGCGGACTGCGGGTCGCCACGGGCGCGCTGTCCATCGGTGACGTCCAGGCGTTCATCCAGTACTCGCGGGCAGTTCAGCCAGCCGCTCACCCAGGTCGCCTCCATGGCCAACCTCGTCCAGTCCGGCGTGGCCTCCGCCGAGCGGGTCTTCGAGCTGCTGGACGCGGAGGAGCAGTCGCCGGACGCCACGGCGGCGGTCGGCCCCGAGCGCGTGCGCGGCGAGGTGGCCTTCGAGGACGTCTCCTTCCGCTACGAGGTGGACACCCCGCTGATCGACGGCCTCTCGCTGACCGTGCGCCCGGGCCAGACCGTCGCCATCGTCGGCCCGACCGGCGCGGGCAAGACCACCCTGGTCAATCTGCTGATGCGGTTCTACGAGGTCAGCGGCGGCCGCATCACCCTGGACGGCACGGACATCGCCGAGATGTCGCGCGAGGAGCTGCGCGGCCACATCGGCATGGTCCTCCAGGACACCTGGCTCTTCGGCGGCACGATCGCGGAGAACATCGCGTACGGGGCGCCTGCCGGCACCTCCATGGACAAGATCGTCGAGGCGGCGAAGGCCACCCACGTCGACCGTTTCGTCCGCACGCTGCCCGACGGCTACGACACGGTGATCGACGAGGAGGGGGCCAACGTCTCCGTCGGCGAGAAGCAGCTCATCACGATCGCGCGGGCGTTCCTGGCGGAGCCGGAGATCCTCGTCCTGGACGAGGCCACCAGCTCGGTCGACACCCGCACGGAGGTGCTGATCCAGCACGCGATGGCCCAGCTCCGCACGGGCCGCACGAGCTTCGTCATCGCCCACCGGCTGTCCACGATCCGCGACGCGGACGTGATCCTGGTCATGGAGTCGGGCCGGATCGTGGAACAGGGCACGCACGAGTCGCTCCTGGCGGCGCGGGGGGCGTATGCGGGGTTGTACTCGGCGCAGTTCGCTGCCGCGGCTGTGCCTGGCGGCGCGTAGCGGGCCGTCGTCCCGCACCACCGCTGCGCGGCGGTGTCCTCAAACGCCGGACGGGCTGTTATTGGCTGAGCTCAGCCGAAACCAGCCCGTCTGGGGGCACCTCCCAGCGTTAGCTGGGGGAGATTGAGGACGCGCCCGCAGGGCGCTCGCCGCCGCAGGCGGCCAGGACGGCTTGCAGCCGGGCCCATCAAGCCCCTGGGGGCACCTCCCAGCGTTAGCTGGGGGAGATTGAGGACACCACCCACCGGGCGACGCGGGTCAACAGTTCCCCACCAGCGGAGCTTTCCGCATGACCGAACCCCCGTTCGATCCACAGCTCCGTGGAAGAAGGGTCCGCGGCAGCGGCAAGCATCCGCGGGTGGTCCAAAGGAAAGTACGTGTCCTTGTCGCCGTGCACGATCAGCAGCGGCCGCGGCGCGATCAAAGGCACCGATTCCGTCGGGGAGAGCGGGACCGGGTCCCAGTCCTCCGGGTGGACGCGCGTGCCGAGACCCCAGCGGGCGAGAGCCCGCCCCGTGCGGCCGGAGATCGCCCAGTGCAGACGGCGCATGGGGGCCGTGCCCCGGTAGTACCAGCGCGCCGGCGCGCTCACCGAGACGATCGTGTCGGCGTGTGCGTCGGTGCGCCCCCCGTGCCCTCCCCCGTTCGGCGGTAGGTACAGGGCGCCGTGTCGGAGCACCACCGAGCCGCCCATGGAGAAGCCGACGGTCGCCACCCGGCGGTGGCCGAGCGAGCGGGCCCAGCCCACCGCGGCGGCCAGGTCGAGCACCTCGCGGTCGCCGAGTGTGGAGCGGCCGCCCGAGCCGCCGTGGCCCCGGAACGAGAATGTGATCACGGCGGTGTGCTGGGCGAACACCCGCGCGGCCCGTTGCAGGCCGGGCCGCTCCAGCGCACCGGTGAAGCCGTGCGCGAGCACGACCACCGGGCGGTCGGCAGCCCGCCGCAAGGGGGCCGGGCCGGGCTCGTAACGGGCCTCCACGCGCACTCCGTCGGCTGTCAAGAGCGCGGCGCGATGACCACTCGAAGTGAGCGACGAAACACAAGGTCGTGCAAAATCGTCCGTACCTCCGAAAGTCATGTGGGTTATTCTGCTGGGCAGAGAGGATCCGGGCAGAGTCGCCCCCGGGTCCTTTTGTGCATTCAGACGCGTCACCCGCGGCTGAGAGCGCGCGTGCTCCTAGGGCGCGGAGACCGCAAACCGTACGAATGAGTGCCGCAACGTCCTCGCAGGGACCGAGGAGGAACCGACGTTATGGGCGAGCGAAGCGTGCAGGACAGCAAGGACGACCGTAGTTCGACCGAAGCGGGTGGCAGCCGATGAGCTCTCTGCTGCTCCTGACCAATGCCCTCCAGCCGTCGACGGAGGTGCTTCCCGCGCTGGGTCTGCTGCTGCACAGCGTGCGGGTGGCTCCCGCCGAGGGCCCGGCTCTCGTGGACACCCCGGGGGCCGACGTCATACTGATCGACGGCCGCCGCGATCTGCCCCATGTGCGCAGCCTGTGCCAGTTGCTCCGGTCCACCGGCCCCGGCTGCCCGCTGATCCTCGTGGTCACCGAGGGCGGTCTGGCCGCGGTCACCGCGGACTGGGGCGTCGACGACGTTCTGCTGGACACCGCGGGGCCCGCCGAGGTCGAGGCGCGGCTGCGGCTGTCCATGGGGCGCCGGCAGATCTCGATGGACGACAGCCCGATGGAGATCCGTACGGGCGACCTCTCGGTGGACGAGGCGACGTACAGCGCGAAACTCAAGGGCCGGATACTGGATCTGACCTTCAAGGAGTTCGAGCTGCTGAAGTACCTCGCTCAGCATCCGGGCCGGGTCTTCACCCGCGCCCAGCTGCTCCAGGAGGTCTGGGGCTACGACTACTTCGGCGGTACCCGCACGGTGGACGTGCACGTGCGGCGGCTGCGCGCCAAGCTCGGTCCCGAGCACGAGTCCTTGATCGGCACCGTGCGGAATGTTGGGTACCGCTTCGTGGTCCCGGAGAAGCCGGAGAAGACCGAGCGCCAGGCCGAGGATCCCCAGCGCGAAGGCCCCGCGGAGACCCCACGAACGGAGAAGCCGGAGGCCGCCCGACCGCAGGCCGCACGCCCGGCGAAGAGGTGAGTGGACCCGCGTAGACTGCCGCCCGTGGCCAAGGTGACGCGGGACGATGTGGCGAGACTGGCGGGGACGTCGACCGCGGTGGTCAGCTATGTCATCAACAACGGGCCGAGGCCGGTCGCCCCGGCCACGCGGGACCGGGTGCTGGCCGCGATCAAGGAGCTGGGGTACCGGCCCGACCGGGTCGCCCAGGCGATGGCGTCCCGACGGACGGACCTCATAGGCCTGATCGTCCCGGACGCGCGCCAGCCCTTCTTCGCGGAGATGGCGCACGCGGTCGAGCAGGCCGCGGCCGAGCGGGGCAAGATGGTGCTCGTCGGGAACTCCGACTATCTCGACGAGCGCGAAGTGCACTATCTGCGGGCCTTCTTGGGCATGCGGGTCTCCGGGCTCATCCTGATCAGCCAGGGGCCCAGCGAGCACGCCGCGACGGAGATCGACGCGTGGGACGCCCGCGTGGTCCTGATGCACCGTAGACCGGACGCGATCGACGACGTCGCCGTCGTGACCGACGACGTCGGCGGCGCCCAGCTCGCCACCCGTCATCTGCTGGAGCACGGACACCCCTATGTGGCCTGCCTCGGCGGGACCGAGGAGACGCCGGTGATCGGCGACCCGGTCACCGACCACGTCGAAGGCTGGCGGCGGGCCATGCGCGAGGCCGGGAAGTCGCTCGAGGGCCGACTGTTCCAGGCCCCCTACAACCGCTACGACGCCTACAAGGTCGCCCTCGGACTGCTCTCCGGCCCCGACCGGCCGCCGGCCATCATCTGCGCCACCGACGACCAGGCGATCGGCGTCCTGCGGGCCGCGCGCGAGCTGCGCATCGACGTCCCCGGCGAGCTGGCCGTCGCCGGCTTCGACGATGTGAAGGAAGCGGCCCTCACGGACCCGCCGCTGACCACCGTCGCCTCCGACCGCATCGCCATGGCCCGCTCGGCCGTGGACCTGGTCCTGGACGACGCCCTGCGGGTCGCCGGGTCCCGCCGTGAGCGGCTCAAGCAGTTCCCGTCGGCCCTGGTCGTCCGCCGCTCGTGCGGCTGCGGCGGCTGACGGTACCCCGCCGGGTGCCGGGGCGTCCTTACACCGGGCATACCCACTTCTGTCGGGCTTCTTACGCCGCGCTCAGACAGTTCTCATGAAGGCGGAGGAGAGTCGTACCCATGACGGAGACGCACCGCCGCAGCGGCGACCAGGACCCTGCCCCCCGCCCCGAGCAGCAGCCCGGGGCCTACCCGGCCCCTCCGGCGTACGCGCCACAGCCGCCGGTCGTCACCGCGAGCGGCGTCACCGTCCGGCCGGGCGGTGACCCCTACGGCTCGTACGGCCCGGAAGCAGGGGCCGCGCACGGCGGCGGCAGCGGTGGCGGTTACGCCGGATTCGCGGCGCCCGCCCCCGCCGGTGGTTCGCCCGCCGGGCACGCCGCCCCCCGGGCCCGCAGGCCCGTGGCGCTGCTCGCCGCCTGCGCCATCGTCGCGGCGGTCGTCGGCGGCGGCTCGGCCGCGCTCGTCGGGGAGCTGACCGACGGGTCGGGCAGCGCCGGGCAGCCGACCCCGGTGCGGAACGTGGCCTCCAAGAGCAGCGGCGTCTCCGCCGTCGCCAAGGCCCTGAAGCCCAGCATCGTGGAGATCAAGGCCGCCACCTCCTCCGGCCTGTCCACCGGATCCGGCGTGATCATCACGAGTGGCGGCGAGATCGTCACCAACAACCATGTCGTCGCCGGCTCCGACACCGTGAAGGTCAACCTCAGCGACGGCACCACCCGGACCGCCAAGGTCGTCGGCACCGACCCCGGCAAGGACCTGGCCCTCATCAAGGTCGAGGGCGGCGGCGATCTGAAGGCCGCCCAGCTCGGCGACTCCGGCACGGTGCAGGTCGGTGACGAGGTCGTCGCCATCGGCTCGCCCGAGGGGCTGACCGGCACGGTCACCAGCGGCATCGTCTCCGCCCTGAACCGCGACGTCACCGTCTCGAAGGAGCAGGGCCAGGGGCAGGGCGGCCAGGACCAGCAGGGGCGCGGCGTCCCCCACTGGCCCTTCGAGTTCGGTGGCAACGAGTACAACGGCGACACGGGCTCGTCCAAGACCACGTACAAGGCCATCCAGACCGACGCCTCGCTCAACCCCGGCAACTCCGGCGGTGCCCTCATCAACATGAGCGGCCAGATCATCGGCATCAACTCCGCGATGTACGCCTCCGGTTCGGGCTCCGGCGGCGGTGACTCCGCCGGCAGCGTCGGCCTCGGCTTCGCCATCCCCGTCAACGACGTCAAGGCGGACCTCGCGAAGCTTCGTGCCGGCGGCAGCACCACGTGACGGCCGAGCGGTCGGCAGGCACGGTGCGACTGCGTCGGCGCGCGAGCGCCCTGCGGGCGCGTCCTCAAGCGCCGGACGGGCTGCTTTTGGCTGAGCTCAGCCAAAAGCAGCCCGTCCGGCGTCGTGTCAGGCTGAAGGGGTGCGGGACACTCCCGTTCCGCACATCCCCCGTTCCGCACCCCCTCAGTGACCCGTGAACCCCGTGAGGTACCCGCGATGAGCCCCGCCGAGCACGGCGACCAGCCCGCCCGCATCCTGATCGTGGACGACGAACCCGCCGTCCGTGAGGCGCTGCGCCGCAGCCTCGCCTTCGAGGGCTACGGCACCGAGCTCGCCGTCGACGGCCTCGACGCCCTCGACAAGGTCGACGCGTACGACCCCGAGCTGATCGTGCTGGACGTCCTCATGCCCCGCATGGACGGGCTGACGGCCGCCCGGCGGCTGCGCGCCGCCGGGACCACCGTGCCGATCCTGATGCTCACCGCCCGGGACACCATCGGCGACCGCGTCACCGGCCTCGACGCGGGCGCCGACGACTATCTCGTCAAACCCTTCGAGCTGGACGAGCTGCTGGCCCGCATCCGCGCCCTGCTGCGCCGCAGCTCCTACGCGGCCGCCACCGGCCCGGCGCCGGCCGACGAGCACGCCCTCACCTTCGCCGACCTGCGGATGGACCTCGCGACCCGCGAGGTGACCCGGGGCGGACGGGCGGTGGAGCTGACCCGGACGGAATTCACGCTGCTGGAGCTGTTCCTCACACACCCCCGGCAGGTGCTCACCCGTGAGCAGATCCTCAAGTCGGTGTGGGGCTTCGAGTTCGAACCGAGCTCCAACTCCCTGGACGTGTACGTGATGTATCTGCGCCGCAAGACGGAGGCCGGCGGCGAGCCGCGCCTCGTGCACACCGTGCGGGGCGTCGGGTACGTCCTGCGGGCCGACGGCGGCGCCGAGTGATCCGAAGATTCGGCCGCCTGCCCCTGCGCTCCCGGCTGGCGCTGCTGACGGCGGTGGCCGTCGCCGTCGCCGTGGCCCTCGCCGCGGGCGCGTGCTGGCTGGTGACCAAGCAGCAGCTCGGGCACCAGCGCGACGAGACGCTGACCAGCGCGCGGGTCGACAAGGACTACCTCAGCGGGCTGCTGCGCACGTGTGACGCCAACCCCACCGGTGTGCCGGCGCAGCCCGGTTCGTACACCGTGCAGATCATCACCGCCGGTGGTCTGGTCTGCACCACGCTCGGCAAGTCCCCGGTCCAGGTCGACGACGCCGATCTGGCGGTCGCCCAGGGGCGGCTGTCGGACACGCTGCACAACGCGACGGCCAAGGACGGCACGCGGATGCGCGTCGCGACCTCCGCGGGCCCGCTGGCGAACACCGCCGTGTCCATCGCCCAGCCGCTGAGCGAGACCGAGAAGCCGCTCAACACCCTCGCGCTCCTGCTGGTGATCACCGCCGGGGTGGGCGTGCTGGGCGCGGCGACGGCCGGGCTGTGGATCGCCCGCGCCGGGCTGCGGCCCGTGGACCGGCTGACGGGCGCGGTCGAGCACATCGCCCGCACCGAGGACCTGGCGGTGCGCATCCCCGTCGAGGGCGAGGACGAGATCGCCCGGCTCTCACGCTCGTTCAACTCCATGACCGCGGCCCTCGCCTCCTCCCGTGACCGCCAGCAGCAGTTGATCGCGGACGCGGGGCACGAGCTGCGTACGCCGCTGACCTCGCTGCGCACCAACATCGACCTGCTCGCGCGCAGCGAGGAGACGGGCCGGGCGATCCCGCCGGAGGACCGCAAGGAGCTGCTGGCGAGCGTGAAGGCGCAGATGACGGAGTTGGCCGCGCTGATCGGTGACCTCCAGGAGCTGTCCCGCCCGGAAGGTGCCCCGGGCGGCCCGGTGCAGGTGCTGGCCCTGCACGACATCGCCGGGCGGGCGGTCGGCCGGGCCCGGCTGCGCGGGGTGGGCCTCGCGATCACGGCCGAGCTGGACCCGTGGTTCGTCCGCGCGGAGCCCGCGGCGCTGGAGCGGGCGCTGGTCAATCTGCTCGACAACGCGGTCAAGTTCAGCCCGCCGGGCGGGGAGATCGAGGTCCGGCTGGCCGGTGGCGAGCTGACCGTGCGGGACCACGGCCCGGGCATCCCGCCCGAGGAACTGCCGCACGTCTTCGACCGCTTCTGGCGCTCGCCCACCGCCCGCAGCCTGCCGGGCAGCGGCCTGGGCCTGTCGATCGTGGCCCGCACGGTGCGGCAGGCGGGCGGCGAGGTGACGCTGCGCGCGGCGGAGGGCGGCGGCACGGTGGCGTCCGTACGGCTGCCGGGCGCGCCGACGGCGCCCCCGCAGGTGTTCCCGTAGAGGCTTGCCCCGGGGCGATGACGCGAGGAAGGCCCCCACCGATGGTGGGGGCCTTCCTCGTTCCGTGCGCCACCAGGGACTCGAACCCCGGACCTGCTGATTAAGAGTCAGCCGCTCTAACCAACTGAGCTAGCGGCGCGGAACGAATATTACATGATCGGTCCGGGGGGTAAAAGGTGGTCGACCGCCAAGCGGACGGGCCGCTACCGGGCCTTGCCGACGGGCAGTTCCACGCCGGTCAGCTCCGCCCGGATGCCGTCCCGCTCGACCGTCACATGTCGCAGATGCAGCTCCCTCGCCTGCTCCGGCAGCTGGAAGGAGAGCGAGAGCCGGTCGGACAGCTCCGGCGGGCGCAGCCCGATCAGGGCCGTGACCAGCTTGGGGTCGATGCCGATCCGCTTCAGCAGCCAGGGGTGGTCGACCACGACGTCGACCAGGTTCACCCGCATCAGCCGCTCCACGAACCGGGGCGCGCCCGTGATCTCCCGCAGCCGGTCCTCGTCGCGCAAGGCGAGGGCGGCGGCCTCCTTCGGCACCCCGAGCCGCTCGGCCACGGCGGGCACCGACAGCAGCGCCTTCGCCCGGGCGGCGTCCCGGCTGATGCGGTCGGCCGTCTCGCGGTGCAGGACGAGCCCCTTGTCCTTGCCCGGGCGGTACGTGGCGACACGGGGAATGTCGACGCTCATGCCGTCGATGTCGGTGGAGATCCCACGGTCGCCGTCCCGCCGCAGCCGCGCCTGCGCCCGTACGCGCAACTCCTCACCGGCGACGGACAACTTACCGGCCGCGCGAATCGAATTGTCGCCGTGGTCACTGAATCTGACCTGCGAGGCGCCGAGTTCCCGGTTCAGGTCGTCGAAGGCCAGCAGCACCTCGCCGTCCAGATTCCCGATGACGGCACCGCGCACATCGGCCGGGAGATTCCCGGTCAGCCGGACGTCCCGGGCACTCGCCTTCACTTTCGCCAGGGACACCCGGTCCGCCGCGACGTCCGGCACGGTCACATCGACCCGCGAGAGCCGTTTGGCGAAGACCTGGGTGAGAAAGGGAAAGCCGTGGATGTCCACCTGGGGAGCGGCCTCCAGATGGAGTTGGCGCTGGAGCGTCTGCTGCGCCTTCTTCTCCGCGTACATCACCGCGCAGCGGTCGGCGAGCGCCAGGAAGGCGGCACAGACCACGACGGCGAACAGCAGCTTGGCGGTGCGGGGCACGGCGGAGAAACGGCGGCGCCGACGGCGGGAGCGAGGCCGCCTGGCGCGGCGGTGGTCGGGCGGCGACCAGGCATCTTCCTCGCGGGGTTCCGCACCGGGGTGCTCGCCGGGGTCCTCGTGCGGAGGGTCGTACGTGAGCCCCAGACCGAGGGGGTCGTCCTCGGCCGGGTCGGCGGAGGTGCAGCCGGGGATGTCGTCGGCCGTGTCGTGGGGGACGGCGACCGGAATCCCTTGCAGCGTCTCTTCCGGGTCGGCCAGGGACGCGAGTTCGTCATATGGATTGGGGGGACGGGAAGGTATGCGCGTGGGGGTTCGCATCAGCACATCCCACCACGCGTGAGGCCCTCGGACGCAAGTCCTACTGCCGGTTACGCGTAAATCCTGCGCTATTTCCGGCCGTTGGGCGGGTGTGTTTTCGCCCACGGTGATCCGGCCGATTAGCGTGGCCGCACGGCACGCGCCCGAGGGTGTCGCGACGACCACGCGACCACGAAATACAGCGCGGGAGCCCTTTCGGCGCGGCGAGTTCCGTTTATCTCATGACCGACCTGACGGGAGAACGTACCCATGATCGTGGTGACGGGAGCGACCGGAAACATCGGCCGCGAGCTGGTGGACCGGCTCTTGGCGGCGGGCGTCGGCGTACGGGCGGTGAGCCGTGACCCTGAGCGGGCGGGGCTGCCGGTGGGTGTCGAGGTGGTGCGGGCCGATCTGACCGGCGGGGCGGAGCCGGACGGGCTCTTCACGGGGGCGCGGGCGCTGTTCCTCAACATCGCCGCCACGGGTCTCCAGGTGGGCGGCCTGATCGAGGCGGCGGCGAAGGCCGGAGTGCGGCGGATCGTCTTCAACTCCTCGATGTCCGTGACCGACACCCCCGCCGACGAGGAGGGCTTCATCGCGCGCGCCCACGCGGCGGCGGAGCGCGCGATCCGCGACTCGGGGCTGGAGTGGACCTTCGTGCGCGGCGGCATGTACGCCACGAACGCCTTGCAGTGGGCGGAGCAGATCCGTACCGAGGGGGTCGTGCGCGGAGCCTACGCGCAGGCCGTCGGCTCTCCCGTGCACGAGGCCGACCTCGCGGACATGGCCGCCACGGCACTCCTGGACACGACGGGCGCGCACCTCGGCCAGGCCTATGTGGCGACCGGTCCGGCGGCGTTGACGATGGCGGAGCAGGTCGACGCCATCGGGCGGGCTCTCGGCCGCCCGGAGGTGCGCTTCGAGGAGGTCTCCTTCGAGGAGGCCGTCACCGCCATGGAGCGGGCCGGTGCCCCGAGGGTCGCCGCCGAGGACATCGTCCGGTACTTCGGGTCCTCGGTCGGCCAGGAGGCGCTGGTCACGGACGCCGTCCAGCGGGTGACGGGCCACCCTGCCCGTTCCTTCGAGCAGTGGGCGCGGGACCACGTGGCCGACTTCCGGTGACGGCCCGCCGGGCGGCCTCGCGGGGCCGCCCGGCGCGTTCGCGGCAGTCGGAGGACTTGGAGGCACCCGGCCCGGTCGAACGGCGAGGGATCAACCGCGCCGGCCGCCACCGCCGTACCCGCCACCGCCGCGGCCGCCCGGGCGCTCCTCACGGGGCCGGGCCTCATTGACGTTGAGGTTGCGTCCGTTGAGCTCCGTGCCGTTGAACTGCTCGACGGCCCTGATCGCGTCGGTGTCGCTCATCTCGACGAAGGCGAAGCCCTTGGAACGACCCGTGTCGCGGTCGGTGACGATGCTGACGCTCTGCACCGCGCCCGCCGCCTGGAAGAGCGCGGCCAGATCGCCCTCCGTCGTCTGATAGCTCAAGTTGCCCACGTAAAGCCTCTTCGACACGGTCGACTCTCCCTCGCTGTGACGGCCGGCTGCGCCGAACCGACCCGAACCGTCGCAGCCGCACCGGGCGCGGACAAGAGCCCCCGTCCCCTTTCCGGCCATGGCCACAACATCCTCACAACAGCGGCAGAACCCGGATGGGTGATCTTCGAGGCGGGCGCGCTGGTGTTCGGTCCGGATGAGGAAGGAAGGGGGTACGGGCTGATTTGTGCCCGGTCGGGCATCGTCGCGGAGGTAGTGGTCATGCAGGTTGCGGGCTGGCACGTCGAGGTCGAGTTCGACGAGGACGAGACACACACCCGGGCGGCGGCGCTGCTGCGGTTGCGGGACGACACGGAACTGCGGGGCAAGGGCCACGCCACACGCAACCCGGCGGACCCCGACGAGCGCCGGATCGGTGAGGAACTCGCGGGCGGCCGGGCGCTGATGGACATCGCCCAGCAACTCACGGCCAAGGGCAGCGCCGAGGCCCAGACGCTGCGCTAGGCCTGGCCGGCCGTGGCGTGTGCACCTCCGCTGCGCGGCGGTGTCCTCAAACGCCGGACGGGCTGCCAATGCAGCCCGTCCGGCGTTTGAGGACGCGCCCGCAGGGCGCTCGCCGCCGCAGGCGGCACTGACGGA
>NZ_JBVIQR010000022.1:73283-94465 GCF_055576875.1 Streptomyces sp. NPDC033229 | reverse complement strand
GTTTTGCTGTTTTCTCCCCACCCCCCCTTTTTCCCCCCCCTCCCCCTCTTTCTCTTTTTCCCCCCGCGCCCGCAGGGCGCTCGCCGCCGCAGGCGGCACTGACGGCCCCGCTGCCGAAGCGTCCGCCGGATCACGGCACGCAGGCCGTGTCATCCGCACCTCCGCTGCGCGGTGGTGTCCTCAATCGCCGGACGGGCTGTCATCGGCTGAGCTCGCCGCAGGCGCAGGTCACTTCACGATCGTGATGCGGTCCGCCTTCGGCGGGGCCAGCGGCGAGGCCGCCGAGGAGCGTGCGGTGAGGTACGAGGTGAAGGCGTCGAGGTCGGAGGCGCCCACGAGCTTGTTCTTGCCCTCCTTGAAGGCGGGGAAGCCGTCGCCGCCGCCCGCGAGGAACTCGTTCATCGCGACGCGGTACGTCTTGCCCGGGTCGATCGCGGTGCCGTTCAGCTTCACCGACGACGCGACGACGCGGTCCGCGCCCTGCTTGGTCAGGTCGAGCGTGTAGGTCAGGCCCCGGCTCACCTGCAGAATCTTCGGCTGCGGCTCGTTGGGACCGCTGACCTGCTGCTGGAGGGCGGCGATGACCTGGGCGCCGGTGAGGTCGACGACGTTCATCATGTTGGTGAACGGCTGGACCGTGAACGCCTCGCCGTAGGTCACGACGCCGTCACCCTCGGCCCCCGACGCCTTGAAGGCGAGGTCCGAGCGGATGCCGCCGGGGTTCATGAACGCGATCTGCGCGCCGCCCTTGTCGGCGGGGGCGAGCGCCTCCAGCTGGGCGTCCGTGAGCAGGTCGCCGAGCGGCTTCTCGTACGCCTCCGAGCCGCGGCCGTTGATGTCGGCGGAGATGTAGCCGACCGGCTTGTTGGCGACCGGCGCGGCCAGGGTCTTCCAGCGGTCGATGAGCCGGGTCATGTCCGCGGCCTTGGGCTGCTCGCGGTCCACGACGTGGTTCGTGGCGCGGGAGCCCTTGACGCTCGTGCGGACGATGTCCTTCGTCCGGCGGTCGTAGGTCAGCGTCGTGTCGGTGAAGACGCGGCCGAAGGAGGCGGCCGAGGTGACCGTGCGCGGCGCGCCCGAGGGGTCGGGGATGGTGCAGGCGTACGCCTGGTGGGTGTGGCCGGTGACGAGGGCGTCGACCTTCGGGGTCACCTTCTTGGCGATCTCGACGATGGGGCCGGAGATGCCCGCGCCGGCGCCCGGGGTGTCGCAGTCGTAGTTGTACGAGCCGGACGCCGGCATGCCGCCCTCGTGGATGAGGGTGACGATGGACTTCACGCCCTGGCGGTCGAGCTCCTTGGCGTACTTGTTGATCGTCTCGACCTCGTCGTGGAACTTGAGGCCCTTGACGCCCTCGGCCGTCACGACGTCGGGGGTGCCCTCGAGGGTGAGACCGATGATGCCGATCTTCACGCCCTTGTGCTTCCAGATCGTGTAGGGCTTCAGGATCGGCTTGCCGGTCTTCTCGTCGGTGACGTTCGCCGCGAGGTAGGGGAAGTCCGCGCCGCGGAACTTCTTGCCTTTCTCGAAGCAGCCCTCCTTGGGGTGGCAGCCGCCCCGCTGCATGCGCAGCAGCTCGGCGCGGCCCTCGTCGAACTCGTGGTTGCCGACGGAGGTGGCGTCCAGCTTGATCTTGTTGAGCGCCTCGATGGTCGGCTCGTCGTGGAAGAGGCCGGACATCAGCGGGCTCGCGCCGATCATGTCGCCGGCCGCCGCGGTGATCGAGTATTCGTGACCCTTGCGGGCCGTGCGCAGCGAGTTGGCGAGGTACTCGACGCCGCCCGCCGGTATGACCTTCTTCGTGCCGTCGGGCTGCGTCTCGGTGACGGTGCCGGAGGAGCCCTGCGGGGCCTCCAGGTTGCCGTGCAGGTCGTTGAAGGAGAGCAGCTGCACATCGACCGTGCGGCCGTGGCGCTGCTTGCCGCTCTGCGCGCTGTCGGCTGCCGCCGCGCTGTCCGCGCCCGCCGGGGCGGCGGCGGAGAGCACTCCGGCGGTGGCGGCGAGCACGGCCGCGGTGGCGGTCAGCCGTCCGGCGAGGCGCTTCCGTGGCGGCGTCGCGTGAGGCGTCGCGGGCATTTGTTCCCCTTTGTAATGATGTGGTGCTGGTGTCGCGTCAGATGTCGCGGCAGGCGGGTCGGCGGCAGCTTACGGTCAACGCGCGTAGCGCGTCAGGAGGGTTGAGGTGACGAATTGGTAGCTTCGGGCGGCCGGTTCCCCATCGGCCGGCGGGCACGCCACGGCGTACCCCCGGTAGCCCCCCGTGCGGGTCGTAGGCTCAAGGCCATGAGTGACGTGGTGGTGTACGACGCGGGCGGGCCCCGGTCGATCGAGGTCCTTGTCGAGCTGACGCCCGAGCTGGTCCGGGACGTGCTGTCGTTGGTGGCGGAGGCCGCCGACGCCGACGGCCAGCCGGCCGTCTCCGAGCAGGGCCGGCTCCAGCTCGAAGGGGCGCGGCCCGGGGTGCGGCACCTGCTGCTGAGGGACGCCGACGGCGAACTCGTCGGCTACGCCCAGTTGGAGGACAGCGACCCCGTGGAGGCCCCGGCGGGCGAGCTGGTCGTCCGTCCCGGCCAGCGCGGTCGCGGGCACGGGCGAGCGCTCGGGACGGCGCTGCTGGCCGAGTCGGGCAAGCGGCTGCGGGTCTGGGCGCACGGCGGGCACCCGGCCGCCCGGCACCTCGCGCAGGTGCTCGGGCTGAGCCTCTTCCGCGAGCTGCGGCAGATGCGCAGGCCGCTCACCGACCTCGACCTCGCGGAGCCCGTGCTGCCCGAGGGCGTGAGCGTACGGACCTTCCGGCCCGGCGAGGACGACGAGCAGTGGCTGGCGGTGAACGCCGCGGCGTTCGCGCACCACCCCGAGCAGGGCTCGCTCACCCAGCGGGACCTGGACGACCGCAAGGCTCAGGCCTGGTTCGACCCGAAGGGCTTCTTCCTCGCCGAGAAGGACGGCCGGATCGTCGGCTTCCACTGGACGAAGGTGCACGCCGACCAGGGGATCGGCGAGGTGTACGTGGTGGGCGTGCGGCCCGGTGCGCAGGGCGGCGGGCTCGGCAGGGCGCTGACCACGATCGGGCTGCGGCACCTGGCGGGCCAGGGCCTGCCGACGGCCATGCTCTACGTCGACGCGGACAACAAGCCCGCCGTCACCGTCTACGAACGGCTCGGCTTCCAGATCTACGAGACGGACCTGATGTACCGCTCGGAGAGCTGACCGAACGGCTCGGCGACAGGCACACGAACCGCCCTCCAGGGTTGCCCTGGGGGGCGGTTTCGCGTGCCCGCCCCGGCGGGGGGCGGTTGACAGTCCGCCCACCCTTCCATCACCCTTTCACTAATCAAGTAGTGAAAGGGGGATGCGCGTGGTCGAATTCCGCATCGACCGGCGCAGCGGGGTCGCCACCTATCTGCAGATCGTCGTGCAGGTGAAGCAGGCGCTCCGGCTGGGTCTGCTCGCTCCGGGCGACAAGCTGCCGACGGCCAAGGAGGTCGTCGCGGCCACGGCCATCAACCCGAACACCGTCCTGAAGGCCTACCGCGAACTCGATCGCGAAGGCCTGGTCGAGCCGCGCCCCGGGCTGGGGACCTTCGTACGGCGGTCGCTGGCGCGGCCGGAAGCCGCCGCGGACTCGCCGCTGCGCGCCGAACTGGCCGACTGGACGGACCGCGCCCGCGCGGCCGGGCTCGACCGTGAGGACGTGGCCGCGCTGGTCGCCTCCGTGCTGGACGAGAGCTTCGGCGACCACGCGCGACCCGCAGCGCACGACCTGAACAAGGGGAACAAGGGGACCGCATGACCGACCTGACCTTTCAGCCCGACCGGACCGCCCTGCAGGCGGTCGGCCTCGGGGTGAAGCACCGGCGCGGCTGGGCGCTGCGCGACTGCTCCTTCCGTCTGCCCGCCGGGCGGATCTGCGCCCTCGTCGGGCCGAACGGCGCGGGCAAGTCCACGCTGCTCTCCCTCGCGGCGGGCCTGCGGCGGCCCACCACCGGCTCGCTCACCGCCTTCGGGGCCGGGCCCACCGACCCGGCGATCCGGCCCCGGGTGGCGTTCGTCGCCCAGGAGAAGCCGCTGTACCCCCACTTCACCATCGCCGACACGCTGCGGCTGGGCCGCGAGCTGAATCCCGGCGGCTGGGACCAGGCCGCCGCCGAGCGGCTCGTACGGGACGGGAACCTGCCCCTCGGCGCCCGTGTCGGCTCGCTCTCCGGCGGTCAGCGCACTCGCGTCGCGCTCGCCCTCGCCTTCGGCAAGCGGCCGGAACTATTGCTGCTGGACGAGCCGATGAGCGACCTCGACCCGCTCGTCCGCCACCAGATGATGGCCGCCCTGATGGCCGAGGCCGCCGAGCACGCCACCACCGTCGTGATGGCCTCGCACGTCCTCGCCGAACTCGACGGCGTCTGCGACTACCTGCTGCTCATCACCGAGGGCCGGGTGCGGCTCGCCGGCGAGGTCGAGGACCTGACCGCCGCGCACACCCTGCTCGTCGGCCGCCACGAAGGCCCGGAGCTGCCGCCCGAGTTGGCGGGGCACACGGTCGTGGAGTCACGCACCACCGGGCGCCAGTTCAGCGCGCTCGTACGCACCGACGGCCCGGTCGCGGGCCGCTGGGAGGCCGCCGAGCCGAGCCTGGAGGAGCTGCTCCTCGCGCATCTGCGCTCGCCCGGCGCCCCGGCACTGCTCACGCCGAGCGCGGAGCCGCGCGCCACGGCGAAGGCGGCGGCATGAGCACCGCCACGGCAGCCGCCGTTCCGCGCGCCCGGCCGCGTGGAATGACCTGGCTGGTCTGGCGGCAGCACCGGGCCACCGCGTGGATCGCGCTGGGGCTGCTCGTCGCGCTCGTCGGCGCGCTGGTGTGGGTGCGGTTCGCGGGCCACGCCTACCTCGACGACCACGGCCTGCGCGCCGGGTGCGAGGGGGACGTCACGTGCGGGGACGCCGACTGGCAGGCCCTCTCCGCGTTCCGCGTCCGGTACGGCGATCTCCTGGCGGGTATCGGCGAGTTGACGGAGTATCTGCCCTGGGTGGTCGGTCTGTTCGTGGCCGGTCCGATGGTGGCGCGCGAGCTGGAGAGCGGTACGTACAAGCTCGCGTGGTCGCAGTCGGCTTCGCCCCTGCGCTGGCTCGCGGTGAAGCTCACCACGGTCACCGTGGCGGCGCTCGCCGGGTTCTCGCTGCTGTCGGCGGTCCACACCTGGACCTGGCAGTCGTTTCCCTACGACGTGCTGACGGCCCAGCACTGGCAGTACGTGTTCGCCACGATCGGCCCCGCCCCCGTCGCCCACGCCCTGCTGGCGATCGCCCTCGGCACGCTCGTCGGCCTGCTGGTCCGGCGCACGGTCGCGGCCATGGGCGTCACCCTGGCCCTCACCGCCCTGGTGATCTGGGCGCTCGACGTGTTCCGGCCGTATGTGATCACCCCGGTGATGACGCTCTACGCCGAGCGGCCCTCGCCCCCCGACAGCGCCTGGGTCGTCGAGCGCGGGGGCATCGGCCCCGACGTCGGCCGCATCAAGTCGCTCTGGTGCGACATGGACATCTCCGACGGGCAGTGCCTGGCCGAACACAGCGCGACCGACTGGTACGCGGAGCTCCACCCGCGCTCGCACCTGTGGCCGATGCAATGGGCCGAGACCGGGATCCTCGTCGGCGTCGCCGTGGTCCTGGCCGCCGCTGCCGTTTGGCTGCTGCGGCACCGTTCCCAGGCCCAGGCGGCCCCCTCGCACCCCCGGAAGGCGGCGGCATGACCATGACATCGACACCCCCGACCCGTACGGCGACCCGTACCCGTACCGCGACCCCGGGCGCGCCCGGCGTGCGCGCCCTCGGCTGGTTCGTCGTCCGTCAGCACCGCACCACGGCGTGGATCGTCCTCGCGCTGTTCCTCGCGCTGGCCGGTTCGCTGGTGTGGCTGCACGGCGCCATGGGCGACGTCATCGACTCCCGCCGGCTGCTGGCCGCCTGCGACGCCTTCGAGTGCGACGGCTCGTCCGCGAAGATCGCCGACTTCCGGTCCTCGTACGGCGACTACCTGCACTACGTGGGCCTCCTGCTGGAGTTCCTGCCCGCGCTGCTCGCGGCGTTCGTCGCGGGCCCGATGGTGGCGCGCGAGCTGGAGAGCGGTACGTACAAGGTCGCGTGGTCGCAGTCCGTCTCGCCGATGCGCTGGTACGCGGCGAAGCTCGCGCTGCCGGCCGTGGCGGCCCTCGCCGGGGTCTCGGTGCTCGCGGCGCTCTACACCTGGTGCTGGCGGGTCGTGGGTGACCGCGTGGGCGGTGACGTGCTGCTGCCCGGCCAGGTCTGGCACCAGTCGTTCAACGCGCTCGGGCCCGCGCCCGTCGTCCTGGCCCTGGCCGGGGTGGCCGTCGGCGCGCTCGCCGGCCTGCTGGTCAAGCGCACGCTCCCGGCCATGCTCGTCGCCCTGGCGGGCGTCGGCGTGGTGTCGACGGTGACCGGGGCCCTGCGGCAGCATCTGGTCACCCCGGTGACGACGATGTCCGCCGACGCGCAGGGCCTGCTCGGGAACCGCACCTGGTGGTTCGAGCGCGGCATGGTCGGGCCGAACGGCGGGCACATCGTGGAGCCCGACTGCGGCGTCGGCGTCTCGCCCGCCCAGTGCCTTGTCGACCACGGCGCGAGCGGTTGGTACACCGAGTCCCACCCGTACGCGCACCTGTGGCCCATGCAGTGGGTCCAGGCGGGTGGGGTCACCGTGTTCGCCGTGCTCGTCGCGGCCGGCGCGTTGTGGTGGATGCGGCGCACGCACAACTGATCAGGCGCCCCTGTCGTACGCCCGTACACCTCGTGGTGCGGGCGTACGGTCTTGCCCGGGCCCGTCCGGCCGCTCCGAGGGGGCCGGACGACCCCGTGGGGTAGGGCCCCGCTTTCCTGCGCGTCATGTGCGCGTTACCCATGATTCAACCGTGGTTGCGAACCTTGCCGAATGCAGCCCGCCGTGCCACAAACCCCCGGCCGGAGACTACGCGCAGCCCCGGCGCCCGTCTCCGACGCGCCCACCGTGCCCGCGGCGCGGCACCATGGACGTATGAACCGGCCTCCCAGCGCCCAGGCAGCCGACGATCCGCATCCGGACCGGTCGCCGGACCCGTGGGGGACCCCCCGGCCGCAGCCCTCCGTGGGGTCCATCACGGCGCACCGGCCGCACGCGGCCACCTCCCCGGACGGCCCGGGGCTGGAGCCCGACCTGGACGCCGGGCTCGACGGATATGACACCGGGTACCCGGAGGGCCGGGGCGACGGCTACGAGCGCGGCCAGGCGGCGGGGGAGTACGACGACGAGAGTGCCGAGGACGCCGAGGAGCTGCCCCAGGGGCGCTTCCTGGACCGGGAGCGCAGCTGGCTGGCCTTCAACGAGCGGGTGCTGGAGCTGGCGGAGGACCCAGCCACCCCCCTCCTGGAGCGGGCCAACTACCTGGCGATCTTCGCCAGCAACCTCGACGAGTTCTTCATGGTCCGGGTCGCCGGCCTCAAGCGGCGCATCGCGACCGGCGTCGCGACCCGCTCCGCCTCCGGCCTCCAGCCCCGCGAGGTCCTGGAGCTGATCTGGACCCGCTCACGCGAGCTCATGGCCCGGCACGCGGCCTGCTACCAGCAGGACGTCGCCCCCGAGCTGGCCGAGCAGGGCATCCATCTGATCCGCTGGCCGGAGCTGTCGGAGAAGGAGCAGGGGCGGCTGTTCACCCTGTTCCGGCAGCAGATCTTCCCCGTGCTGACCCCCCTCGCCGTCGACCCCGCGCACCCCTTTCCGTACATCTCCGGGCTGTCGCTCAACCTCGCCGTGGTCGTCCGCAACCCCGTCAGCGGTCACCAGCACTTCGCCCGGGTGAAGGTGCCGCCGCTGCTGTCGCGGTTCCTGGAGGCGTCCCCGCAGCGGTACGTCCCGCTGGAGGACGTGATCGCGGCCCACCTGGAGGAGCTGTTCCCCGGCATGGAGGTGCTCGCGCACCACATGTTCCGGGTGACCCGCAACGAGGACCTCGAAGTCGAGGAGGACGACGCGGAGAATCTTCTCCAGGCCCTGGAGAAGGAGCTGATGCGGCGGCGCTTCGGCCCACCCGTGCGGCTGGAGGTCGAGGAGACCATCGACCCGTACGTCCTCGATCTGCTGGTCCGCGAGCTCAAGATCACCGACGCCGAGGTCTATCCGCTGCCCGGCCCGCTCGACCTGACCGCGCTGTTCCGGATCGCCGGCCTGGACCGGCCCGAGCTGAAGTTCCCCAAGTTCGTGGCGGGCACCCACCGGGACCTCGCCGAGGCCGAGTCCGCGTCCGCCCCCGACATCTTCGCGGCCCTGCGCGAGCGGGACGTGCTGCTGCACCACCCGTACGACTCCTTCTCCACCTCCGTGCAGGCCTTCCTGGAGCAGGCCGCGGCCGACCCGGACGTGCTGGCCATCAAGCAGACCCTCTATCGGACGTCGGGCGACTCGCCCATCGTGGACGCCTTGATAGACGCCGCGGAGTCGGGCAAGCAGGTCCTCGTCCTCGTGGAGATCAAGGCCCGCTTCGACGAGCAGGCCAACATCAAATGGGCGCGGAAGCTGGAGGAGGCGGGCTGCCACGTCGTCTACGGGCTGGTCGGGCTCAAGACGCACTGCAAGCTGTCGCTGGTGGTCCGCCAGGAGGGCGAGACGCTGCGCCGCTACTCCCACGTGGGCACCGGCAACTACCACCCCAAGACCGCCCGGCTGTACGAGGACCTCGGCCTGCTCACCGCGGACCCGCAGGTGGGGGCCGACCTCTCCGATCTCTTCAACCGGCTGTCCGGATACTCGCGCCGCGAGACCTACAGACGGCTGCTCGTGGCCCCCAGATCGCTGCGCGACGGGCTGGTCGCGCGCATCGCGAAGGAGACCGCGCACCACCGCGCCGGGCGCCCCGCGTACGTCCGCGTCAAGGTCAACTCGATGGTCGACGAGACCGTCATCGACGCCCTCTACCGGGCGTCGCGGGCCGGGGTGCCGGTGGATGTGTGGGTGCGCGGCATCTGCGCCCTGCGCCCGGGGGTCCCCGGCCTCTCGGAGAACATCCGGGTGCGCAGCGTGCTCGGCCGCTTCCTGGAGCACTCCCGGGTGTTCGCCTTCGGCAACGGCGGCGAACCGGAGGTGTGGCTCGGCAGCGCGGACATGATGCACCGCAACCTCGACCGGCGCATAGAGGCGCTGGTGCGGGTCACCGACCCGGGGCACCGGGCCTCGCTCGGCCGACTGCTGGAGCTGGGGATGTCGGACACCACCGCGTCCTGGCACCTCGGCGGGGACGGCGGCTGGACCCGGCGTGCGACGGACGCCGACGGGCAGCCGCTGCGGAACGTTCAGGAGATGCTCATAGACGCCCGGAGGCGCCGGCGTGGTTCAGCGACATGATCCGCCGATTACGGTCGGCGCTCCCTGCGGGCGGGACACGATGACGACGAAATCCCCTGGGGGAACGCGGGCCACCGGGTCCCCGGCTCCCGCTTCCGGATTGCCTGCTCCCGGACCGGTCGCCCACCGCGTGGGGGACGCGACGGCGGGCGAGGTACTCGCGAGCTATCTGCACACCCAGGCCACCGAGTTCCTGCGCAGCCTGCGGTGGCACGGCGAGAGCGGTGCCGACGCCGAGGACGCGACCGAGGCCGCGCGGCTGCTGCGCCGCTCGGCCCGACGCCTCTCCGGCGCTCTGCACGTCTACCGCCCGCTGACCGACACCGCGTGGACGGACCAACTCCGCTCCGAGTTGGTGTGGTTGTCGGAGACCCTCGCCCGCGAGCACGCCTACGCGGCCCGCCTGGCCCGGCTGCGCGGGGCGCTGCACCGCCTGTCGGGCGCGGGCACCGGGGAAGCCGAGCCGGGCACGGCGGTCGTCGCGCCGCGCGGCGAGTCCGGTGCGGGTGCCCGGGCGCGGGAGGACGGGACCGGCGGCGGCCTGACCGTCGGCGCGGCCCGGGCGGGGGCGCTGCTGGAGCGGCGGTTGACCCTGGGGCGGACACGGGCGCACTCGGCGGCCCTGCAGGCGCTGGGCTCCTCGCGCTTCCACGCCCTCGCCGACAACGTCGCGGTGCTCGCCTCGGAGGTACCGCTGGACCCCGCGGCCCACGACCTCCTCGCCCGCGAGGCCCTGGCGCACTTCGTCGACCAGGCGCACCGCAGGCTGGTCGAGGCCGTCGAGACCCTGCCGCTGTCCGTGGCGGGTCACCCGTACAACGCCGAGGCCCTGGCCCACGGCCTCGCCGCGACCCCGACGGCCGACGCCCCGCCCGCCGAGGGGCGGCAGGACGCCCCCTGGCACCAGGTGCGACGGCTGGTGCGGCTGCGGCGCTACGGCCAGGAGGTGCTGGACGAGCGGGAGCAGACCGAGGTCGAACCCACGCTGTCCGTACGGCTGTTGGGGGCGAGCCAGGCCCTGGACCGGCACCGCGACGCGGCGGAGGCCGCGGCGGCCGCCGCGGCCGCGGCCCGCACGCCCCGCATCGCACCCGCCACGGCGTACGCGCTGGGGGTGCTCCACGCCGATCAGCGGCACGACGTGGAGGCCGCCCGCTTCGCCTTCGGCCGGCTCTGGCAGCGGCTGGCGGTGACGACGCCGTGACCGGGGCCGGCTCCGGCTCCGGTCCTCGCTCCGGCTCCGGCGGCGCGGGCGCGCGGTCGCCGGTCCTGGCGGCGGGCTGCGCGCTGTGGCGCAGGTCCCCCTACGACGGACGGCTGGAGCTCGGCCTCGTCCACCGCCCGAAGTACGACGACTGGTCGTGGCCCAAGGGCAAGCTCAAGCGGGGTGAGGACGCCCTGTCCGGCGCGCTGCGGGAGGTGCTGGAGGAAACCGGCATGACGTGCGAGCCGGGGCCGCCCCTGCCCACCGCGCACTATCTGGCGGAAGGCCGGCCCAAGGAGGTCCGGTACTGGGCGGCGCGGGCGACGGGCGGGGCGTTCACGCCCAACCACGAGGTGGACCGCGTCCTGTGGCTCCCCCCGGCGGCAGCCCGCAACCGCCTCACCCACGACCGCGACCGGCGGCTCGTCGACGCGCTGCTGGCCGTCCTGCGGGCAGGGGCGCACGAAGCTTGAGCCCAGGCTTGTCAACTTTCCTCTTGGCGCGCTATATAAGAAGGGCGAGGGCATCCCACCGAGTGCCAGAGAAAAGGAGTGACCTGTGATGCTCATGCGGACCGACCCGTTCCGGGATCTCGACCGCCTCACCCGCCAGGTTTTCGGTACCGAGGCCCGCCCTGCGGCCATGCCGATGGACGCCTACCGCGTCGGCGACGAATTCGTGGTCCAGTTCGACCTCCCCGGCGTCGACCCCGAATCGATCGACCTGGACATCGAGCGCAACGTCCTCTCGATCCACGCCGAGCGCCGGAAGACGGCCCCCGAGGGTGCCGAGCTGATCGTCGAGGAGCGCCCCACGGGCACGTTCACCCGGCAGCTGTTCCTGGGGGAGACGCTGGAGACCGACCGCATCGACGCCTCGTACGACCTGGGCGTGCTGACGCTGCGCATCCCGGTGGCGGAAGAGGCCAAGCCGCGCAAGATCACCATCTCGGGCGGCAGCGGGCGCGGCAGCGGCCGCAAGCAGCTCGCGAGCTGATCCGAATGAGCCCGTCCGGCGATTGAGGACGCGCCCGCAGGGCGCTCGCCGCCGCAGGCGGCCTGCACCTCCGCTGATTTCGGCTGAGCTCGGCCACATCAAGCCCGTCCGGCGTTTGAGGACGCGCCCGCAGGGCGCTCGCCGCCGCAGGCGGCACGGACGGCCTGCGGGCCGGGGCGCTGTGGGCCGTGTGCCCGCACCCCCGCTGCGCGGCGGTGTCCTCAATCGCCGGACGGGCTGGTTTGCGCCTAGCCGCGAGGCGCAAGCGCCTCCCAGCGCAGCGTGACCTCGCCCTGCCGCCAGCGCCGGGGCCCGTCCGTCAGGGGCCAGTCGGCCTTCAGGGCCGACGCCGTACGGATCCACCGCTGCCGCGAGCTCAGCGCAGCGTACGGCGCAGCGGCCGCCCAGGCGCGGTCGAAGTCGCGCAGGAACGCATGTACCGGCTCGCCCGGCACATTGCGGTGGATGAGCGCCTTGGGCAGCCGTTCTGCCAGGTCGGAGGGGGTGGTCAGGGAGCCGAGTCGGGTCGCGAAGGTGACCGTGCGGGGGCCCTCCGGGCCGAGCGCGACCCATACGTGACGACGGCCGATCTCATCGCACGTGCCCTCGACGAGCAGTCCGTCGGGCGCGAGCCGGGCGCACAGCCGGGCCCACACGGCGGCCACCTCGTCCTCGTCGTACTGCCGCAGCACGTTCGCGGCCCGGATCAGCGCGGGCCGCCGCCCGGCACCGAGCGGCACCTCGAACCCGCCGTGCGCGAAGGACAGCCCCTCCCGCTCGTACGGTTTCGCCGCCGCCACCCGCGCCGGATCGATCTCCACCCCGACGACCTCCGCAGTGCCGCACACGGTCCGCAGTCGGTCCAGCAGCTCCACCGCGGTCCAGGGGGCCGCCCCGTAGCCGAGGTCGACGGCGACGGGGTCGGCGCTGCGGCGCAGTGCGGCGCCGTGCGCGTCGGCGATCCAGCGGTCCATGCGCCGGAGCCGGTTCGGATTGGTCGTCCCACGGGTCGCCGAACCGACGGGACGACGGTGCGGGGTGGGGCGGGGCGGCATGTCACAGAGCCTAAGCGGTGCGGGGCGCGCCGGCGGACGGCGTGACGCCTCCTCGATATCGCCCGCCCCTCCCCGGCCCCAAATGCCTTATACAGGCATGGATCCGGTCATAAATCGCCCGTATGGCAGGGAATGGGAGGCGTCCTCCGTAGCGTTGCACTCCGTTGACAGGTGGCGGACGCCCTCCAAGGCGCGCTGCCGAGGCGCCCCTACAAGGTGGACGGAGGACCCGCACGGTGAGCCAGTACGTAGCCCGGCTCGGCAACCGCCGCGGCCGCACACTCGGCCCGTTCACGGGCGCCCCGCGCAGACGGCTCGGGGGAGTCCGCAGACCCCGCCGCATCGCCATGCTCAGCGTCCACACCTCCCCGCTCCACCAGCCGGGCACCGGCGACGCGGGCGGCATGAACGTCTACATCGTGGAGCTGGCCAAGCGACTCGCCGCGATCAACATCGAGGTCGAGATATTCACCCGCGCCACCACCGGCACCCTGCCGCCCGCCGTCGAGCTGGCCCCCGGCGTGCTCGTCCGGCACATCGACGCGGGCCCCTACGAAGGCCTCGCCAAGGAAGAGCTGCCCGCCCAGCTCTGTGCCTTCACCCACGGCGTGATGCAGGCCTGGGCGGGGCACCGGCCCGGCCACTACGACCTCGTCCACTCCCACTACTGGCTCTCCGGCCACGTCGGCTGGCTCGCCGCCGAGCGCTGGGGCGTCCCCCTGGTGCACGCCATGCACACCATGGCCAAGGTCAAGAACGCCGCCCTCGCCGAGGGCGACACCCCCGAGCCCGCCGCGCGGGTGATCGGCGAGACCCAGATCGTCCGGGCCGCCGACCGGCTCATCGCCAACACCGACGGCGAGGCCGAGGAACTGGTGCGGCACTACGAGGCCGACCCTGCCCAGGTCGCCGTCGTGCACCCGGGCGTGAACCTCGACCGCTTCACGCCCGCCGACGGACGGGCCGCCGCCCGCGCCCGGCTGGGCCTGCCGGCCGACGCGCTCGTCCCCCTCTTCGCCGGGCGCATCCAGCCGCTCAAGGCCCCCGACATCCTGCTGCGCGCCGTCGGTCACCTCCTCGACCAGCGGCCCGAGCTGCGCTCGCGCATCGTCGTCCCCGTCGTCGGCGGCCCCAGCGGCAGCGGTCTCGCCAAGCCCGAGGGCCTGCAGAAGCTCGCCGCCCGGCTCGGCATCGCCGATGTCGTCCGCTTCCGCCCGCCGGTCGGCCAGGAGCAGCTCGCGGACTGGTACCGGGCCGCGTCCGTGCTGGTCATGCCCTCCTACAGCGAGTCCTTCGGCCTGGTGGCCGCCGAGGCCCAGGCCTGCGGCACCCCGGTCGTCGCGGCCGCCGTGGGCGGACTGCCGGTGGCGGTGCGGGACGGCGTCAGCGGCTTCCTCGTCGACGGCCACGACCCCGCCGACTACGCTCGGACGCTGAACCACTTCGCCGACGACGCCGCGCTCGCGGACCGGATGGGCGCGGCCGCGGCCACGCACGCGCGGTCCTTCGGCTGGGACACCGCGGCCGCCGCCACCGCCGACGTCTACGCGGCGGCGATCCACGAGCGGCGCCGTCGCCTACGCTCGACGCATGTCTGACGCGAACTCCACCCTCGAGCGGACGCTCAGCGACGCCGACCTCGAATGGGAGAGCCCGAGCGACGGTACGTACGTCGTGAAGCTCCCCGGCACCCGCAAGTTGTCGACGACCGTCTCGCTGATCGTCGGCAAGCACTCCCTCTCGGTCAACGCCTTCGTCGTGCGCCGCCCCGACGAGAACCACGAGGCGGTGCACCGCTGGCTGCTGGAGCGGAACACCCGCCTGTACGGGCTGAGTTACGCGATCGACGGGCTCGGCGACATCTACCTCGTGGGACGGCTGCCGCTGGCCGCCGTGACCCCGGAGGAGATCGACCGGATCCTCGGCACGGTGCTGGAGAACGCCGACGGCAGCTTCAACACGCTGCTGGAGATGGGCTTCGCGAGCGCGATCCGCAAGGAGTACGCGTGGCGCACCTCGCGCGGCGAGTCGACGCGCAACCTGGACGCGTTCGCGAACCTGACACGGGATGAGCCGGGGAGTCCGAGCCCGTCCGGCGATTGATGACACGGCCACCGCAGCCGGCCCGTCCGGCGTTGAGGACCGGGGTCCGGGGCGGAGCCCCGGCCTGAGGCCCGGTGGGCGGCTAGAGCTGGGTGCTCCACTTTCCACGGGCGAGGTACGTGGTGCCGGGCCGGATGTAGACCCGGGCGCCGCGCACGGGTAGCTCGCCGTGGGTGAGCCAGTAGGTACGTATCTCGTCGAGGGTGTCCCAGAGGCGCCGGGGGCCGCCCTGGTGGACTGTAGGTGCTTCGTCGCGGGTGGCGGTGGCCCGGGCCCACGATCCGTCGGCGTGCGCCGACGCACAGAGAAGCTAGCGGGACCCGAATTGCCGTCGCAAGGGTTCTAGGAAGCCGTGATAAACCCCCGGCAGTGATCGGTGCCCGGCGTTGTCCGGTTCACACGTCAACGTCAGAGGCAGGGTCCGTGAGACAGCTGATGATGGTGCTGTGGTCAGTACAGCAGGGAGGCGGAGGGTGTCACAGCCTGTTGCCGGTCTGGCGTCGTGTAGGCGAAGTTGAGCACCGTACGGCGCAGGCCGGGGCGGCGCAGAGGGGTGACGCAGTGGGCCGTGGTATCGCTGCGCAGGAGGTAGCCGTCGCCAGGTCGGTGGTGGGCCCGTCTGGCGGCGTTGGTCTGGAGGACGCTCAGGTCGACGGCGTGGGGGGCATATTCCAGTAGCCCGCCGTTGGCAGGGTCGGCCGGTGCTTCGATGAACAGCACCAGGGCCAGGGGGTAATCGTCGGTGTGAGCTCCGTGGGTGTCGCCTTGCTGATGGAGGCTGTTGATGACGTGGCGTTCGAGGGGGTCACTCACTGGGACGACCTGAAGGTCTGCGAGCCGGCCAAGGAGGTCGAGCAGATGCTCGTCGTGGTACAGCTGCGGGATCAGTTCGGAGTCCCGGGCGATGGCGTGTCCGCCGAGAGTGGTCATGTGACGGGGTGACCGGTCCGTGCACTCCATGGAGAGATCCCGTCGTACGGCAAGTTTTCCCAGCCGTCTTACCTCGCTGTCGAGGGCGGGCAGCACTTCAGGTGGCACCACAGCGGGCAGGGGCAGGTAGCCGTCGGCGGCGAAGCGGTCGCGCAGGACAGGGGTGTACTCGGGTAAGGACAGCACGGACACGCTTTACCCGACTCCGTCCCCAACCATGTCGCCCCGTCGCGGGCTACCCTGGCTACCCAGCGCGGCGGCATCGGTCCTGGAAACTCAGCTGACGAACAAAACTCGGGTGAGACTGCGGGGCTCCGTGTCTCACCCGAGTTCGTCTCTCCGCAGGTCAGCCCTGCCAAAGGCGAGAAATGACCGGGACAGCCACCATGGTGACCGTGCCCCGGAGACCGGTGTCGGCGGCGGTCCGGACCATTCAGTCTCTTGAACGATCTCACCCGCAGAGGGACGCAGCCCTTTGAGCTGGACGAGACAGAAAGCCGACCAGAACGTGAGGGGCCCCCGGCCGACAGGTCGGGGGCCGCTCACGCGTGCCGGTGCAGGGGTCAGCTCGGCTGGTCCCCGGTGTACCGGTAGATCTCGGCGCCGCTGTTGATGTGCCACACGGTGCCGTCGGCGCCGGCCGCGATGTCGGTGGCGGTGCCGGGGATCTTGATCCATGGGTTGGAGCCGCTGGCGTCGTTGTTGGTGTACCGGTAGATGGCACCGGCGGGATCGACGCCCCATACGTTGGTCCGGGAGCCCACCGCGATGCGCTTGAGGCTGCCGGGGACGTGCTTCCACGCGTTGGCGCTGTCCTGGTCCCCGGTGTAGCGGAAGATCTGGTTGGCGCCGTTGACGCCCCACACCGTGCCGTCGGCTGCCGCGCCGATGTCGCTCAGCGCGCCGGGGACCTTGATCCACGGGTTGGTGTCGTAGTTCGAGTACCGGTAGATGGCGCCGGCGGAGTCCACTCCCCACACGTTCGTGCGGGAGCCGGCGTCGATGCGGACCAGGCTGCCGTCGATGCCCTTCCACGGGCCCGGGGTGCCCTGATCCCCGGTGTAGCGGTAGATCTGGTTGCTGCCGTTGACGCCCCACGTGGTGCCGTCCGACGCGGCGCCGATGTCACTGAGGCCCCCGGGGATGCCGAGCCAGGGGTTGGCGTCGTAGTTGGTGTACCGGAAGATGGCGCTGGCCGCGTTCACGCCCCAAACCGTTGTCCTGGATCCCGCCGAGATGGCCGAGAGACTGCCCGCGACCTTCACCCAATCCGACATGCCTCAATCGCCTTTCGTTGAACCGGTGTTGGTCGCCATTCTTGGCGCTGGGGCGAGCCTATGGGGCGGGTGAATGCTTGCCCTATTACCAAACAAGCCAGTAAATCAATGTTTGTGTTCCTGTGGCCGTGATGGGCGGGCTCTGGGACGGCCCCACCGGGACTATTTCGGCTGGAAGTGCCGTCCCGCCGAGGGGGGATCGACGCGAGCGCCGAAACGTGCTTCCGTCCTGGACGACCCTGTCGGCGGAGGCGGACGGGCCAGCGGGAGCGACTGCGGGGCAGGCAGCCGCCGACGAATACGCCTCTTCACCACCGCAGCGGGATCAGGCGGCTGGCGGAAGCGGTCCGGCGGACGCTTCAGCGATCGGCCCCCAGCCCCTGGCCAGTCAGTGCAGAGCTGTGCGCACGAGCCGGATTCCGCGGGCGTTGGCCCGGATCCGGACTGGCCGGGGGCCGGGTCCTCAGCCGGCGTGGTCGCAGAGACGGGATGCTTCTCGCTGTTATCGGAGAGCTGGAAGCCCTCTCGCTGGTTGTAGGTGACGGGAGGAAGTCCCTCCTTCACCGCGACCTTCCGCAAGTACCGCAGCCCCGCCCACACCTGCGACGGTGATCTCTTGGTCGCCCGGCACAACTGCGCGAGTGACAACCCGGCCGGCCGCGCTTCGTGCAGGGCCTTCTTCGCCGCGCTGCCGTGGACGTGGGCGGGCAGTCCCGCCCGTGGCATCACTGGTCCCGAAGGAGTTGAGCGAGCTGTTCGCCCAGGTCGAACTTGCCCGTGGCCACAGCCGATTCGATCCAGTCGGCCGTCGCCCCGATCTCCTCCACTTGTCGCCCGATCATCTCCGCCTGGCCCTGGCAGTCGCTATATCAGGTGATCGAACTCGCCTGCTTTGACGCCGCAGACGAACGCGAGAAGCTTCTCAGGGCTGCTGCTGATGATGAGGTCGGGCGTGTCGCTCTCCCGCATGAGGATGACCTCACCCGATCGGGCAAGTTCGATGCACTCGTTCCCGTCGGTGGAGAACGAAGACTTCTGCCACTGAATATCCGACATGCTCGCCTTCACATTTTTTGAGTGATAACGCGCAGGAGGCCGAGTAGCCGCGTGCGAGGGTCAGATAGAAGGCCAGAAACCTAGCGCCTTGTTAGACCGCACGCAATGATCGGATGGTTAGCCCCGTGAGCAGCCATGGCTCGTTCATCGCGTCGGGTGCCGCGCTGAACGGGCCGGGCGGGGCTGCGCCTACGCGTCGGGGAAGGAGACCGCGGTCGCCGTCAAAGGGCGGAACGGAAGGCAGACCACGATCGAGCGGCGTCGAACATGCGCTTTGTCCACGGGTCCGGGTCCCTCGATTGCTGCGTGTACGGAGGCGGGCAGGTCCTCGAACGCAATGCGTGTTGTGGCCATGAGTCCTCACATCCTGGTACGCCGAACGGGCCCTACGGTGTGTGAATGCCGTAGGGCCCATTCAGCGTGCGCTACAGCTTTGCCAGCCACTTTCCTCGGGCGAGGTACGTGGAGCCGTCGGGCTTCACGAAGACTTTGGCCCCGCGTACGGGAAGTTCGCCGTTCGTGAGCCAGTACGTCCGGACCTCGTCGAGGAGGTCCCAGAGCCTTCGGGGGCCACCCTGGTGGACCTGCGGGACCTCGTCGGCGTGGGCGGTTGCCCGGGGCCCATGATCCGTCGGCGTGCGCCATGAGGGCCATGCGTTGCTTGTCGTCCTCGTCGAATTGGTGCTCGATGCCCGGTGCCACGATGTCGAGCATCGATGCGAGATCCCATGCTTCGGTCACGTGGACGACTGGGTATCGGCCGGTGCTGATGTCGTCGCCGTCGTGCTCCCGGGCGGTGGCGAGCAGGGCAGCGAGGCGTGGCGGGTAGTCGGCGCCGTGGCGGGCGTGCATGAATCCTGCCCGGTCCCACTCGACGCGTCCGATCGCGCCACCGTCCTTGGTCTTCTCCGCAGTGATCAGGAGCGAGGTCCCGGCGATCGTCGTCACCAGGCGGCCACCGGGGTTGAGCGCGGTGAGCCAACTCCCAGGGATCGGCCGAACGGCGACAGTGGCGACGATGCGGTCGAACCTCCCGGGCAGTTCGCCGGTGGCGTCCACGGCCGTGATCGTCGGGTGCAGCCCCATACCGTCGAGGCGCGCGCGGGCAGCCTCGACGAGGTAGGGGTGGACGTCCATGCTCGTCACCTGCTTGTCGCCCAGACGGCGACAAGCGAGGGCGTCGCCGTAGCCCGGCCCTGTGCCGACGTGCCCAAGAGTATGGCTGTCGTCGAGGCGGGCGTGCTGGAACATCTGCACGACGAGACTCGGCAACGTCGAAGACGACGTCGGCAGGCCGGCCGGGCGGTCGTCGCTGCTCGCGTAGTCGGCGTGCAGGGGGCCGACGCTGGTGATCAGCGAGGTGTCGCCATACGCGGCGTCGAGCCATCGTGATTCGTCGGCCGATCCGTCCCGGACCGTCCAGCCGTCGGGATCGCGCTGCCACCACCGGGGCACGAGGAGATGCCGGGCGGTTTCAGCGACGGGGGCGCGCCATCGTGACGAGCGATGGGTGACGCGCTCCGCGAGCCCTACGGCGTGAGGCTTCCAGTTCACTAGCACCTCCGCGCCCGGTGCGCTGCACCCTCTGTCACTGTGCGCCTCCCCGCCACCGCCTGCCACATGGAAGAGCCCCGCACATCTCGGGGAAGCTCACGGACGCGGGCGGCTTTCGGAGCGGGAAGCCCCGTCCGAGCGTTTCAGAGGAAGCACCCGAACGGGTTCACGCTGCTCGACTAGCCCCCGCACGTGCACGGGTAGCTACGGGGTTGCCCCTCGACCACCATGATGATCTTCCCGATGCCGTTGCAATTTCCGCAGGGCCTAGGTCCACGCTGGATTGCCATGGCGACTTCATGCTTGAAGTGCCGTACCACGTTCGCTTGCTTTGGATCGATCCACTCGCGACGGCCCCGTGCCGGGTCGCCCTCGGCTTCCTTGTCGGTCATGTGAGGCCCTCCCTTGACCGTGTGACTACAGCCGGACCATACCGTCAACCAGTGGTTGAGCAACTGAGGTTGGCTGTTGCGTTACGCCTCGCCTGAGCCCCCGCATGGCTGACAGGTCACGTCGTGAGGCTTCCCATCCGAGTCATAGACAATCGTCCGTCCCATTCCCTGGCAGTGAGTGCAGTTCGCCATACTTGCCTCCACTTGTCGCGCCGAATGGTGCTGGAACCCCACCCCGGACGAGCGGACCGAGCAGGCCCGTCAGGGGCGGGAGATCATGGGTGGAGCGTTTAGCTTCAGGCGCCATCGAGACGTCCGTACCGGACAGCCTGCACAGCGTGGACTGGTGGTAGTCCTGGTTCACGCTCGCCGGACCCCGGCACGGCAGGTGGAGGTGTGCGACGTACCTCTGTTCCCGAGGGCTCGCGATGGCTGCGCGCATGGGTTCTCCGGTTCGATGCCGGACCGTCCGCCCGCCACCGTCACACAGGCGGACCGACGGCGTCAGTGCTCCCCGACCGTGTGGCCGGGTCTCATCCGGTCAGGCGGAAGAATTCCCTGCGCGACAGGTGAGGGATGGGAACGGGGGGCTCGACACGGGCCTCGCGGCCGAGCAGTCGCAGGTCGCGGGGGGCGCATGCCGGGGGGAAGGTTGAACGGGTCCCAGAAGTCGACTTTCAGGAATTCCGGCCTTTCCCGGGGTGGCGCCTCGGGGAGGGTGATGCGCTTGATCTGCGACGGGCTCAGCGGGTTGCACGCCATCAAGTAGGCGTCTCCTGGCGGGCCTTGCGCGGCGGAGTGACGGTCCGCTGCGCCTGGGGCGTATCCGACGACGCGCTGCGGGGTTACGTCGATGCGCATGGTCCGCCGGATCTGGTACGCAGCGGCGTCTATGGGCGGTTCTCCCGGGATGCAAATGCCGCCTGGCAGGCACCACTTGACGTCCGTACCGGTCAGCAGAAGCAGGATTCGCCCGGACTCATCGGTGATGCGAGCGAGGCCCGTGTGAAGAACCGTCGTTGATCCCAACCACGCTGTTTCCATTGCATCAGCCCAAACTCGTCCGTGAGTCGGTAGCGCCCTCTCCCGACCTGGAGCGTGGGCGGGAGAGGGCTTCCTCGGGGGGGGGGGGGGGGGGGGGGGGGCCGGAAACCCCCTTTTTTGGGGGGGGAAGGTGCCGCCCGTCCCGACAGAATTCTTGCCCAGCCACCCCCCCGACACGACCCGGAA
>NZ_JBVIQR010000022.1:51429-73275 GCF_055576875.1 Streptomyces sp. NPDC033229 | reverse complement strand
CGGTCCCCCCCCCCCCCCCCCCCCCCCCCCCCCCCTCCCCCCCCCTCCCCCCCCGGCAACCTTCTTGGTGGCAGGGGGAGTTGCGCGCCGGTCCGGGCGTGGTCTTGCCTGGCGATCCGCCCGGAACGGCACTGAAAGGGAAGGTAGCGCCGCTCACCTGGTGGTTACAAGAGTGCAACGTTGAACTCGTGCAACGGCATATGCCAAAAGCCCCCCACCTGCGAAGATGGGGGGCTGGTCGCGCGCGAGATCACTCAAATGAGGTGGTCGAACTCCCCCGCCTTGACGCCGAGCAGGAATGCGCGCAGCTTGTCCGGGCTTGTGGTGACAATTACGCCCGGGTCGTCGCTCTCGCGCACCAGGATCGCGTCTTCGGATCGGCCCAGTTCAATGCAGTCGTCTCTATCGCCAGAGAAAGAGGACTTCTGCCACGCAATCTGAGACATGCTATGCCTTCACAGTTGTTTAGCGATCTTATGGATGAAATCCCGCGACTCTTTCGGAGTGAGGGATGTATTGATTGTGCGGAGGAGAATGCTCCGGTAATTCTCCAGGTGCGATTCAGCGTCCAGGGGGACCGACCCATGTGCCGTGTCCAGCGACACCGTATCCAGTTTCGGAACAGGCCCCGCCGCATATGTGAGGGAGCTGTTAGCGCCTGGGAACGCGCCTGCGGCGAACGGAATGATGCGGATGGAAATGGCGTCGTGATCGCCCATCTCCGCCAGTCTTTCCAGCTGGCGCCGCTGGCCTTCGGCCCCTGGGAAGAGCATACGCAGAGCCGCTTCGTGGATCACGAAGGTGCAGGGAGTTGCAGGGTCGCGCTCTATTACTCGCTTGCGCTGCATTCGGAATGAGACGCGACGCTGTACGTCCATGGGTGACAGCTCCGGTACGGTCTGCCCGAACAGGGACCGCGCATATTCCTCAGTCTGAAGCAGGCCAGGGATGTAGACGACTTGCAGAACCGTCAGGCGTACGGCGTGGTGCTCAAGCTCGGCTAGGTCGAGAGCCCCGGTTGATAGCGTTTCGCGGTACTCTTCCCACCATCCCTTCCCGCGCTCCTCGGTCATGCGCGCCAGCGCGTCTACACATTCCAGGTCTGGACATGCGTAGATATTGGCAAGCGTTCTCAGTCGCTCCGCGCTGATGCCGATACGGCCCGCTTCAATGTTGCTGATGCGGGTGCGATCGGCGCCGAACTCTTTGCCGGCGTCAGCGACAGTGAGACCGCAGTGTTCGCGCATTTTGCGGAGCTCTGCCCCCAATCGGCGCTGTCGAGCCGTGGGCGCCGCTCTAGGTGGCATATACCGTCCTCCCCTGGTCGTTACGCACAGTCTCTCGTGGTCCTTCTTGCGGGTCCACCGGTTGCAGTGGTGTTCCTGTGCTGGTTGCACGAGTGCATCCGCCACCCCTATGGTCCTGTCAGCACCGCGCAGCACGTCGGGAAGACCCGAAGTGCAGCCGCCGCGCGCCCAGTTGGGCAACCCGGGGGCGGCCGAGCCACGGACGACGTGAGGTGCGCGGCTACGACCGATGGGAGACGACCCATGAGTACAGCCACGCTCAACAGTCCCCGCACCAACGACTACGCACAGGCCGCGCACTACTGGATCCTCGGTCCGGCCATCCCCTCAACGGCGAGACTCGCCCGCGACTCCGTGCGGGCGGTACTGGCCGTGACCGGCCATCCCCGCCTGATCGATCCCGCCCGCGTCTGTGTGTCCGACGCGGTGGCGCACGTCCTTCCCCTCATGTCCGGACCGGTGTTGACCGTGGGCGTCTCCGTGCGCCCGGCGCGCGTGATCATCACAGTGGGGGACGAGGGAAGAGACAGCCGCTCGTCGCGCCGCACGATGCGGCGCGAGATGGACACGGAGGCCGGGCTGCGGCTTCTCTGCCGACTGACCTACGCGGCGGGTGTGACGAGGACGTGGCACAACAGCCGAATCGCCACGCGCGTGTGGTTCGAGCTGCGGGACGCGCAGGCGGTGCTCGGATGATCAAGCCCACGCGGATCCCGGGGCGCCTGCGCACTGCCGCCCGCAACACCTTCTCCGGACGGAGGCCTTCCCATGCTCGTTGGTGACGCGTGGCCCGTGGTGATCGGCGCCTTGGTCCTGGCGCTCATTGTTTCCGGGCTGGCTCTGCTCTCCATGTGGTGGTCGACGCCCAACCCCCACCGAGCGCTGATGCCGCCCCCGGACGATGTCCCCGGGGTGAGGTACCGCTGCTGGTGCCACAACGAACCGATCGATGTGTTGGTCGTGCCACGGGACGCGGTGGTTCAGCTGCCGTCCGGCCAACACGCTCAGCCCTCAGTGAGGGCCACTGTCCGTCATCGTGCGCGGCCCCGGTCGTCCTCCCGTACCCGGTCGGACGGCAGAAGGGAGGGGGAAATACCTCCCGCGCCGGTGCTGACCGCGTAGGCGCGCCCGCCCGGTACCCCCCCCCGCGAGCCCCCGTCGGCTGCCGCCGACGGGGGTCTCTGGCCCGCATCCGGACATCGAAAACGTTGACAGCGCAGGCCTGACCTTGTGCCGGTCGACCGGCAGGGGCGAGCCCACTATCTGATTGCGTGGGGAGTCTGGGATGTCCTACCGTGGGTGAGTTCCTGTACCGAGGTGTCGGTGGCAGGGACCGGATTTCCTGTTCCTTCTGTGTCGATCTTGAGGTGACGACTTATTAACCGGGCCATGTAGTCGTCCGCGTTCCCCGCGTGCTGTTGTGTCGCACGTGTCCGGGGGCGGACGTCGCGCTGGCCTGAGTTGCGTCACCCTTCCCCACAGTTTTCCTTCCGGGTGCAGCTCTGCCGTCTGCCCCGGGTTTCGTGTTTTCCGGCCCCGGTGCGGCTGTCGGCAGGGCTCCCCGATTCCTTTGGATCAGGAGTTTCCCGTCGTGTCCTCCTCCGCGCTCGACAACGAGCCGAAGCACACCGCCCAGTCCCCAACCCAGCCCACACCCGGTCTGTCGAAGATGGGCCTTGCGGCCTGGATCGCCCTCTTGGTGCTCCTGGGCGCCGAGCTGATGGACATGATCGACCAGTCGGTCGTCCTGACCGCCCTGCCCGCGATCCAGGAGTCCACTGGCGCCGGACCGGACACGGTGCAGTGGCTGACCACCGGCTATTCACTGCCCGTCGCCGTCGGGCTGATCACCGGCGGACGCCTCGGCGACCTCTACGGTCGGCGCAGGATCCTGCTCATCGGCACCGTCGTGTTCACCACGGCCTCGCTGCTGTGCGGCCTCGCTGCCGGGCCGGGTGTGCTGATCGCCGCCCGCGCGCTCCAGGGCGTGGGAGTGGCCGTGATGATCCCGCAGATCCTGGCCACCCTCCATGTCACCTTCGAGGGGCAGAACCGCAGCAAGGTGTTCGGTCTGTACGGGGCCGTCATGTCGCTCGCCAATGTCCTGGGCCCGGTGATGGGCGGTCTGCTGACCGAGGCGGACCTGTTCGGGATGTCCTGGCGGCCGATCTTCCTGGTCAACGTGCCCGTCGGCCTCGCCGTGATCCTCCTGGGGCGCAGGTTTATCCCCGAGTCGACCGTGAAGAAGGCCGACCGGCTCGACCTGACCGGCATGCTGCTGTCCGCGCTGGCCATCGTCCTGATCGTCTTCCCGCTCACCGAGGGACACCTGCATCACTGGCCGCTGTGGTGCTTCGCCCTGCTCGCCTTGGGCCTGCTCGTCCTCGGTGTCTTCCTGCGTCACCAGAAGCGCAAGCAGGGCAACGCTCCGCTCGTGCCGGTGTCCCTCTTCCGGGGCCGGCAGTTCTCCGGCGGCATGGCCGCGCAGCTGATGCACGGGCTTCTGTGCGGGCTGTTCTTCATGACCTGGACGCTCTACCTCCAGCACGGACTGGGCATGAGCCCCTTCCACGCGGCCCTGGCCTTCGTGCTGCTCTCCGTCGGAGAGCTGGGCGGTGCGACGGTCGTGGCGAGGAGCGGCGGGCGTTTCGCCCGTCGGCTGCCGCAGGCCGGAGCTCTCATCACGCTGGCCGCGATGGCCGGCTACGGGTTCCAGATCCACGCAGGTCAGGGGGGCCTGACCCTACTGGCGATGACCGCTCCGGTGGTACTGATCGGCTTCGGTCTCGGCATGGTCGGCGGCCCGCTCGCCGACATGTCGCTGGCCCGGGTCCCGCACGAGGACGCCGGGTCCGCCTCGGGCCTGTTCAACACCGTCATGCACCTGGGCATCGCTCTGGGCACCGCGCTGACCGCCCTGGTGTTCTTCGCCGCCACCGGCGGCTCACCCGACGCCGCACTCAACCGCGACGCGTTCATCACCGTGCTGTGGTGGGTCGGCGGCCTCCTCGCCCTGCTGTGGGCCCTGCTGTTCTGCCTGCCCAAGCAGGCCGACAACCAGGCCGACTGAGTGACCCTGGGCCCCGGCCGCGACGTCGTCCGGGGCCCAGGCCCTCAGCCTTCCCCGTCCTCGCTGTCTTCGGCAGCGTCCAGGTCTCGGAAGGGGCGCAGGCCAAATGACGTAGCACCGACGGGAGTAGGGCACCGCCGCAGCCGGTCGCCCTCGGTACGCGACGGAGGCGACCTGATCGACGCACCCTCGCGACCAAGGACGCCGTGGCACCCCGTCGAGCGGGAAGGTGTGCTGTCCGGACAGGTTGGTGACGCGGCAGGCGGCTACGGCGAACAAGGCGAAGCCGGGCGGGAGCCGGCGTCCGCGTGACGTCCGGTCAGGCGGCCGCCGTGGGCTCGGCCTCCGGCGCGGCCGCCGGGGTCGTGGCCGCCGTCTCCACCCGCTCCGCCGCCGGCAGGTTCCGCATCAAGAGCCAGTACCCCGCGGCAGCGATCGTGCCGATCACCGCGCACCCGGCCCACAGCGTGTCCGCCCCGTAGTGGTCGATCACGGCGCCGCCCGCCAGCGGGGCGACCAACGCGGCAGCCGACCACGACAGGGTGTAGACGCCCTGGTAGCGGCCGCGGCCGTGGGTGGGGGAGAGGCGGGCGACGAGGCCCATCTGGGTGGGGGAATTGATGATCTCCGCCAGGGTCCAGACGCAGACCGTCAGCATGTAGACGGCGATCGACCCGGCGAAGGCGGTGAGCCCGAAGCCGTAGCCGGCCAGCAGAGCGGAGATCACCAGCAGCCGCTGCGGGTCGCGGTGCTCGATGAAGCGGGTCACGGGGATCTGCAGGGCCACGATCAGTACGCCGTTGACGGCGATGGCCATGCCGAAGTCACTGCTGGAGAAGCCGTCCGCGCCCATGGCCACCGGCAGGGACACCGAACTCTGCATGAAGAGCAGGGAGATCAGGAAGGACAGTCCGACGACGCCCATGAAGCGCCGGTCGCGCAGCACCGTCCCCATCCCGATCTGGGCCTCGTCCGCGCCGGCCGCGCCCGGTGCCACCGTGGGCCGGGACTCGGGGATCTTGCGGAAGACGAGGATCGCGCACGCCAGCGTCATGGCCGCCTCGCCGAGGAAGCCGATCAGATAGCTGTGTTCGGCGATGAGTCCGGCGGCGAGCGAGGAGAAGGCGAAGCCGAGGTTGATGGCCCAGTAGTTGAGCGCGAACGCCCGCACCCGGTCCTCCGGCGCCACGATGTCCGCCATCATCGCCTGCACCGCGGGCCGGGAGGCGTTGCTCGCCATGCCGACCACGAACGCGACGCCCGCGATGGCCACCGGGTGCTGCATGAAGCCGAGCACCGCCACCGACGCGGCGGTCGAGGTCTGCGCGATGAGGAGCGTGGGCCGTCGGCCGAGCCGGTCGGTCATCACGCCCGCGCCGATCGAGGAGACCACACCGCCGAGCCCGTGCAGGGCGGCGACGAGACCGGCGTACGAGGCCGAGTAGCCGCGTTCGAGGGTCAAGTAGAGGGCCAAAAATGTCGCGACGAACGCGCCGAGCCGATTGACGAGGGTGGACGTCCACAGCCACCAGAACTCCCGGGGCAGACCCGAGACGCTCTCTCTCGCCGCCCGCCTCATGCTCGCTACCGACATCCCCGCTACCCCCGATGTGTAAGTGTCTCAATCCGCCATCGCAACTTACACATGATTGGCGTGTCCGCGCCATCGAATTGACGATCATCGTCAACCGTTCACCGCCTCACGGGCGCCCGGGCGGCCAGGCGCGGCGGGGGTCCGGGCGGTCTCGGGCGTCGATTACGCTCTTGGGCATGGCCGACGCACCGTACAAGCTGATCCTCCTCCGCCACGGCGAGAGCGACTGGAACGCGAAGAACCTGTTCACCGGCTGGGTGGACGTGAACCTGACGGAGAAGGGCGAGAAGGAGGCAGTCCGCGGCGGTGAGCTGCTGAAGGACGCCGGCCTGCTCCCCGACGTACTGCACACCTCGCTCCAGAAGCGCGCCATCCGCACGGCGCAGCTGGCGCTGGAGTCCGCGGACCGTCACTGGATCCCGGTCCACCGCTCCTGGCGGCTGAACGAGCGTCACTACGGCGCTCTGCAGGGCAAGGACAAGGCGCAGACCCTCGCCGAGTTCGGTGAGGAGCAGTTCATGCTCTGGCGCCGTTCGTACGACACCCCGCCGCCGGTCCTCGAGGACGGCACGGAGTTCTCGCAGAGCGAGGACCCGCGCTACGCGACGATCCCGAGCGAGCTGCGGCCGCGCACCGAGTGCCTCAAGGACGTCGTCGAGCGGATGCTGCCGTACTGGTACGACGGCATCGTCCCGGACCTGCTGGCCGGCCGCACCGTCCTGGTCGCCGCCCACGGCAACAGCCTGCGCGGACTGGTCAAGCACCTGGACGGCATCTCCGACGCGGACATCACGGGCCTGAACATCCCGACCGGCATCCCGCTCTTCTACGAGCTCGACGCCGACTTCAACCCGGTCAAGCCCGGTGGCACCTACCTCGACCCGGAGGCCGCCAAGGCCGCCATCGAGGCCGTGAAGAACCAGGGCAAGAAGAAGTAACGCCCCCTCACGCACCACCAAGCCCCCTGCCTGCGCTTTCGCCGTGGACAGGGGGCTTTGTGCTGCCCCGCCGGGCGCCCTGGCGGGGTTGTCGCCGCAGCGAATCGGTCACCGAATGGAGTAGTGCGAATACGCTCCGGATGCGAGGAACGGATGTGCGGGTGAGCCTCGAAGCAAGGAGGTAACACCATGCACTCAATCCGCTCCGTCATATGCGGCGCAGCCACCGTAGTCGCCGTCTGCGGCGTTTCCGCAGTCCCCGCCTACGCCGTCGACAGCCCCGTCACGGCCCCCGTCGTGGCCACCGGTGAGAACCCGGCCACCGACCACGACGACGACCACGACGAGCACGGCAAGCATCACGACGGCCGTGACGACTGCGACCACGAGGGCCGCCACGACCACGACGGGCGCAAGGACCACGATGGTCGCGACGACCACGACGGTCACAAGAAGGATCACGACGGCTACAAGAAGGACCATGACGGCCGTGGTGACCACGACGGCAAGAAGGACCACGACGGCCGTGACGACCACGACGGTCGCAAGGACCACGACGGCAAGAAGGACCATGACGGCCGTGGTGACCACGACGGCAAGAAGGACCACGACGGCCGTGGTGACGACGACGACTGGCGCGACGACGACTGGCGTGACGACCACGACGGCCGCGGCGACCACGACGGGCGTCACGACGGCCACAAGAAGGACCACGACGGCCGCCACGACCACGACGGTCGCGACGACCACGAGGGCCGCGACGACCACGACGGCCGTGGCGACCACGACGGTCACAAGAAGGACCACGGCCGTCACGACCACGACGGGCGTCACGACGGCCACAAGAAGGACCACGACGGCCGTCACGACGGGCACGGCAAGCCCCACGCTCCCGCACACGCGGGCGGTGGCGCCACCGCGCAGCTGGCCTCGTCCTCGACGGAGTCCTCGTCCGACGTCCCGGTCATTCTCCTCGCCGCGGGTGCCACGGCCGGCCTGGCCGGTGGAATGTTCTGGTACCGCCGCCGCACCGTGAAGCAGTGACGGGAAGAGAACGGGCGTCATGTCAGAACAGCGCAGAGGTGGCCTCGGCCGTCTGCTGACAGGGGTGGCCTGGGTGGCGTTGCTGCTGGCCCTGTGCCTGTGCGGCAGTGACACCATCGAGGAGCCGGCAGCCAAGGCTCCGAAGAAGGGCGTCGCTGCGGGCCGCCCCCCTGCGCATGGCCTGCCCCCGGCACATGAACCACTGCCGGGGGCAGGCCCCAAGGAACTGGTCATCAAGGACCGGGGCCTCAAGGCCCCGATCGAGGGCCACGGGCTCGACCCGGCGGGCGGCGTCGAACCGCCCCCGTACGAGCGGCCCAACGCCGTCGCCTGGTACATGGAGGGCCCCCAGCCCGGCAGTGCCGGGGTCGCCGTCCTCGTGGGACACGTGGACACCCCGCAGACCCGGGCCGTGTTCTACGACCTCAGCACCCTCAAACGGGGCGAGACGGTCAGGGTCTCCCGCACGGACGGCTCCACCGCCGAGTTCACCGTCGAGGACATCACCGTCGTGGCGAACGACCGCTTCGACGCCGCGAAGGTCTACGAGCCCCGCGAGAAGGACCGCGCCGAGCTCCGCCTGATCACCTGCGGTGGCACCTACGACCGCGAGAAGCGTACGTACACCGCCAACGTCGTCGTCTCCGCCTATCTGACGGGCAAGGCGACGTAGGCCCCGTGGGCCCCGTAGGCCCCCCACGCGCGGCACCCGCGAAAGGGCCCCCGACCGGTGACCGGTCGGGGGCCCTTCCTGTGAGTGACGCGCGTGTGTGAATCAGCCGCAACCGCCGCCGCACTGGCACGATCCGCCGCTTTGGCAACCGCAGGAGCACCCGGGGCCGCACTGACAACCGCTCAGCGCGGGCGCGGACGCCCGTTCGGCGAAGTTCGCAGGAGGGGACTCAAACACGTCTGCCATGCGGTACCTCCTCGAAGGTTGGTCTGCCCCACCCAGTCAAGGACCGCCCGATCCGGCCGTCAATGCCGGGGCGCACAGGTGTACGGGCGCATCGAGGGCGCGCGGAAGCACGCACGGCCGCACGCGCCGGGGCCTACGCGCCCTCGACCGGGCCGGACTGCGCATTGGCCTGGGTCAGCTCGTCGGCGTGCTCACCGGTCACCAGATAGACCACGCGCTTGGCGACGGACACGGCGTGGTCCGCGAAGCGCTCGTAGTAGCGGCCCAGCAGGGTCACGTCGACGGCCGTCTCGATGCCGTGCTTCCAGCGGTCGTCCATCAGGTGCTGGAAGAGCGCGCGGTGCAGCAGGTCCATCGCGTCGTCGTCGTGCTCCAGCTGGAGCGCGAGGTCGACGTCCTTGGTGATGATCACCTCGGCTGCCTTGGCCATCAGCCGCTGCGCCAACTGGCCCATCTCCAGCACCGTGGAGTGCAGGTCGCGCGGGACCGCCGTCTCCGGGAAGCGCAGCCGGGCCAGCTTCGCCACGTGCTGGGCGAGGTCGCCCGAGCGCTCCAGGTCCGCGCTCATGCGCAGGGAGGTGACGACGATCCGCAGATCGGTGGCGACCGGCTGCTGACGGGCGAGCAGGGCGATGGCCCGCGCCTCCAGGTCCCGCTGGAGGTCGTCCACCTTGGCGTCCGCCGCGATGACGGACTCCGCGAGCTTGAGGTCCGCGTCCAGGATCGCCGTGGTGGCGCGCCCGACCGCGGAGCCGACAAGCCGGGCCATCTCGACGAGTCCTTCGCCGATCGAATCCAGCTCCTCGTGGTACGCGTCCCGCATTGCCTGACCTTCTCTCACTCCGAGTAACGCTGGCCGGGGGGATTCTCCGCCCGCCCACGGTCCCACGTTCGGGCCGGAACGCGACGGCGAACGGCCTCCGGAGTGAACCGGTACCGACATGAAGGTGAACTCTCGGCAACGTGTGTTCGAGGCACCCCCCATTTGGCTGTGGGGCGGCCGGGAGACGCGCATAACCTTGACTCATGAACGTGGACGCGGCCGTCGCCGCAGCGGCAGCCATCGCCGGGGTCTGCACCGGCGTGATCGCCATGCTGGCGTTCCGCTGGAGCGAGCGCGACCAGGCCCGCCCGAGCCGCAGCTCCCTGCACACCGACGCCGTACTCCCACCCGGGGTGGACACCGTGCTGTCGGTGCTGCGGTCCTCCGCCGTCGTCCTCGACGAGGGCGACGCCGTCGTCAAGGCCAGCTCCGCCGCGTACGCCCTCGGGCTGGTCCGGGGCGGCAAGCTCGCCGTCGAACCGATGCTCCAGATGGCCCGCGACACCCGCCGCGACGGCGAGATACGCCAGGTCGAGCTCGACCTGCCGCGGCGTGGCACCGGCCGCGGCGACGCCCTCGCGGTCTCCGCCCGGGTCGCGCCGCTCGGCTCCCGGCTCGTGCTGCTGCTGGTGGAGGACCTCACCGAGGCCCGCCGCATCGAGGCCGTACGCCGGGACTTCGTCGCCAACGTCAGCCATGAGCTCAAGACCCCGGTCGGCGCGCTCTCCCTGCTCTCCGAGGCCGTCATGGACGCCTCGGAGGACCCCGAGGCCGTCACCCGCTTCGCCGGCCGCATGCAGATCGAGGCGACCCGGCTCACCAACCTCGTCCAGGAACTCATCGATCTCTCACGGGTGCAGAACGACGACCCGCTGGAGGACTCCGAGCCCGTCCGGGTCGACGAACTGGTCGCCGAGGCGATCGACCGCTGCCGCCACCAGGCCGGCACGAAGCAGATCACGATGGCCGCGGGCGGCACCGCCGACCTGCACGTCTGGGGAAACCGCGGCCAGCTCGCCGCCGCCCTCGGCAACCTCGTGGAGAACGCCGTCAACTACAGCCCGGCCCGCACCCGCGTCGGCATCGCCGCCCGCCACATCACCGCGCCCGGCGGCGACCTCATCGAGATCGCCGTCACCGACCAGGGCATCGGCATCTCCGAGAAGGACCGTGAGCGGGTCTTCGAACGCTTCTACCGCGTCGACCCCGCCCGCTCCCGCGCCACCGGCGGTACGGGCCTGGGCCTCGCGATCGTCAAGCACGTGGCCGCGTCGCACGGCGGCGAGGTCACGGTCTGGAGCGCCGAGGGCCAGGGCTCGACGTTCACCCTGCGGCTCCCCGAGGCGGGCGCGGTCCGCGACCGCGACCGGGGGCGCACACTGATCGAGCGCAATGGCGGCACGGCCGCCCCCGACGACGTCCGCGCCGAGGACTCCTACACCGACGACCGACTTTCCACCCCGGAGGTCCTCCCGTGACCCCCACCAGCCCGTGCCACTCCGCCCCGAGCGACCAAGAGACCCGACCGGAGGTCCGTCCGTGACCCGTGTGCTCGTCGTCGAGGACGAAGAATCGTTCAGCGACGCGTTGTCCTACATGCTCCGCAAGGAAGGCTTCGAGGTGGCCATCGCCGCCACCGGGCCCGACGGGCTGGACGAGTTCGAGCGCAATGGCGCCGACCTGGTCCTGCTCGACCTGATGCTGCCGGGCCTGCCCGGCACGGAGGTCTGCCGGCAACTGCGGGGGCGCTCCAACGTGCCCGTCATCATGGTGACGGCCAAGGACAGCGAGATCGACAAGGTCGTCGGCCTGGAAATAGGAGCCGACGACTACGTCACCAAGCCCTTCTCCTCACGCGAGCTCGTGGCCCGCATCCGGGCCGTGCTGCGGCGCCGGGGCGAGCCGGAGGAGGTCACCCCGGCGGCGCTGGAGGCCGGACCGGTCCGGATGGACGTCGACCGGCACGTCGTCACCGTCTCCGGCGGCAAGGTCGACCTGCCGCTCAAGGAGTTCGACCTCCTGGAGATGCTGCTGCGCAACGCGGGCCGGGTCCTCACCCGCATGCAGCTCATCGACCGCGTCTGGGGCGCGGACTACGTCGGCGACACCAAGACGCTCGACGTCCACGTCAAGCGCCTGCGCGCCAAGATCGAACCGGACCCGGGCGCGCCGCGCTATCTGGTGACGGTGCGGGGGCTGGGCTACAAGTTCGAGCCGTAGGCCGGCCCGCGGCCCTGGTCGCCGGGCGGAGTCCGGCGCAGCGGCCCGAAGCCCGGGAGGCCCGCCGGGGCCGAGTGGTGCGAGGGGCGCACGTGGGGTGGGGTTCGAACCCGACCCGGGCGCGCCGCGCTATCTGGTGACGGTGCGGGGGCTGGGCTACAAGTTCGAGCCGTAGGCCGGTGTCGCGGTGTCCTCAATCTCCCCCAGCTACCGCTGGGAGGTGCCCCCAGCGGGCCTGGTCATGGCTGAGCTCAGCCGAATCAAGCCCGTCCGGCGATTGAGGACGCGCCCGCAGGGCGCTCGCCGCCGCAGGCGGCACGGACCGGCGGGCCGAGGCCGCCCGTATAACGCGAGGGGCCCGGAAGCTTTACGCTTCCGGGCCCCTCGGCGTAGGTCACACGGTCACACGGCTCAGTGCCCCGGGCCGTGCTGCTGCTGGCCGTCGGGCCGCGTCGGCTCGCCCGCGGGCGGGGTGTTGCCGCCGGACTGCTGGCCGGCGTCCGCGCCCGGAGTGCCGGACGGCGTACCCGAGGGGGTGCCGGACGGCGTACCGCTGGGCTTCCCCGGCGCCGGCTTACCGGGCTTCGCCGGGGCGGGCTCGGCGGGGCCCCACTCCTTGAAGTAGCTCTTCGCCGGGAAGACGAACGCAGCGACCTTCACGTCACCGGTCGAGCTGAAGTCGAACGTGAGCGGCTGCGACTCGCCGTCCTTCAGCGCCTCGCGGCCGTTCGGCAGGACGGCGGACGGGTTGCCCTGGCCGCCGAGCGTCACGGAGCCGCCGGCCGGGATGACGAGCGCGCCCGTGCCCTTGGCCGGGGAGAGCTTCACGGTCGCGCCCTTGCCGGGCAGCGAGATCGCGGTCAGCGTCTGGTCCTCGCGGCCGTTGTTGAAGACCTTGCCGGTGATGACGGCGGGGCCGGTGGCCTCCTGCTTCGGCTGGGTGATGACGTTGATGTTCTGAAGCTTGATGTCACCCACCGACGTGGCGGCGTTGTCCGGCTTCACCTCGAGCGTCTGGGCATCGTTGCCCGCCGCGCAGGCGGAGAGCGAGGCGATCGAGAGCACGAGGGCGGTAGCGGCGAGAGCGCCGCGTCGAAGGCTGCTGCTCACGGCGGCGGCATCTCCTTGGACGAAGTAAAGGATGTGTCAGCGGGCCTTAGGTTACCGAGCCGTCGGAGAGCCTCCGCACCCGACCCGCCCCCATGGTCAACTCCGTGCCACTCGCCTGGTCCACTCGACCGGTCCACGGACCCTGTTACCCGTCGTTACTCGTCGTCACTCACCCGGTCGCCGTAGTCGATCGCACACGCTCTGTGTGAGCGGCCGAATATCGCCCGTGTGCGCGTCCGGAACCGGCGTCGGAGCGGTACGGAGGATTATCGGTTAAGGAATGCGAGGGGTCGCGGAAGGGGTTCCCTAATTGATCAAGTTCCAAGTGATCAATTCGGGATTCCGCGCACAGAAGGTGGGTGCACCCCGAACGGAGTAGGGGAAGTCCGCCGACCGGACCCCGGCAAACCGGGACGTTCGGTCGCTCGCGGGGCCTGCCGGGCGGGTGTAACGTGCCCGTTTCACCCCGCCCGGACAACCGCTCCGACCTGCGAATACCCGCTTCCGGAAGCCTCCCGCAGCACGTTCCGGTTGCTGTTGTCAAGCCCCGAGATATGCCCTGACCTGCGAAAACGCCATTCAGAACGCCCTCTTCTCGTGTTAGACTGGATAGTCACGGAAGGGGTACCTGTCACATGACGTTCAAGGTTGGCGACACCGTGGTCTATCCCCATCACGGGGCCGCGCTGATCGAGGCCATCGAAACTCGCCAGATCAAAGGCGTGGACAAGACCTACTTGGTGCTGAAGGTTGCCCAGGGTGACCTGACGGTTCGCGTGCCAGCGGACAATGCGGAGTTCGTCGGCGTGCGCGATGTGGTCGGCCAGGACGGGCTGGACCGGGTCTTCGAGGTGCTCCGCGCACCGTATGCGGAAGAGCCGACGAACTGGTCCCGTCGCTACAAGGCAAATCTCGAGAAGCTCGCTTCGGGTGACGTGATCAAGGTCGCCGAGGTAGTGCGCGACCTGTGGCGTCGCGAGCGCGAGCGCGGACTCTCCGCCGGAGAGAAGCGCATGCTCGCCAAGGCGCGGCAGATCCTGGTGAGCGAGCTCGCCCTCGCGGAGAACACCAACGAGGACAAGGCCGAGGCCCTGCTCGACGAGGTTCTCGCGTCCTGACGTAGTGCGGGATCCGCGCGCTGGATCCACAGCAGGTGCTGGACGTAAAGAAGTGCCGCGGTGCCCGCGTGATGACGAAGGTCATTCGCCGGGCGCTGCGGCATCTCTGCTCCGGCGGCGTTTTATGGCGCTGATGTCGCTCACGCCGCACGTTCAACGCCGTACTTGGTGTGCCGGGCCCGGGCAGCCGGCCCGACCAGTCGTCACGGAAGGGGCTGGTCGGGGCATCGTGCCCGGCACGCTGAGGCCATACCCAATTCGGCCGAGGAAGCAAACCTGAACGCCAACGCAATGTCCGATCGAGCCACCGTCGGCGCATCCGGACGCACCGCCGTCGTCATTCCCGCGGCGGGCCGCGGGGTGCGGCTCGGCCCCGGCGCGCCCAAGGCGCTGCGCGCCCTGAACGGCACGCCCATGCTGATCCACGCGGTCCGCGCGATGGCGGCCTCCCGGGCCGTCTCGCTCGTCGTCGTGGTCGCCCCGCCGGACGGCGCCGCCGAGGTCCGCAACCTCCTCGACGAGCACCCCCTCGCGGACCACGACCCCACCGAGGTGCTGGTCGTCCCCGGCGGCGGGACCCGTCAGGAGTCCGTGCGGCTCGGCCTGCGGGCCCTCACCGACGACATCACCACCGTCCTCGTCCACGACGCCGCGCGCCCCCTGGTGCCCGTCGACACGGTCGACGCCGTCGTCGCGGCCGTCCACGACGGCGCGCCCGCCGTCGTCCCCGCGCTGCCCCTCGCGGACACCGTCAAGCAGGTCGAGCCGCGCACCGGCGACGCCGCGGGCGAGCCCGAGCCGGTCGTCGGCACGCCCGAGCGGGCGCTGCTGCGGGCCGTACAGACGCCGCAGGGCTTCGACCGCGCCACGCTGGTGGCCGCCCACGAGAAGTTCGCCGCCGCCGCCCGCGAGGGCGAGGGCGCCACGGACGACGCCGGCCTGGTCGAGCGGCTCGGCACCGAGGTCGTCGTCGTGCCCGGCCACGAGGAGGCCTTCAAGGTGACCCGGCCGCTGGACCTGGTCCTGGCCGAGGCCGTACTCGCCCGCAGGAGGGCCAACGATGGCTTCTGAGCCCCTGGTGCTGCCCCTGGTGGGCATCGGCACGGATGTGCACGCCTTCGAGGAGGGCCGCGAGCTGTGGTGCGCGGGCCTGCTCTGGGAGGACGCCACCCACGGCCTCGCCGGGCACTCCGACGGCGACGTCGCCGCCCACGCGGCCTGTGACGCGCTGTTCTCCGCGGCGGGTGTCGGCGACCTCGGCGCGCACTTCGGCACCGACCGCCCCGAGTGGTCCGGCGCGGCCGGCGTCACCCTGCTGGCGGAGGCCGCCCGGATCGTACGGGCGGCCGGTTTCGAGATCGGCAACGTCGCCATCCAGGTGATCGGCGTCCGGCCGAAGATCGGCAAGCGGCGCGAGGAGGCACAGAAGGTCCTCTCGGCGGCGATCGGCGCCCCGGTGTCCGTCTCCGGCACCACCACCGACGGTCTGGGCCTCACGGGCCGGGCGGAGGGCCTGGCGGCCATTGCCACGGCGTTGGTGGTGCGTTCCGCCGCCGGCGCGGCCTGAGGACGTCCCGTCCGCACCACCGCTGCGCGGCGGTGTCCTCAATCGCCGGACGGGCTGCTGTGCTCTGTCCTCAATCGCCGGACGGGCTGATTTTCAGCCCGCCCGCCGCCGCAGGCGGCAAAACCCGCCCGCAGTCAAAGGTCCCTCGGCCGAGCGCGCGCTGCGAATACGGTGAAAGCGACGCCGTCACCGAGGGAAGGACCCCACCGTGTCAGCCGCACTCTCCGACGACCTGAAGAAGCTCATCGACGACAGCCCCGTCTTCGCGACCGTGGCGACCGTGCAGCCCGACGGCAGCCCTCAGCTGTCGGTCACCTGGGTCAAGCGCGACGGTGACGACCTGCTGATCTCGACGACCGTCGGCCGCCGCAAGGAGCGGAACCTCCGCCGCGACCCCCGGGTCACCGTCATGATCAACCCGTCCAACGCGCCCTACACCTACGCCGAGGTCCGCGGCAGCGTCACCCTCACGACCGAGGGCGGCCAGGAACTGATCAATGAGCTGTCACGGAAGTACACCGGGAAGGCCTACGCGGAGTTCAACCCGGCCGCGAAGGACGACGCCGAGCGCGTCGTCGTCCGGGTGACGCCGCGCAAGGTCGTGGGCTCGCTCTGAGCCGAGGCCGGTCCCGCCGCTCCGGACCGGACCGGCGGGACCGGCCGTCAGGAGCCGTCGGGCGCGCCCGAGGCCCCCACGCCGACGCGGTCGGGCTCCTTCTGCTCGTACGGGCGCTGCTGTCGCAGTACCGGTGGAACGTCCACCGTGCTCAGCGGCGGCGCCTCCGGTGCCGAAACGCGTCGCTCGGCGTCGGCCGCCGACTGCTGGCGCATCTCCTCCATGCCCTTCTGCAGCACCCGGCGCAGCCACTTGCCCAGCGGGCGCTCCACACAGCGGTGCAGGACCCAGGCGGCGCCCAGCATGAGCGCGATGATGCCGCCGACGAGCAGCGGCGCGGGGACCTTGTGGCGCAGCCAGTAGGTCAGCGTCATGCCGATGTACTGGTGGATCAGATAGAGCGGGTAGGTCAGCGCGCCCGCCGTCGCGAGCCAGCGCCACTGCAACCGGTCGCAGTAGCCCAGCGCGATGATCGCCATCAGGGCGAAGGCGATGACGACGATCAGCGTGGCGGGCCAGGTCGGAATCACCTCGGTGGAGTTGTCCGAGACCCGCCGTGGCACCTGGTGCAGCGCGAGCAGCAGGGACATGATCACGATGCCCCAGAGCACCGCCGTGGGCTTGAAGCGGTGCATGAGATAGAAGGCGATGCCCGCGATGAAATAGGGCGCAAAGATCGGCATCGCCCACATGTCGAGGAGCTTGTTGTCGACCGTGGGGGCGGTGATCGAGACCACCGTCCAGATCCCGCAGAAAAGCACGCATTTGCGGTAGGTGACACCGGTGGCGACGACGATCGCGAAGAGCACGTAGAACTTCAGCTCGACGAACAGCGTCCAGTAGACGCCGTCGACATCCCAGACCCCCAGCCCTTGCTGGAGCATCGTCAGGTTGGTGAGGACGACGTCCCAGTTCTTCACGTCGCGGACCTGCGGCCACATGGTGATGACGCCCGCGGTCAGGAATATCGCGACCCAGTACGCGGGATAGATCCGCGAAACCCGGGAGACCACGAAATCACCCAGAGTGCGCCCCCAGGTACTCATGCAGATCACGAAGCCGCTGATCAGGAAGAAGACCTCGACGCCGAGCCAGCCGTAGCGGGCGAGGGGTTGCGCGGCGGGAAATATCTCGGCCGCGGGCCGGTCCCATCCACCGCGCAGCGAGACGAGGTGGAACAGCACGACCATGAGGGCGGCTATCAGACGGAGCCCGTCCAGGACGTAGAGCCTGGGTGCGGAGCGCCGGACGGCTACCCGGCCGCCATCGAGATCACCTCGGCTGGCGAAACGCATGTCGTCCTCTCCCGTTGTGCAGTCGGTTCATAGTATGCAGGGGCTATTCGCAGGCATGTTGACATAGGAACCTGTCCGCGTCGCCGTGACGGTTCTCTCGCGATCACTCTCTTCACTTCCTTCACTTCCGCACACTTGAATTCCCCGAGATGGTCGCTTGACCTCCTCGGATGTCCGCCATCGCGCGTTCGAGACCGCACTTGATCGCTCGTGCCAACGGTCGTTCCACATAGCGATGCGTCAGCCAGGCGGCCTGCAGCATCCCGAGGACCAGGGCGGGCAGCAGGACGTAGCGCGGCACATGTCCGTCGGCGTGCTTGATGACCACCCAGCCGATGCGCTCGTGGAGCAGGTAGAGGGGATAGGTCAGCACCCCGGCCGTGGCCAGCCAGCGCCAGTCGAGGCGCCGGGTCCAGCCGAGCGCGACGGCCATGACCGCGGCGAAGAACACGGTCATCAGCAGCAAGGTCGGCCACCGCGGGACGCTGTGCCCCATATGGCTCTCCGCTCGCGCGTGGGCGGCGAGCAGATCGTGCTGCACGATCAGGAAGCTGACCGAGACGATCAACCAGAGCACCAGATTCGGTCGGAATCGGTACATCAGATAGAAGGCGATGCCGGCGATGAAGTACCAGCAATCCTGCGGCAGCAGGATCTCGCCGAGCGTACGGTCGCCCACGCCCCGGGCGACGACCGCCGCGACGGCCCACAGGACGCAGAAGCCCACCGCCCGCCGGTACGTCAGTCCCTTCCAGGCGACGAGCGCGAAGAGCAGGTAGAAGCGCATCTCGATCCACAGCGTCCAATAGACGCCGTCGACGGGAGCCACCCCCAGGGGATCCTGGAGCATGGTGAGATTGACGGCGACGTCCTGCGGCCTGGGCGTCTCATTGACCACCGGCCAGAGATAGAGGACGAGCGAGACGGCCAGCACCGCGAACCAGTACGCGGGGTAGAGCCGGGTCACGCGCGAAGCGGCGAACCGTCCGACACTCTTGCCCCAGCAGCTCATGCAGATCACAAAGCCGCTGATCAGAAAGAACAGCTGAACACCCAGCCAGCCGTACGAGGCCGGCAGATAGGCCGTCGGGAAGAGCGACCGCGACGGCCCCTCCCACGCACCGCTGCCGAACGCGATGTAGTGGTACGCCACCACCATCAGCGCCGCCAGCAGCCGCAGCCCGTCCAGCGCGGCCAGCCTGCCGGGCGCCCGGTCCTGCTCCGGCCGGGGCCGGACCGGGGCCGGCGGTTCCGGATGCTCCTGCTGTACCGGCAGAGTGGAGTGCAACGCCCCTCCTGGGTTCCGCGGCGCCTCACCGAGGAGATGGGGCGTGCCGGGGAAGCTACCACGGGTATTTGTACTTTTGACGCAAAAGGCAAATAACGGGCAAAACGTGCCGCGAGGGCCCGGATCCGGCACTCGGTGAAACCGGTACGGAAGCCTCCGCGACCCCGCCGACAGGCGCGATCCCTGTCCGGACAAGGCCTTCCCCCCGGCCGGAAAGCACCTACTGCCCGGGGCACTCCCTTACGCCCACTACCCTGGTTCCGTGACCATTCGCCTGTACGACACCAGCGCCCGGCAGATCCGCGACTTCTCCCCGCTCACACCGGGCTGTGTCTCGATCTACCTCTGCGGTGCCACCGTGCAGGCCGCACCGCACATCGGCCACATCCGGTCGGGCCTGAACTTCGACATCATGCGCCGCTGGTTCACCTACCGCGGCTACGACGTGACCTTCATCCGCAACGTCACGGACATCGACGACAAGATCATCGCCAAGGCGGCCGAGCAGGGCCGCCCCTGGTGGTCGATCGGCTACGAGAACGAGTGCGCCTTCAACGCGGCGTACGACGCGCTCGGCTGCCTGCGCCCGACCTACGAGCCGCGCGCCACCGGCCACGTGCCCGAGATGATCGAGATGATGCGCGGCCTGATCGAGCGCGGTCACGCCTACGCCGCCGAGGGCAACGTCTACTTCGATGTGCGCTCCTACCCCGGCTACCTCGCCCTCTCCAACCAGCAGCTCGACGACCTCCGCGCGGCGGGCGACGTCGAGGCCGGCAAGCGCGACCCGCGCGACTTCGCCATGTGGAAGGCGTCCAAGCCGGGCGAGCCCAGCTGGGAGACGCCCTGGGGCCGCGGCCGCCCGGGCTGGCACCTGGAGTGCTCCGCCATGGCGCACAAGTACCTGGGCGCGTCCTTCGACATCCACGGCGGCGGCCTCGACCTGATCTTCCCGCACCACGAGAACGAGATCGCCCAGGCCAAGGCCTTCGGCGACGACTTCGCCGCCTTCTGGGCGCACAACGCCTGGGTCACCATGAGCGGCGAGAAGATGAGCAAGTCGCTCGGCAACTCGGTGCTCGTCTCCGAGATGGTCAAGCACTGGCGCCCGATCGTCCTGCGCTACTACCTCGGCACCCCGCACTACCGCTCGATGATCGAGTACAGCGAGGAAGCGCTGCGCGAGGCCGAGTCCGCGTTCGCGCGGATCGAGGGCTTCATCCAGCGGGCCTGCGAGCTGGCCGGCCAGCAGGTCGAGCCCGCCGCCGAGGTGCCGCCCGCCTTCGCCGAGGCGATGGACGACGACCTGGGCGTCCCGCAGGCGCTCGCCATCGTCCACACCACGGTCCGGCAGGGCAATTCCGCGCTGACCGCCGACGACAAGGACTCCGCCGTCGCCCGGCTGGCCGAGGTGCGCGCCATGCTCGGCGTGCTGGGCCTCGACCCGCTGGACGAGCAGTGGGCCGGCTCCGGCGCGGACCGCGGCGACGATCTGCACGGCGTCGTGGACTCGCTGGTCCGGCTCGTCCTCGAGCAGCGGCAGGCGGCCCGCGGGCGCAAGGACTACGCCACCGCCGACGCCATCCGCGACCAGCTCCAGCAGTCCGGTCTCGCCATCGAGGACACCCCGTCCGGCCCCCGCTGGTCGCTGTCCTGATCAGTGACGCCCGGCACCGCCGGGCGTCCTGAGAGACACTTTTCGTACGTACGTTTTCTGAGCCGTCCCCATCGGCCCTGAGCAGTAGAAGAAACAAGGTGACCCATGGCCGGCAACACTCAGCGCAGGAACCGCCGCACGTCCAACAAGAAGGGCATGCAGGTCGGCAGCGGAGGCCAGCGACGTAAGGCCCTGGAGGGCAAGGGCCCGACCCCGCCCGCGTCCGAGCGCAAGGGACACAAGAAGAACCGCCTCGCCAGTGCCAAGGCGCGGCACGAGACCAAGCGTCCGGCCCCGCGCCGCGGCGGCCCCAAGGGCACCAACGAGCTGGTCGTCGGCCGTAACTCGGTCGTCGAGGCGCTGCGCGAGGGCGTCCCCGCGAACACGCTCTACGTCCAGCAGTACCTGGACAACGACGAGCGCGTGCGCGAGGCCATCCAGCTCGCCTCCGAAAAGGGCCTGAACCTCATGGAGGCGCCCCGCCCGGAGCTGGACCGGATGACGAACGGCCTCAACCACCAGGGCCTCGTGCTCCAGGTGCCGCCGTACGACTACGCCCACCCGGACGACCTCACCGCCGCCGCCTTCGACGCCGGCAAGGACCCGCTGATCGTCGCGCTCGACGGCATCACCGACCCGCGCAACCTCGGCGCCGTTGTCCGTTCGGCCTCCGCCTTCGGCGGCCACGGCGTCGTCGTCCCCGAGCGCCGCGCGGCCGGCATGACCGCCAGCGCCTGGAAGACCTCCGCCGGTACCGCCGCCCGCACCCCGGTGGCCCGCGCGACCAACATGACCCGGCTGCTGGAGTCGTACCAGAAGGCCGGTCTGACGGTCGTCGGCCTCGCCGCGGACGGCGACGTCGAGCTGCACGAGCTGGAGGCCCTCGCCGGCCCCGTCGTCATCGTCGTCGGCAGCGAGGGCAAGGGCCTGTCCCGCCTCGTCGGCGAGACCTGCGACTTCCGCGTCCGCATCCCGATGCCCGGTGGCGCCGAGTCGCTGAACGCCGGCGTCGCGGCCGGTGTCGTGCTCTACGAGGCCTCCCGCCGCCGCGCCTAGCCTGGCCGGCGGTTCGTCGGCTACGGGCCGCCGTTGCCGCCTCTCGCCTGACCGGCGGATCTTTTGGCCGCGGGCGCGTCGTTGCCGCCTGCGGCGGTGGGCGCCCTGCGGGCGCGGGGGGGGGGGGGGGGGGGGGGGGGGGGGGGGGGGGGGGGGGGGGGGGGGGGGGGGGGGGGGGGGGAGAGGGGAGGGGAGGGGGGGGGGGAGGGGGGGAAGACGAAACG